>NZ_JAIXYH010000029.1 GCF_027490375.1 Flavobacterium sp.
CCTGCTGCATCCAAAAGTACAGGAGTTGAAGAAGTACCATCCGAAAGTGTAACCGTAGCGTTGGCAGTACCCGAAATTAGTAAGTTAAACGGATCGCCTGCACAAACATTGTTATTGCTCGCGGGAAACTGTGTAACCACTGGCGTTGGATTAACAACGATAACGGCAGATTGACCCGTGATAGTAGCCGTACAAGGCGGAGTGTCGGATGTTGCAACGCTCAACAAGTTAACTGTAGTATTAGAAGTTAAATTAAACAGTGAAATGATTCCTTGCCCACTACTATCAATTGTTACCGATCCATTTTGAGTGCTAAATAAATTCTGATACTCATAATTAACAGTCGTATTTGGAGTTGCAGAAACTAAGACTGTTCCAGTACTGCCCTCACAAACTGGATTAGGAGAACCGATTGTAGCAGTTGGTGCACCAGTTGAAACTGTAACGGTATCTAAAATCGGTGTTCCAAGAAGAGAACAAACTATCGAAGTAATTAATTCAACTTTGGTCAAGTTAACAGTAAAAGGAGTAGTTACATTAGTGAAGCTTATTTCAAACAGTCCGCTGGAATCTAAAACAGCTGTTTGATCTGGACCACCGTCAACATTGTATGTTATGGTTGCTCCTGCTAATCCTTGGAACTGTACGGCAGTATTACTTCCTAAACAGACCGTAAAATTGTTAGGTACTATTTGAGCTATAACTTCTGGAAGTACAGTTACGACGATTGAATCGGGATCACACGGAATCCCGTTTACCGAAGCGGTTGCAGTATAAGTATATTCCCCTGGAGATAGAATTCTATTATCGGTAATTGCTGAACCTGTAGCTGTGAAACCGTCTGGTCCTTCCCAAGAAAACGTTGCCGCTGGCTTGTCACTATTAGCAACTATTGATATGGGCTCTTGATAACAAGTACTAAAATCCGCCGGAACTGTTGTTGCACAACATGTTCCAACAGTCACTTCAACTGGAGCAGTAACATAAGGAGGACAATCTCCTTTAATAACAGTATAAATAACTTGATAAGGTGTAGTAGAGGCAAAACTGTTTTCGAAATCAATTTCACCAGTACCTGGATTTATAGACAATCCAGCTGGAGTAGCAGAGAAAATTCCTCCAGGTTCTAGGTCTGCACTCATAGTGACTTGTGAAAAAGTAGGCGTATCAGCACAACCTGTGGGATCATTGTATGAAATACTGCCACTAGGAATAAAAGCATCTAATATTATTTCGCTGTATTTAGCACAAGCGGTTGATGAGTTTTGATCAAAAACTTTTACCCAAATAGATTTTGGCAATTCGGCTACTGGAACCTGAAAATTAGTCGGATTGTTAATTAAGTTTGGTCCAAAGTCTATTGCCGATTGCAAATCTAATGCATAAGAAATATCATAGTTGAGTGGATTTAAACCATTTAAGATATATGCATTTTGCTCCATGTTAAATGTTGCGGTTGACCCTGCCAAGGAGCACAAAGTCACATCTTTTGGTTCTAGAGTAGGAAGTGGAGATAGAAAATCCACTACGATATCATCGCTTTTCTTACAACCCGAAGTATAGGTAATTACACCTGTGTATACACCGCTTTCAGAAACTTCAAGTTGATATGTATTAGCGCCTTCAATCTTTACTCCATTTTTTAACCAACTATAAGAAGCATTTGGGAATGGTGTATCTCCATAGCTCAATAACCTTGACTCGGCATTACAAACTGGATTTACCGCTGCCGACAAATCAGACAATCCGTCGGGATCTTGAACTTGGGCCTCAAAATCAAAACTTCCTCCCTCAATAAATACTGCTGATGCCAAATTAGAATCTGCTTGGTTTGCTATTACCAGTTTGATGGAATACTGGTGTCCAGGTATAACCTCGCCTTGCGCCTGCATAATACGCGTTTGACCATTAAAGTTAATAGCCGCATTCGCTGCAATATTCGCATCTGTTGGACTAAAGTTGTATCTTCCAAACCACTGTGGATTCTGGCCTCCATCGCAACCCGGTAAGTGGATAGTGGTTACTTTTACAGGTATAGTCGTATTTGGAATGACTGCGAGATTTTTAGGCTGTCCTCCAGCGGTAAGGTCCGTTAAAATAAATGCAAATACATCGGAATAAGTACACTCAAAATTGTTCTGACTATATTCCTCCGAAGCGAAAACAAAATTGAACTTTAGCTTATCTGTCGACGGCACAAAATTAAATTTAAGAAAGGCTGCATCAAAGGTCGTATTTGCGGGTATACCAACTGGCGGAACCATAAAACCGGGGTTAAAATCAGTGTCGCCAGCCCAAACTCCTCCATCTACAATAGCAGCGTTTGGTCCTGCCGCACCATTAGGATCCATAGCATTACCGCAAACCAAAACGATACCGTCTTTTATCGGAAAGTCTGAATTTCTTCTATTAAAATAACCAACAGAGTAATTCAAAGGATTTGGACCGCTTGACAACTGCCAGTTACTCGTTTCTGCACAATTAGACCGGACTAAAACGTTCTGAACAAAACCCTCTGCGAGACCACTTAACTGACCATTCGCTGAATACTTTATTGGATCATTCTCAACCAAAATAAATCTCGATGCTGGCGTATTAACGTCGGTACTTATATTATTGGAAATGTTACCATCCTGCGTATCGCTAACTACAGATGCTGTGTTGGTAAAATTACTAGTTGTATTGATATTATAGTTTGCAGGAATCCGCACTTTAATGGTGTAAACGGCAACGCCACCAGCAGCCAATACAGGTAAATTACTAATCATGGTTCCCGTACCCGAGGTTCCATTCGGACCGGTCCAAGTCATATCAGAAGAAACTATTTGTGTATTAGTTGAGATTGGATTAGCGGGCAATAAATCAATTACAGAGATATTGACCGCATCTGATGGCCCATTATTAATGACAGTAATTGTGTATTCATTAAATTCTGTAATCGTAAAGCCAGGCACTGCATCTCCGATTTTATCGTCAACAAAACGCGTTTCTGCAAATGTTGTTTTATTATCTGTTTTTAAAATCGATAAATCAGCAAAAGGCCGAGGAATATTGACATCAGTAGCATTGTTATTCGCTGGGTTATCATCGGTAGCTGTAGAAACATTTACGGTGTAAACCAAATTGGTTGTTTGTGAAAAATTTGCAGGAACTTGAATTGTAAACGTATAGGTAATCGATTGACCCGCGGCTAAGTTTGTTATCGTATTATTAAGCGCACCTGTCCCCGAAGTACTATTGCCCGTCCAACTTCCCGTGGTAATACCTTGAGGTAAATTACTAGCTAGCTGAACTTGGTTGACAGCATTTAGTCCCACATTTTGAACTGTTACTTGATAGGTTAAAGGTTGCCCCGGAATAAAATTCGACGTAAAGTCGTAAATAACAACTGAGATGTCGTTTGTAAAGCCAGCTGGCAATGTTACTGCAGAAGCTGCTGAACTATTATTGCCCAACACGGAATCAAGTCCAAGCAAGGGCGCACCTACTGTAGCAGAATAGGAAATTGAACCAGAATTATTAGCAGATACAAGTGCTGTTACAATATATGTAATGCTCGAACCAGCTCCCAAGACAGGTATATTTAATTGCCCCGGAATTGTTGTTTGTGCACCCGTTGCAACATTTAAAATACGTACTAAAGTTCCCCCGACAGGATTAGTGAAATTTACAGGAATTGAAGACGCCGATTGAGGTCCATTATTTGTAACAACAACAACAAACTCGCACGTTTGTCCAATGATTGGATTTGATGGCGGAATCACTGAAATGGAAATATCCGCAAGTGGTGGAGTATTCGTATCTGAAGCAACGTTATTTAAATTATTATTGTCTGTAGACTCCGATGTTACAGCTGCGTTTAAAACTATATTATTTACTCCAATTACAGGTGTAGTTATTGTGTATGTATAGAAAATCGTTTCTCCAACTTGTAAAGCAGATATCAAATTATTTAAAGCTCCGTTGCCATTAGCCCCATTTCCGCTCCAATTTCCAACTGTTATTCCAGCTGGTAAAGGAACATTCACGGTAATTCCTGTTGCCTGTTGCATACCATTGTTTGTTACCTGAACCGTATACGTGACAGTACCGTTTGGACTATAAAATGTTCTGTTGTCAACAATCGAAACTTCAACGTCTGCAAATCCTAAATTCCTTAAATCAACATCAGAATTTGAATTGTTAGATGAATTTAGATCACTTGAAAAAGACGAAACTGTCGCGGTTGCGACTAAAGACGGGGATACAAAAGCTGTGGGTACATTTATAGTAACCGTGTATATAACCGTTGCGCCAGCTGCCAATGAAACGATAGTATCTGATAAATTTGAACTGCCTGATGCAGCGTTACCAGTCCAAGAGACCGTTGAAGTACCCGTTGGCGCTGGAAAATTAACTTGAATATTTGTCGCCGTTAGCGGACCATTGTTTGTGACCGTTACCGTGTAAGTGGTGTTTGAATTAGTAACATATCTAACTTGTGAATTATCAACAACTACAGAAACATCCGAAACAAAAGCTGAATTTGTATCTGAAATAGAATTGTTACTCGCATTGCTATCTGCCGTTTGAGGTGAAACCGTTGCAACAACTACTAAATCAGCGGTTTCAGTAATACTTGTTTGAATTGTATAAGTATATGTGAGCGATTGTCCTACTTCTAAATTTGCAATAGTATTGATTAAGTTACCGTTCCCCGAAGTGCTATTTCCAGACCAACTGGCAGTTGTTGCATTGGTTGGTGTTGGTACATTTACTTGAATGTTTGTAGCAGCCTGAGGTCCATTGTTAGTTACTACGATATCAAATGTTGTAGGTGAACCCGGGGTGTATGTTGCTCCAGAATCGGTGATTTGTACTTGAACATCTGACTGTGGGTTTGACGTAACATTTGAATCAGCGTCTGTGTTATTTTGCGAATTAGGATCACCTTGATTTGAAATTGCACTCGCGCTTGCAAGGAAAGTCTGAGTAAAAGCAGGATCTACCTGAACAGTCACTGTATATGTAACCGAACTGTATGCTGCAAGGGAAGTTATTGTATTGTTTATAGCTCCATTCCCAGACGTTGAATTGCCTACCCATGATACCGAAACGGCACCAGTGGGTACTGGAAATAAAACTAAAACGTTTGAAGCAGCGATTGCACTTAAGTTTGAAACCACTAAGGTATATACAAGCGTATCTCCAGTTGTGTAAATGCTTTGTCCGTCCGTAATTGAAACAGAAACATCACTTACTGTTACCTGATTTAAATCAGAGGATGTGTTATTTGTTGTTATTAAATCTATTGATGAAGAAGAGACTGTCGCTTGAACGGCTAAAACACTAGGTGAAGTTGCTAGCGTTTGTACTGTATAAGTATAAGTTACACTTCCGCCAACGGGTATACTTGCAATCACATCATTCAATGCATTTATTCCATTCGTGCCATTGCCCGACCAAGTTACAGTGCCAAAACCTAAAGGCGTTAGAACTAAAACGGCTACGTTGGTCGCAGCTTGAGGTCCATTGTTAAAAACTTCTACCTGATACTCAACAGCATCTCCTGGAGAGAAAAGTGAAACTGCATCGGTTACAGTGACGGCTACATCCGCGATACTGGCTGAGGGAAAATCAACATCCGAACTCGTATTATTTGAAATTTGTGGATCTATGCTTGTAGAAGTTATAGTACCTGTAGCAACTAAATTTCCAGAATAGCCCGCCGGAATTTGAACTGTAACTAGATACGTTACAGTTGCACCTACCGCTAAATCAGCAATAGTATTATTTACTGCCCCTGAACCAGAAGAAGCGTTACCGCTCCAAGCTGTGATGGTTGTGCCTGTCGGAACTGGAAAATTTACTTGGATAGCTGTTGCGGCTTTCGGACCATTATTTCTGACAACAATACTGTATGTAACTGTCGAAGGGCTAGTGTATGTACTTTGGCTATTTGCCACCACGATTTGTACGTCTGAATTGTTTATCGGTACTATGGTAAGATTTGCATTGTTGTTTACCAGGTTGCTTTCCTCTATACTATTTACATCTAAACTTGCTGTAAAAACAATCGATGCGTTAGCTGCTGAACCAATTGTATAGTTTATAAGATATGTTACAGTTTCTCCAGCACCAAGACTAATTATATTCTGATTTATAGCTCCATTCCCTCCGGTACCGAAACTAGACGTCCACGAATAAGCAGTTATGCCAGTAGGTACCACTGTTGATAGATTTATATCGAAAACAGTTACATCAGAATTATTTGTTACGGTTAAGGTATAAGTTCCTGAAGAAACAATACCGCTGATGTAGCCAGTAGGGGCATTTACAACCGAAAGCTGTATATCTCCCGTTTTTAATGTATCTGTATCACTGCAGCCTGTACAATTAGGATTGGGATCTGAAACATCAGACGATACCGCTATGGTATTAGTTATCGCCGCACTTGCATTTGCCGAGGTTGCAACTTGAATCGTATAGGTTACGGATTCTCCAACGGGCAACAGTGAAATGGTATCATTAATCAAATCTGCTCCAGCTTCATCAGTACTCGAATTCCACGCAACTACTTCCGCTGCGCCAGTTAATGTTTGAATCACCTGCACGTTAGTCGCATCCTGTGGACCCAAATTTGTTATTACTGCAGTATAGGTCGATTGACTACTACCAACGAAAACAGTCTGGTTATTAGTAATAGTCGCTACTAGATCAGCACCAGCAGTATTGATATCTGTGCAACTAAGGCATTGCAAGTTCAAATCCGTCTGATCGCCCAAAGCACTTGAAAATGTAACCAAATCTCCTGTGAAATCTAATGGAACAGCAATCGTAACCTGGTAGGTCACACTCTGTCCTACAGCTAAACTACTAATCACATCAACTAATGAGCCAGTTCCACTTGTAGCATTGCCCGTCCAACTCATAGTGGAAATTCCCACAGGAATTGGGAAGCTAACGTCTACGTTTGTAGCTACTTCAGGTCCAAGATTCTGAATTGTTAAAGTGTAAACACTAGATGTACCAACAAAGTAGTTCGAAGAATTATCGGTGTTGGTAACCAAAATATCTGCTCCTTGCGCCCTAGTATCATATTCGGTAACGTTATTATTACTCAGGATATTATCAGTAGAAGTAGAAAACACGGAGGTATTAAGTTGCAACAAACCTTGATAGTCTGCAGGAACCGCAACGTTTATCGTATACGTTACTGTTTCTCCAACTTCCATACTAGCAATCGAGTTTGATAGAGCAACAGCATTACCCGAACTCCCGTTTGAACCAGTCCATGTAAAATTAGTTTGCGCTATTGAACTCGGAATATCACAAAAAATAGTCACATTTAAGGCAGGCGTAGGACCGAGATTTGTAACCGTAGCCGTGTACGAATTTATCTGACCAGGCGTATAATAGTTACTATTATTAGTGAAAGTTAATTGGATATCAGCGGCCGTTTGCTGGTCTGTATCAGAAGCTGAGTTCGAATTCGAATTCGGATCGGCTACCGCTGGCAATGCCGGAGAAGGCGGTGCAGTAAGTGCCGGAGCTCCGACACTATTTGCCGTAGCAGAAACTGTTAGTGGTCCCGTATATGTTAACGGAATATCGATAAACAGGGAGTAGGTAACTGTTTGTCCTGATGGTAACGTTCGAATCCGATCAAAAACTTGCGAATTTGCACCCGAAGAATTATTACTTCCTTCCCAATAATACCCATCGGTGATTCCAGCAGGAAGCGGACTAATAACCTCAACGCCATTGGCCGTATTGGGTCCAAAATTTGAAACGGTTATTGTGTAAATTAATTCCGTCCCAGGAACATACACAATTTGATTGTTCGTTACAGAAACTACAACATCAGCCTGCTGACCTACTGCTACTTGTATGAATCCAAAAAATAAAAGTAATTGTAATAATTTTTTCATAGCGATACCCAAATGTTAGTCGATACCTGTATCTAAAACCTTAAGCTTTCCTTAAAGATTTATTAAATCTCCAAATATAAATAAGTAACCGTAGTTTCTTTGTTAATTTTGCAGAATACTACAATTTTTATGGAAAATGTTATAATTAAATCAACTCAAAACCCAACAATTTTAAAGTTTGAGTTGCAAGCACATACAATACCCGGCGGACAACATCAGTTTAAAAACATCGATGAAGCCGCAAACTCTCCCCTAGCCCAACAGCTTTTTTACCTTCCTTTTGTAAAATCAGTTCTTCTCGCAGATAACTTTATCGCTATTGAACGTTACAATATTGTTGAGTGGGAAGATGTCAAAGATGCTGTCGCTGAACAAATAAACGACTTCATTAATAACGGAGGAATTCTCGTAAAATTGCCCGAAAAACCAGCTTTCGAATTGAAAAAACCCGCAACAGTTTACGGTGAAACCACACCTAATCCGGCGGTTTTGAAATTCGTTTGCAGCCGTTTGCTCACCAAAGTAGCGGCAGAGTTCAAGAATATCGACGAAGCCCAAGAAGCACCTCTAGCTATCGAACTCTTTAAATTCCCGTTCGTGAAAGAAGTTTTTATCGATGAAAATTACGTCTCGATCACCAAATACAGCAGTTACGACTGGAACGAAATTACCCTCGAACTGCGCACGTTCATCAAAAGTTATGTGGAAAGCGGCGGACCTATTCTCAACGAAGAAACTTTCAAAAAAACCGCTGTCGCAGAAAAGCAAACTGTCGCCAATTTCGACAACCTAGATACCACGTCGCAGCAAATTATCAATATTCTCGAAGAATACGTAAAACCAGCAGTGGCTGCAGATGGCGGAAATATTCTTTTCGATTCGTACGACCCAGAAGATAAACGCGTAAAGGTTGTTTTACAAGGTGCGTGCAGCGGCTGCCCATCGTCGACATTTACCCTGAAAAGCGGTATCGAAAACATGTTGAAAGACATGCTAAAAGACGAACAAATAAAAGTCGAAGCCATTAACGCCTAGCTACCAACATTCGGATACGCATGAACGAGCTCGCCCAACAAAAAAGTGTGTATCTCAAACAACACGCCAACAACCCCATTCACTGGAAAGCGTGGTCACCAAAAATTCTAGATCAAGCTACCGCAGCCGATAAGCTAATCGTTTTTAGCATCGGCTATGCGGCTTGTCATTGGTGTCATGTGATGGAACACGAAAGTTTCGAAAACGAAAACGTTGCCGCACTCATGAACCAACATTTCATCTCAGTGAAAATCG
Source organism: Flavobacterium sp. (assembly GCF_027490375.1). Classification (GTDB taxonomy): domain Bacteria; phylum Bacteroidota; class Bacteroidia; order Flavobacteriales; family Flavobacteriaceae; genus Flavobacterium. The sequence continues at coordinate 9,201 of NZ_JAIXYH010000029.1, forward strand.
ATCGTGAGGAACATCCCGATATTGACGCCGCTTACATGAAAGCCGTGCAACTCATGACGCAACGCGGCGGCTGGCCACTAAATGTTGTTACCTTGCCCGACGGTCGACCAATCTGGGGCGGAACGTACTTCCGTACCGAAGAATGGACACAGAGCCTCGAACAACTTGCAAAATTGTACCGAAATCAACCGGCTGTCATTTTCGAATACGCCGAAAAACTCGAACACGCGCTGCTTTCCATTCAAAATCCGTTGGAAATAAAACCGCTTTTCGAATTTCCATCAAACGCTGAAAATCAAAAAGCTTTCTTTGATAAGCTACTCGAAAAATGGTCACCCAATTTTGATCACGAATGGGGCGGCATGGATCGCGCACCCAAATTTCCGATGCCTTCTAACTATAAATTACTTCTAGAAGTTGGCAATCAATTCAAGCTACATACGTACAGCAATTTCGCCTTATACAGCATAAAACGGATGGCATTAGGAGGAATTTACGACGCTGTAGCCGGCGGGTTTTCACGCTACTCAGTCGACCACCGCTGGCATATGCCGCATTTCGAAAAAATGTTGTACGACAATGCTCAACTCCTTTCGCTTTGCGCAGAAACAGCCAAACAATTCAACGATTCATTTCTTAAACGCATCGCAAAACAAACCACCCTATTTCTGGAAGAAAATCTAAAATCCGAATCTGGTTTGTACTTTGCCGCACTCGATGCCGACAGCCTAAACGCCACCGGAACAGCAGCCGAAGGCGCATTCTATACCTGGACAAAACAGGAACTTCAAGACGTACTCGGCGAATCCTATGATTTCTTCTCAAAAGTTTTTCATATCGATGAACTCGGCTATTGGGAAGACGAACACTATATTTTATTCCGAACCGAAGACGACCTTTCTCTGGCGCACAAATTGAACTTCCACGAAAGTGCCTTCGCAGAAAAACTTGAAAACAGCTTGGGCCTGCTGAAAACGGCACGAAAAAAGAGATCAGCTCCGGTTACCGATACCAAGAAAATTAGCTCGTGGAACGCCCAACTCCTGAGCGCCTACTGCAAAGCTGCTGCGGCATTCCCCGACGAAAATTACCTTCAGCGCGCTACCGACCTGGCCTTTGGTTTGGAAAAAAATAGCTTAACTGGAAATCGCGTTTTTCGGGTAGATACGCAAGAAATAAACGGATGTCTCGAAGATTACGCCTTTGTTATCGAAGCATTTTTAGATTACTACCAGCTAACGGCAAACGAGAATTTTCTCCGTAAAGCAATCGATCTTTGCCAAACCGTTCTGCGCGAGTTTGATCACAAAAACGGTATTTTCTTCAAATATCAAGCCTCGGCCACGCGCGAATCTTTGGTACATATCGAAACCGAAGACAACGTTATAAATGCGTCAAATTCGGTGATGTGTAGAAATTTATTTCGACTCGGAATTATATTTTCTGAAAACAGCTACCTTGATCGTGCAAACAAAATGCTCGAAGCAATTACCGTTCGCATCGATTATCCCGGAGCGTATGCCAACTGGCTTTCTATTTTGCTCGCCAACTACAACCAACAACGCGCCGTCATTGTCTCGAATCCGAACTTTGCTCCAAAACTCGAAATTCTCGCAAATTTAGCAGCCGACGTGCAAATCATCTATGCTTCAACCCATTTTGAACTTCCGCAAACAACAGGAAAATATAGCGATGAAGTAAAACTTTACAGCTGTTCAGTTACTGGTTGCGACTTGCCCGTGACCAGCATCAACGAGCTGCCAAAAGATTGGTTTTTTGCCACGAACCAACGCTAACGATTCCTCAAACCGAAAGTTGTGAACGCGTGTCGGAATTAACACTACCAAGCCGTACTTTTGCTGCGGAAAAATAAAAAAGCTATGTTTTTGCAATCTTCACTCGACGTTCAAACCCAAAAAATTAGCACATACACCGAAAAACTTTGGCAAATCATCATCGATTACTCGCCAAAACTCATCAGTGCGTTTATCATACTTTTTGTTGGTTTGTATTTAATTCGAATCGTAAACCGACTCATCCGTCGGATCATGCTCAAACGCGAACTCGACCCCACCTTAAGTAAGTTTTTAGCCGACATTTTTCTCTGGATTTTGCGCGCTTTTCTGTTCGTTGCCTTCATTTCAAAATTGGGCATCGAAACCTCATCGTTTGTAGCCATTTTAGGAGCTGCGGGCTTGGCGGTTGGTTTATCCTTACAAGGCTCGTTGTCGAATTTTGCCGGAGGCATGCTCATTATTCTGTTCAAACCCTTCCGCGTAGGCGATTACATCGAAGCGCAAAACGTTAGCGGCGAAGTTTCTGAAATTCAGATCTTTGTAACAAAAATCATCGGTGCTAACAACCAAACAATTTATGTTCCAAACGGCGCGTTAAGCAACGGCACCATTGTAAATTTATCGCAAGCCGGTATTCGCCGTGTTGATTTGAGCATTGCCATTTCGTATAACGCTAATTTGCTGAAGGTAAAAGAAATAATAGAAAGAATTTTGTCCGAAAATCCAAAGATTCTAACGAATCCTGTACCGCGCGTCGACGTAATTGCTTTGGCCGATCACGTAAAAATTGCGGTCCGACCTTGGGTTTCATTCACCGATTATCCCGTAATTGCGGCTGAAACGCTAGAAAAAATCAAACTCGAACTCGATGCCGCCGAAATTGCCTTGCATCCGGTTGCTTAAAATTCTAAAATGAAAAAAATCACGAACTTTATTTGCTGTTTACTTCTTGTTGCTTGTTCCGAAAGTTCGAGCGAAATCAATACCGAACCGGAAGTTTTCGAATTTACAGCAACGCAGAGTGCTACCACAGTTAGCGTCGATCAACTGCTTACCGTAAACCTAGCCGCAGCTGAGGAAATTAAGGAAGTTTGGCCGTCTTTCGATAATTTTCAAACGGGCGGTTTCGCCCTAAGCGGATTTGGGTCGAACACCAATATTTATTTTGCATTTCAAACGCCGGGTACGCAAACGCTTAAAATTCGTTGCAAAAATGCGGCTGGCGCGTTGGGAGAAAAATCGATCACCGTAAATGTTGTTCGCGGAAATGCGGTGAGGTTAAAATCGATCGAACTTCTAAATTTTACGGGCATCAACACCGATCTCGATACCGAATTTCCGGCGGGAAGTACCGATGCAAAAGCCGACTTGCGTTTTGGTTTCCAGAAAATTCAAATCGGCAGCTACCGCGAATCGGCTTTTAATTACCGACAGTGGTATTTCTCTGTGATACAACTCAACCAGCAGAGCTTGTTTTGGAATCTCGAAAACGAAAATTTATACGTTGTTCCGAGCAGTGTTTTGCGTTTTGGTGCCGGCGAGGTAGATGGCGAAATTGGCATGATCGACTTCTTTATGGAAGCACCTTACTACGGCGAAATCAATTTTTCAAACTACGAAACCGACCGTCCGGAGTTTATTACGATCACATATCCCAACCAAAACGTCACGATACGCGTGGGTGTTGAGTGGGCTAATTAGTTTTTGTAGCTATTCCCGCCTTCCGCTGTAGTCCTCGTAAAAAAAGGCGTGTTCATGGTGCTATAACCGGCTTCTTGGGTCGCCGTTTTTAACCCAATTCACACAGCCTTTTTATACTCCGGGCTGCCGCTGCACTCGGGGCTAGGCGTGAGTGCGTTTGGAGACGTGTTTTCGCAGATTGATTTTTTTTGCCACAAAGTCGACATAAAATAGCGATTTATAATGCATAAATAAACACTTTACGGAGCCTAGGGTTGCCAAGTGCATAGTGATTGGAAGTTTCGACATCGAAATCTTTACTTTTTCTCTAACTTCTTAAACTCTATTCCTACTATAATCCATCTTTTCTCATCTAAGAGGGCTAAGGAATATTCAATTTGCTGAATTTTAGCATCCTTTTTTAAAGCAACGAACGTCACCTTTGCTTTATTACTTTTAACAGATTGAAAAAAATGGTAGTCAAAATACTTAAAGTTTGTGAATTTTTTGTCTTTCCCTATTTGTGAGAAAAATAGTAAATCATTTTTCCATAATTCATTTGCGCTGCTATTGCTTGAGTCAATAAAACGCCTGTATACCTTCGATATATCTATGTACTTCTTAGCTTCAATCGTGTCTCCAATATTTTGGGCTGAAATATATTTTAAAACGTTTCCGAATGGAGAAGCGTCAATACATTCAATTTTTTTGTTATCGCAAGAAAACAAAAATAAAACCGCCCATATCAAATTTATACTTTTCATATTTATTGCCTATTAGATTTGCCGAAGTATTCTAAATAAGGTTTTGCTACAACACTTGAAGGCCCTTTAACATTCGCTGCGCCTTTTATCTTTAGTGCCGCATTGTAAAGGTTGTTGGGTGCAACAGTTTTCGCATCGTCATAAATCGTTCTCAAAATGCCAGAAGGCTTAATAGTTTGAGAGGCATTTAATGATGGATAAGCTGAGTTAATAATCCTTTGCGCATATGTTGAGCAATTATTGTAACATCCATTATAACTTTTATCATTTTTGATATCTCGACTTGCAACTTGTTTTGCAGTTACATCTTGACTGTAAGTAGTTGGAATTTTAACGATTCCATCGGCAGAACGACCTTCAGCAGAAACATTTCCACTCCTATATTGTGTAGGGTCTTTTGACATCAAATCTTTAAGGCTATTAATTTTTATTCCTTTTGTGTAATCTGCCTCAACATTATCCTGCAGCTCTGTATCACCGACCGCTTCATTCGGCCATAAATCGTAATAAGTATAAGTCCCGTCTTTAACTTGCTCGGTTAGCGCTTTTCCATCTTTGTCGTAAATAGTGTTTCCGTCCTTGTCCTTTTTAACAACTGTTTTATAGTTATCGATGGCAATGCCTGCGTGTCCTGTCTCTCCATTTTTAGAAAACCAAATTAACAAATAAATATCATTACCATCTGGGTCAATGACATTAACAGGGTTATTTATTGCGTAGTTAAACGGTGACCATTCGTAATACTTTTCAGCCATATTATCCACATTCATCCACCTACCAATCGCCGCATCGTAATTCCTTGCGCCGTAATCGTAAAAGTTCAACCCCAACTCATCCTGCCACTCTTTTCCGTTGTACTTATACTGCCACTCCCGTCTTTCCGTAGGTTGTATCACAAATAGCTCGCCGTTGGTTTCTTTAATGCGTTCGAAAATCTCACTGGCGTAGTTTTCGTGCTTTAGGCCAAACGGGTAGTAGTGGTTTTCCTCCAAAATCTTAGGAACTGCCACTCCGTTATCGGTGTAGCTCATACGCACGTTTCCGAGGTGGTCGGTGTAGTTGTATACGTAGAAGAGTCTTCCAGGTTCTTTAAACTCTACATAACCTTCTGCTGTCGGAAAAAACTGCAACGCATCGTTTTTGTACTGAAAACCATCCAAATAATCGGTGGTGGTGGTTCCGTTTACATCATCAACCTCTTTACGTACCTTAACACCTAACGCATCGTAAGTATACCGAATGCGTCCGCCGTTGTTTTGAAA
>NZ_JAIXYH010000094.1 GCF_027490375.1 Flavobacterium sp.
ACCAAATTCTTCTACGTGTACAACTACACCGACCACCTCGGAAACGTGCGTATGAGCTACACCGATAACGGAGTGGCAGTTCCTAAGATTTTGGAGGAAAACCACTACTACCCGTTTGGTTTGAAACACGAAAACTACGCCAGTGAACGTTTTGAACGTGTAAAAGAAACCAATGGCGAGTTATTTGTAATACAACCTACGGAAAGAAGGGAGTGGCAGTATAAGTACAATGGGAAGGAGTGGCAGGATGAGTTAGGGCTTAACTTTTACGACTACGGCGCGCGGAATTATGATGCAGCGATTGGTAGGTGGATGAATGTGGATCCGTTGGCGGAAGTATCGAGAAGGTTCTCACCATACGTTTATGCATTGAATAATCCGATTTATTTTTTAGATCCAGACGGAATGAAAGTGATCAATGGCAATGAAGCTGAAAGAAATAAGAGGTTAAATGAACGAGATAAGAAAAAAGCAGAATTTGATAGTAAATATTCAAGTACCAATTTGAAGCGTAGGGATTTTAATTCAAGAAAAGAGTTCAAATCATACAAATCCGCCAAAGAAGGTCTGGCAAAAGCGGAATCTGAGTATAAATCAGCAGAATATAGCTATCAACAAGTACAAGCAACTATAGATGAGTTTAAGAATGTAGACCCTGAAGGATTTGCACAAGTAGATAATCTAAAGAATGCAGTAACGGGTAGCGAAATAGATGTTGTTGTTAAATTTGGCGGAGTTGACCCAAATTCAGGTGGCGCAGAAACATCACCTTCTGTTTGGCCTGCAAGTGCTAGAAATCAAGATTTGGGTGGTGATGGTAATATAAATATAACTTTCGATGGTTCCTCAAAACTTGGTAGAGGTGAAACTATTGCCCATGAATTTGGTCACGCGGTTGGAATTGCAAATGCCCCATATGACAGTTTTTATTCAGCTCTTGTAGCTCGTAATCAAGCTGCATTGTTTGGTAAGCCTGCGAGTTGCCAGCATCCAGACAATAGAAATGAAACTTACGCTAAAACAGCGATGGATTGGCAAGATCGATTTATAGCGCTATTAAAAAAATGAAACAATGATAAAAATAAAAGTAGTTTTTATTTTGACATTCTTATGTGCTTTGAACTTACAAGGCCAATCAAAAACAATAGCGGAAGATATTTTTAAAATGCATTTATTTTTAAATAAAAAAAATATATCAAGGAGTGATTTAAGTAAAACAGTTTATAAGAATGATTCTTTATATGCTATTTTTAAGAAAAAGTGCTTTATAAAATTAGACACTTTACAATTAAACTCAAAAATTCATCTCTCCATAGATGGCGATTTTACTTTCTATAAATTATCTGATATTAGCTATAGTGGTAGTTTAGACAATAATGAATCATGGTTTTTAAAAATTGATTTTTGTTATGACGCTCAGTATATCATTGCAATTAATCAAAATACAGGTAGAAATTATCGTCTATCAGGATTCTATGTCAATGATTTTTTTTCATTCTATAATGATATCAAAAAAGCATATCGAGACTCCAATTTTAAAGAATTGAAAAAGAAATCTTTTTTTAAAGAGTATATCGTAGAGTACTTAGATTTTAAATGTCTTTATATAGGTTTGAGGCAAAATAAAATTGATAAGGAGCATTTTCCTTGTTTAAGAACGTGTAGTGATACTTTTAGTATGCATAAATTTGAAAGAAAGTAAAGAATATTTTTAGGCAAAGTATCAAAGCAGATGGGAATCAAATACTGAAAAGAATTTAATGAAGTTCGAGCGTCTTCCAGCCGCGCTAAGTGTTACGTGCTCCCGTTCGCGCGGATTTACTTCGTTTAGTCGGCTAAAGCCTTGGGTGCAATCCCTGCGAAATCTCGAAAACACGTTTTAATTAGCACTCATGCCTAGCCCCTATTGAAGCGGCAGCCCGGAGAAAAAACAGCTTGGCGGAAGCGCGGCTGTGGTGGCGACCCAAGAAGCCCACCGCAGTGCGACTGTAGGCAGCTGTTTTTTTGAGGACTATAGCGGAAAGCGGGAATGGCTGCAAAAGAAAATACACAACAGCGACATGAAAGTACTCACCGTAAATTATTACGACGATTATAATTTTCCGAGAGCGCTGTTGGATTTTTCTTCCAATTTGGTGACAAATATTACGTACAACAACACCTCTTTAAAACCAAAAGGCTTGGCTACCGGAACTTGGGTGCGGGTGCTCAACAATGCTGCAAGACCCGAGGGCGAAACAACTACCTTTTTTTATGATGATAAAGCACGCCTGGTAAAAACACACAAAGAAAATTACCTCGGCGGACAAACCCTTACCGAAAGCATGCTCGACTTTACGGGGAAGGTGCTAAAAAAGTTAACGCTACACCGAAGAGATAACCCATCTGGTACTGAAACTCGGATCGACGAGCAATTTGAATACTCGCCGCAAGACCGCTTGCTTACACATTTACACCGCGTGAACGGCGGCACTTGGGAAGTCCTTTCCAACAACACCTACGACGAGCTGGGGCAACTCATTTCGAAAAAAGTAGGCAAACAAGACCCAACCGGTGCGAGTTTTCTGCAAAAGGTAGATTATGCCTACAACATCCGTGGGTGGTTAACCAACATCAATAACGTGGCCGATACCGCCGATGAAGTTACCGATTTATTTGCCTTCAAGATTAATTACAACACCCGAGAACAATCGATTCCTGGCGTGGAAAACCTGTATAACGGCAATATTTCGGAAACGTATTGGCGCACCGAAAGCGATGGTTTTACGCGTATGTACGGCTATCAGTACGACGATTTAAACCGATTGCTTAAAGGCAACTACCGCAAATTGGGCTACAGCGTTACGGGCAATTACGACGAAACACTGAGCTACGACAAGCACGGCAACATCACTTCGCTGCAACGCAACGGTTTTGCCGACGCC
>NZ_JAIXYH010000057.1 GCF_027490375.1 Flavobacterium sp.
AATTCACCACTTTACGTATCATTCACCCACCCGAACCCGCGTATCGGCGGTACCTGAGCTTGTTGAATGCTTAACCGCAAAGAACGCGAAGATTTACGCAAAGTTCGCAAAGAGGTTTTATCAGTATTAAGATCCGAGTATTAAGAATTAAGACTTCGATGAGTTCACCACTTTAAGTGTCGTCTTGCTACCCAAATCCGCGTATCGTCGGTGCCTGAGCTTGTCGAAGGCATTTTTTCTATTTTTTCTATTTTTTCTATTTTTTTCGCTTCTATTTCGCTTCTATTTCGCGCGAACGGGTGCAGCGATATCCTTTTTGGCGATTTTAATTTCCATCGAACGTTTGCCAAAAAGATAAAGCGGAACACGTGACGGCGTGAACCTTTTTTGCGCAGCGACGACTCGTTTGCCGGCGCGCCCAAATAAAAAAACAGATTTTCTTACAGTTGAATAACCGTTTTCGACGTGTCGTACGAACCTTCAACAAACGTGTAGTCGAGGCGACCCAGTTGCAAACCGTAACAACCCACCTGATTTACAAGTACTTTCTTGCCGATTTTATTGTCGATTACTGTAGGTTTTTCCAAAAAAGTGTGCGTATGACCGCCGAGAATTAAATCGATGTTTTCTGATTGCGCAGCGAGTTTTACATCGGAAATTTTGTTGTCGCGGTACGAGTAGCCGAGGTGCGATAAGCAAATCACTAAATCGCAGTGTTTTTGCTTGAGTTCGGCGGCAATTTCGTTGGCAATACCAACCGGATCGCGGTACACAACGCCTTCGCAATTTCGAGCTTCGACCAAGCCGTTTAAATCGATTCCCAGACCAAAAATTCCAATTTTTAATCCGCCTTTATTCACAATTTTGTAGGGTTTCAAAACTTCTTTCAAGCCATCGGATTTGAGGTCGTAATTCGCATTTACAAATGCAAACTTTACGTGTTCTTGATGTTTTAAAAATCCAGAAACACCGTTGTCAAAGTCGTGATTTCCAACCGTTGCCACGTCGTAGCCGAGCATCGACATTAACTTGAATTCGAGTTCGCCACCAAAGAAATTAAAGTACGGTGTGCCTTGAAATATGTCGCCGCTATCAAGTAACAATACCTGCTCGTTTTCGCGGCGTACTTGCTCGATAACCGCTGCTCGACGCGCAATTCCGCCCTGTCCGGAGTATTTTGCATCTTCTTTTGGAAACGGATCAATATGACTGTGAACGTCGTTTGTGTGTAAAATGACCAGCTTTTTTGCTTTACTAGTAGCCGAGAAAGCAAAGGTGGGCTGTAAAAGCAGCAACGACGACGCCGAAACCGATTGTGCGATAAAGTGTCTTCTATTCATGATTACTATCTTTTATCGGTTATCAAAACCTCATTAGAAAATTGCACCGTTTGATTCTTTTTAAACGACTGAATTATGGCATCGCGAAGTTTGAGTTGTAAATCGAGCCTTTTTTTAGACTTCTGAAAAAAGGTCATTTTATCGCCGCCGTTTGCTAAATAATCGGAAGTTAAAACGAGATATGTTTTGGAATTGTCTAGCGGTTTTCCCTGAATTTTAATGTCGATTGCCTGACCTCTTTCATCGATCGTAAAGCTCAAACCGTAGAGCGGGTGCGGTTTTTCTTCGACGATCATGTACTGGCAAATTTCGAGTATTTGTGCAGCATCAAGCGTTTCGACTACTGCAGTATTTTCGAACGGCATAATTTTAAAGGCATTTCGCAGAGTCACATCCCCCTTTGGTAAATTAGACCGAATACCTCCGTGATTGAAAAGTACGAGGTCGATTTTTGTATTGAAGTTTCGTTCACAAATCGGATTGCAAATTTCGTAGCAGCTTTGTGCCAACCAATTTCCAATATTTGTTTGCCACTTTCCACTAGATTTATCTAACGCTACTGGGTTCTTACACAAGAGCGTGTCTAATTTTTGATCGAGATTTTTTTTGTAGGGAAGAATGAAGTCGGTTACTTGTTGCGCATTTGGCAGCGAATCTACGAGCTTGATTTCCTTGCCAGATATTGTTGTTACGCTGTGATTTGATTTACAGCCAACAACGAATAGCAACGTTAAGATTGTGATAAGGCTGTACCGCAAAAACGGATACTTTCCTAGATTTACCATCGTTTTCGTAAGTTTTTTAACTTTGTTGCAAAGTAAGATGCTTTTCGTTTAAGAACGTACATTTACGGCGAATACAATATCAACTAATTGTTAACTTTATTTTCATGACAAATCAATTTATCGGAACAGGCGTTGCCTTGGTTACACCATTCAAAAGCAATTTAGAAGTCGATTTTGAAGCTTTAACCCGTATTGTCAAGTACGTTTCCGATAATGGAGTTAACTATTTGGTGGTTTTAGGAACAACTGGCGAACCTGCAACACTGAGCTCGACGGAGAAAAAGCAGGTCATTGATTGCATAAAAGCAGCGAACACCAAGAATTTGCCATTGGTTTTAGGAGTAGGAGGGAACAATACTTCTGCTTTGATTGAAGAGCTGCAAACAGCTGATTTTACTGGATTTTCAGCAATTTTATCGGTGAGTCCATACTACAACAAACCATCGCAGGAAGGAATTTACCAGCATTTTGCTGCTTTGGCGAAAGTGAGTCCGCTTCCAATAATTTTGTACAATGTGCCGGGTCGTACCGCAAGTAATATGTTGCCTAAAACAGTTGCGCGTTTGGCAAGCGATTTTTCAAATATTATTGGAATAAAAGAAGCAGCAGGAGATGTGGTTCAGGCGATGGAGTTAATTCGGCTTGTTCCCAAAGATTTTCTGGTTATTTCAGGCGATGACATGGTTACATTACCAATTATTTTAGCGGGAGGTGCCGGAGTTATTTCGGTAATTGGCGAAGGACTTCCGGCGGCATTCTCTAAAATGGTGCAGCTTGGCTTGGAACGAAAAGTTGACGATGCCTTTGCGTTGCATTACCAAATTGCACCTGCTATTGATTTGATTTTTGAAGAAGGAAACCCGGCAGGCATTAAAGAAATGCAGGCGCAACTCGGCTTGTGTGAAAATGCGGTACGTTTGCCTTTAGTTGCCGCAACCGATTCCTTGAAAGCTAAAATTGCCACCTATTTAAAATCCGCACACTAATTTACGGGATGTGCCGTTTTCCTCACGGTTTTGAGTTGCAATTGCATACTTAAAATCGATTCGTTTACTATCAATATAAATCACTATTTTTGCAGACTCAAATTTTGAGTGTATATAGTTAGCTTTTCGCTTTATGATAAAAAGAATTTTTGCGTTGTTTTTAGTTTTGATGATACTTACGTCGTGTAGTGAGTATCAGAAAGCGCTCAAAAACGAAGATATTGCCCTGAAGTATAAGGTTGGCGAAAAAATGTACGAGGCTAAAAAGTACCAGAAAGCACTTCGTTTATTTGAACAAATCGCACCGACCTATCGCGGTAAGCCGCAAGCTGAAAAGCTCTTCTACATGTACGGAAAATCCTTTTACGCAGAAAAAGAGTTTTACAGTGCTGGTTACCAGTTCGATAACTTTGTTTCGAGCTATCCGCGCTCAGAGAAAGTAGAAGAGGTAGCTTATTTGGGAGCCATTTCTTACTCGAAATTGTCGCCACGCTATAGTTTAGATCAAGTGGATACTTACAAGGCTATCGATAAATTACAGAGTTTTATTGATAATTATCCTGATTCCAAGTATTTAGCTGAGGCTAATGAAGTGGTGAAAAATCTGCGAACCAAAATTGAAAAGAAGAATTTTGAGATTGCAAAACAGTATAACACCATCAACGACCACAAGTCGGCATTAGTGGCTTTAGATATATTTCTGGGAGAGTTTCCCGGAACTCCTTTTAAAGAAGACGCCTTGTTTTATCGTTTAGACTCGTCTTATCAATTGGCAATCAATTCTATTGAAAGTAAAAAGGAAGAAAGATTGCTCGCAGCTAGGCAAGCTCATGCAACTTTGATTAAATTTGCACCGGAAACGAAGTATAAGAAGAAAGCCGACGAAATGTTGGAACAGATAAATAACGACTTAAAATCTTTTTCGAAATAATTATTATGGATCTAAAGAAAGCCTCCGCACCAGTAAATACGGTAACTTACAACAAAACAGCCATCGAAAAACCAACCGGGAATATCTACGAGGCAATTACCGTAATCGCAAAAAGAGCCAACCAAATCAATGCTGAAATTAAAAAAGAGTTGACAGAGAAGTTGGAAGAATTTGCTACTTACAACGATTCTTTGGAAGAAATTTTCGAAAACAAAGAGCAAATCGAAGTATCAAAATATTACGAGAAGCTTCCAAAACCTCACGCTTTAGCCGTGCAAGAATGGATGGAAGATAAAATTTACCACCGCGACGCTAACAAATAGTCCGAATGTCAGTTCTTAACGGACGAAAAATTTTATTAGCAGTATCGGGCGGGATTGCGGCATACAAAACGGCGCAACTCGTCCGTTTGTTTATTAAAGCCGGCGCAGAAGTTCAAGTTATTTTAACCGACGCGGCAAAAGACTTTGTTACACCACTTACGTTATCAACGCTCTCGAAACGAGAAGTGTTTTCTCATTTTTATAACGACGATGAAAAGGAAGCCAAATGGAACAATCATGTCGAATTAGCTCTGTGGGCTGATCTCATGCTAATTGCTCCTGCAACCGCAAACACGCTATCTAAAATGGCACACGGCGTTTGCGATAACTTGGTGTTAGCCACCTATCTGTCGGCGAAATGTCCGGTCTATTTCGCACCAGCGATGGATTTGGATATGTACAAGCACGAAACTTCAAAAGAGAATTTCGCACGCTTACAATCCTTCGATAATATTATGATTCCAGCTGAATCGGGCGAACTCGCCAGCGGATTAAGTGGAGAAGGTCGTATGGCTGAACCCGAAAATATTATCGGTTTTATCGAAAATCATCTGCTAAAGCAACTTCCGCTTCGAGGAAAAAAAGTACTTATAACAGCAGGACCGACCTACGAACCCATTGATCCGGTCCGATTTGTAGGAAATCATTCTACAGGAAAAATGGGTTACGACTTGGCCGAAGAAGCCGCTCGTAACGGTGCAGAAGTTTTTCTGGTAAGCGGTCCGAGTCATTTGCATCTTCAAAATCCGAACATCCACATCACACGAGTTCAAACGGCTGATCAAATGCATAAGGCGTGTTTAGACGTATATGCCGAGGTAGATATCGCAATAGCCGCCGCCGCCGTTGCCGATTACAGACCAAAAAATGTTGCCCCAGAGAAAATAAAAAAGAAAGATTCGTGTTTACATTTAGAATTGGAAAAGACCGTCGATATTCTAGCCGATCTCGGTTCTAAAAAAGAAAAGCAGTTTTTGGTCGGTTTTGCATTGGAAACAGAAAACGAATTTGAAAACGCTTGTTTAAAAATTGAGCGCAAAAATCTAAATTTGATTGTTTTAAATTCGCTCAGAGATGCAGGTGCAGGATTTGGAGTTCCAACAAATAAAGTAACTTTAATCGATGCCCACAAAGCAGCAACCGATTTACCGTTAATGACTAAGGAAAATGTTGCAGCAGCTATTTTTCAAAGAATTATACAAATGACCCATGCGTAAAATACTGATTCTTCTTACTTCTATTTTCACGACGCTTTCCTTTTCCCAAGAATTGAATTGCGTGGTTCAAGTAAACGCAAATCAGATTACAAAAACCAATCAGCAGATATTTAAAACTTTAGAAAAATCGCTAAGCGAGTTGGTTAATAATACCAAATGGTCTGATTTAGATTTTAAAAAGAAAGAACGGATCGAGTGCAGTATGTTTATCACGGTGACTTCCTACAATAACGATCAGTTTGTGGCTTCGCTTCAAATTCAGTCGTCGAGACCTGTTTACAATGCAGGCTATCAGAGTCCTGTTTTCAATTATAACGACAAAGATTTCATCTTTCGATACGTCGAATTTGAAAATTTATTCTACGATCCTAACTCCTTTACCTCAAATTTAGTGGCAGTGATTTCATTCTATGCCAACTATATTATTGGTTTAGATCAAGATACTTTTTCAGAAGCGGGCGGAACTCCGTATTTCGCTGCGGCACAAAACATCGTGAGCTTATCGCAAGGGCAAGGCGGTAAAGGCTGGAACCAAACCGACGGAAATCAAAATCGGTATTTTTTAGCAGCCGATATGCTATCAAATACGTTCCTTCCGCTCCGAACTGCAATCTACAAGTACCACCGTTTGGGTCTCGACCGTATGACCGATGATGTAAAAGAAGCAAAAACAGCAGTTAAAAGTGCGATTATGAGCATAGACGAAGTTCACAAAGTTCGTCCAAACGCCTTCTTAACGCGTATTTTCTTCGATGCTAAAGCCGAAGAAATTCAGCAGATTTTCTCGGGCGGTCCGGAAACAAACGCCATCGAATTATCGAACATGTTAAATAAACTGTCGCCCATGAACTCTAGTAAATGGACCTCAGTTAAAATTTAATACCTTTGGGTTCCGATTTATTTATGCCCATATGCTTCGTTCCCTATCGATACAGAATTTTGCTCTTTTACGCCGGATAAATCTCGAATTTACCGCAGGTTTCACCGCTCTTACAGGTGAAACGGGTGCAGGAAAATCTATATTGTTAAACGCATTAGGTCTGATACGCGGCGATCGTGCCGATACTACGGCGCTCTACGACAAGGAAGAGAAATGTATCGTTGAAGCCGAGTTCGATATCGAGAAATACCAGCTTCAAGATTTCTTCGAAACGCACGATTTGGATTACGATCCGTTAACCATAGTTCGTAGAGAAATTCTTCCAAACGGAAAATCGCGAGCATTTGTTAATGATGCACCGGTTTTAGTGAATACCCTACAACTATTAGCTGCCGAGTTAATCGATATTCACGGGCAACAAGACACGCGAAATCTCAGCGATAAACTCTACCAAATTGCATTCCTAGATGCATTTGCGCAAACAACGCATCAGCTACAGTTGTTTCAAACGCAGTTAAAAGCACATCAAAAACTGCTCAAACAAATTGCCGATAAAGAACGCGAACTCTTCGAAGCTCAAAAAGCTAAAGATTACAATACTTTTCTTTTTGAAGAGTTGCAGGCGCTCCAACTTCAAGATGGCGATCAGGCTATTTGGGAAGGCGAACTCAATAAACTTGAAAACGCCGAAACCATCAAAGAGGCATTGGCTTTTTCAAAATACAGCATCGACGATACCGAGTTTTCTGTCGCTTCACAACTCAATCAAATTCAAGCAAAACTTAAACGAATCGCCGACTTTCATCCCGACTACCAAGATTTTCACGATCGAATTGCTTCAATGCTCATCGATGTACGCGAGCTCGATAAAGAATTAAGTGCACAAATCGATGCGATAGAAGCAAATCCAGCGGAGAAAGAATCGCTGCAGGAAAAAGTCGACACCTTATATCAGCTATTTAGAAAGCATCAAGTTTCGTCGGATGCCGACTTAATTGACGTCAGAAACCAGCTAGAAGCACAAATTTCTGCGATAGAAAACAATCAAGAAGAACTCGAACTCTGGAAAAAAACAGCTAATGAACAGCGCGCTGCCTTACAACAAGTTGCGCAAACGCTCAGTGAAGCTCGAAAAAAAGCGGCTCCAAAACTAGAAACCGAATTGGCCATGCTCACCAAAGAACTGGGTATGCCGCATGCGAAATTTGCTTTGACTTTTCAACAAACAACCGATTTTACAGCCACAGGTATCGACGACGTCGAAATTGTTTTTTCGGCTAATCCAGGCACCGATCTGCAAGCTTTGAGAAAATCGGCATCAGGTGGCGAGCTTTCTCGAATCATGTTGGTAATAAAATCCATACTCGCTAAACACAGCAAGTTGCCAACGCTCATTTTCGACGAAATCGACACCGGAGTATCTGGTGAAATTGCTTACAAAATGTCTGAAATCATGCGAGGAATGGCTTCCGACATGCAATTATTCGCGATCACGCATCTGCCGCAAGTTGCTGCTGCTGCCAACGAACATTTCCGCGTAAGCAAAGCAGTTAACGGAACAGAAACCGAAACAAAAGTGCTTCGTCTCGATCTCGAAGAGCGAATTTCCGAAATCGCATCAATGATTTCCGGTTCCACAGCATCGGCGGCTGCCATCGAACACGCACGAAGTTTATTACACAGAACCTCGTCGTAAACCGAAACGCTCATCTATTTTTAATTCCGAAAACTCAGGTTTAATAATATCTTTGTAACATCAAAAACAACTACAATTATGATTATAGCTCCAAGAATGCGCGGCTTTATCTGCTTAACAGCTCATCCAGACGGCAGCAGGCAGAACGTTAAAAATCAAATCCACTACGTACAGCAACAACCTGCACTCGACAGCTACAAGAAAGTCTTGGTTATTGGTGCCAGTACTGGTTTTGGCTTGGCTTCACGAATTACTGCCGCTTTCGGTTCCGGCGCAGCAACCATAGGAGTGTTTTTTGAAAAACCGGCATCACCAGGCAAAACAGCTTCGCCCGGGTGGTACAATGCAGCAGCATTCGAAGAAGAAGCCGCTCAAAAAGGACTATACGCCAAAAGCATCAACGGCGATGCATTTTCGGATGCCATCAAACAGCAAACAATCGACTTAATTAAACAAGATCTTGGTCAGGTCGATTGTGTCGTGTATTCTTTGGCTTCACCTGTGCGTTTACACCCAAAAACCGGCGTTTTACACCGTTCCGCGTTAAAGCCTATCGGGAAAACATTCACGAATAAAACAGTCGATTTCCACACCGGAGTTGTTTCAACGATAAGTATTGAACCTGCAACTGAAGAAGATATTCAAAATACCATTACTGTTATGGGCGGCGAGGACTGGCAAATGTGGATGGATGCACTCCTTGAAGCAGGTGTTCTGGCCGAAAATGCAGTTACGGTGGCCTACAGCTACATTGGCCCGGAAGTAACCGAAGCCGTTTACCGTAAAGGAACCATTGGCCGTGCTAAAGATCATCTGGAAGCTACCGCCGATGTGATAACCGAGCAACTTAAATCGATCAACGGAAAAGCATACATTTCTGTCAATAAAGCATTGGTAACCCAAGCTAGTAGCGCTATTCCAGTAATTCCGCTGTACATTTCGCTGTTGTACAAACTCATGAAATCTAAAGGAACACACGAGGGCTGCATCGAACAAATGTATCGTTTGTTTAGTGAGCGCTTGGTTAAATCGGGCGAAGTTCCTACCGACAAAGAAGGACGTATTCGCATAGACGATTGGGAAATGGATGCCGAAATTCAAGCAGAAATTGCAAAGCTTTGGGAACAATCGGATACCGAGTCGCTCGTAGGCTTCGGAGATTTGGAAGGTTACCGAAACGATTTCTTAAATCTGTTTGGTTTTGGCTACAAAGAAGTCGACTACGACGCTGAAGCCAACGAACTAGTCGATGTACCAAGCATCAAATAAATTAAGTCCCTCTTTTTGAGGGATTTTTTTTGGGCAAGTGCCGGCTATTTAGTGGAAATTCTTTTTGCCGGCACCCGGCTTTCCGCAGTAGTGCAGTTCGGGCTTAGGCCCTTCTGCAGCTACTTGGCTGCAATCCGTCTTGCGAAAAGCGTCCTTACGAAATAGATTTTACTAAGTTCATGAAACCAAGAACAGCTATTTTGGGAATAAATTGAGTGTTAATTGGGATAATTTTTAGAAAAAACCTAGTGTTTACCATGGTTCGTTGAATTTTGATATCGCTATTATTTCTATCTTCGCTACTTATAATAAATTTTAATTGCATGAAAAAAATTACATTAACAGTATTGTTCTTATGCGCGTTTGCATGGAGCAGTATAGCCCAAGTTCAAGTTGGCTCGGGTAACAATCAGTCGCAAAACGTTCCCATTGAGCCGTATTATAATTACAGCTATTCTCAGTCTATTTATTTAGCTTCTGAGATCAATGCAACAGGTCAAATTACGGGGATTCAATACTACTATTCGGGTACAACAAGTTTAGAAAGTAGTCAAGAATGGGTTGTTTATCTCAAAACATCCGACCGTACTTCCTTTGCCGATGCAACCGATTGGGAAGACATTGCAACGTTTACCCAAGTGTACTCAGGAACCTTTCCAGTTACCGCACCAGGATGGTACACAATCAATTTCGATGTTCCGTTTGATTACAACGGCACCGATAATTTAATCGTTGCTGTGGAGGAAAATCAAGATGATTTCGATGGCTTTAGCGATGATTTTTGGAATTCACCAGTAACAGGAAATCGTTCGATTTATGCGTATTCAGACGACTTAAACATTGATCCGATGAATCCAACAGACGTTCCCGACGGATCGGATGTTTTTACGGGTGTTGCGGCATTTGTGCCAAACATCATTTTTGAAGGAATTCAGCAAGCATGTCCAACACCTGGAGGTTTAACTGTAAATGGAGTCACGAATAACTCGGCGTCAATTGTGTGGAATGCGGGCGATCAATCAAACTGGGAAATATTTGTTGTTCCAGCATCAGAACCAGCTCCTACCGAAGCAGATGCAGGAGTTGCTGTTTCGGGAACGGCACAATATACCGCTTCAAATTTAACAGCAACCACCACATATAACGTGTATGTTCGTGCCGTATGTAGCGGAGGTCTATTAAGTACTTGGTCAAGCGCCGTAACATTCACAACGACAATAGATTGCTCAGCAGCTACAGCAATCGAAGCGTGTGGAGAAGAAGTGTCGTATACTTTAGCAGCCGGAAACGGAACCTTAAATGTGGAAGCATGTGGTTTTGATACACCTGGTCAAGAGAAACTTTACATCTTTACACCTGAAATCACTGGAATTTACGACTTACAAGTTACTGCAGCAACAGGCGGTTACGTAGATTATTTCTTTAAACCTGTAGAAGGAGCTACTTGCGATGCTAACGGCTGGGAATGTATAGACGATATCAATGCGGCAGTGACCGCTGAAATCGGCTTTTTGACAGGAGGCGTTTCGTACTATATCTTAGTTGATGCTGAAACTGCAACAGCAAAAGCACAAACATTCAACATTGTTTGTGCCCCAAGTTGTACTGCTCCGCAAGCCGAATTCTATACGGATGCCGACTGTGACGAAGCAGAACAGTTTTTCGTTTCCGTTGAAATCGATTTTCTAGGAACGGCTACTGGTGCAACGGTTACCGATAATCAAGGTTCACAAGCGCAAACAATCAGTGGAACGGGAGAGCTTTTATTCGGACCTTATGCTATTGGAACAGCAGTGGTTTTTACAGTAGCTAATGATCAAGACGAAACTTGCTTCAATGAATACGAAGCAGTAACTGTAGAAGCTTGCCCACCCGCAAACGATGATTGTGACAACGCAATAGTTCTTAATGTGGGAGGAGCGTATGAAGAGCAGCAAGTTGATTCGGGTAATGCAGGTGCAACGGATTCTGATGAAAGTGAACCAACCACTTGCTTTGGTTACGAAGGCGGCGATATCTGGTACGTGTTGGAAGTTCCTGATTCGGGTTCAGTTACTATCCAAACAGGAGATAGTTCTACTGGCGGTACCGACGTGGATACGGTAATCACAGCCTATAGTGGTACATGCGATGAACTTACACAAATTTCTTGTGACGACGATGGGGTTCCAGGTTTTGCGGATGGTTACAGCCGAGTAATTTTGACAGGGAGAACTCCAGGTGAGTTGATATACTTACGTGTTTACGAATATAACAATGATGAAGTAGGCACGTTTTCAATATCTGCTTTTGATGCTTCGCTTCTAAGTGTAGGAGACGAGAATATTCAAAAATCGGCTGTGTATCCAAATCCAGTTAAAGATATTTTGACTGTTTCAAATCAGGATACAATTTCGAATATTTCAGTATTCAATATTGTTGGTCAACAAGTATTACTTCAAAATGTAAATAATTCAGAAGCTAGAGTCGATTTTTCGAACCTTGCTGCTGGTACATACTTGGTGAAAGTTCAAGCTGGAAATGGTGTAGAAACTATAAAAATAGTTAAGAACTAATTACGCTAAATATTTACATTATAAGCCTCGATCTTTTTCGAGGCTTTTTTGTTTTACGGCTATTGTAGTATTGTCAACAAAAGTTAAAAATGCGGTTTATTAACAAAAAAACATGAAATCGTTACGGAATGTTTAGCAAAAAATTAAGATTTATTTTTAAATTAGCCGACAATAACTTAATTATTTACTAAATGAAAAAAATTACGCTAACCTTGGCGCTTCTTTGCCTTTTCGTGGTAGGAGGTTTTGCTCAGGTGCAAGTCGGAACAGGCAACGAAGAAACGCGCAACGCGCCGATCGAGCCTTTTTACGGTTACACCTACTCGCAATCCGTTTATCTCGCTTCGGAGATCAACGCTTCAGGTCAAATTACCGGAATTCAATACTATTTTTCTGGTACAACTGCGCTACCAAATTCACAGCAATGGGTAGTTTATTTAGCGCAATCTTCACGTGAATCGTTTGCAGATCAGGCAGACTGGGAAGATATTGCTAATTTCACACAAGTTTATTCAGGTCCATACCCAGTAAACGGTCCTGGATGGTATACAATTACTTTCGATACACCGTTCGATTACAACGGCACCGATAATCTGATTGTTGCTGTCGAAGAGAATTCAGTGAATTATGACGCATCAACTGATGACTTTTGGAATACTGCCGTCAGTGGAAACAGAACTATTTATGCATTTTCAGACGGTACTAATCCAGATCCGGCTGATCCGAACAATAACTTTAATGGATTTTTATCTAGAGGAGTTGCTGCTGCTGTTCCAACAATCATTTTCGAAGGCATTGTACAAGCATGTCCAAATCCTGGCGCTGCGGTAGTTGAAGACATAACAACTACTTCTTCAACAATTACTTGGCAAGTTAACGGTAGCGAAACGGCTTGGGAAGTTTTCATTACTGAACTTGGTGCAGGTGCGCCTGACGCGGGTACTGCTGGTACTGCGGTTTCGGGTGCAGCTACTTTTAACGCTGCAAATTTGAGCCCTGCTACTAATTATTCAGTTTATGTTCGTGCTATTTGTAGCGGAACATTAGCAAGCGGATGGGTTGGTCCAACTAATTTCATAACGCTTTGTGAGCCGTTTTCAGATTTGACAACGGATTTTGAAAATTCTGCTGGGGGAACTACGCCAGATTGCTATTCGAAAATAATTAATTCTACATCAACGTTTGCGACTGCGGGTGTTGTAACTTTTGCAGGAGCAAATGGCACTGCGCGCTCTTATGAATTATACAATTCTAATGACGCGAACGCTCAAATCGCATTAGTTTCACCTCCATTGGCGCAACTTGCAGCGGGTACACATCGTGTTAAGTTTTTTGCAAATGGATTTGGTGGTGATCCAATTGAAGTAGGTACAATTACAGACCCTAGTGATATCTCAACATTCACGCTTGTAGAAACTATTGTTACCGAAAATGGTTGGTCACTTGAGACTGTGGCATTCCCTGCTACGACAGACATGTTTATCGCATTTAAACACGGTGGTGGCGGAACTTTCAGTACACTGCGTGTAGACGAAATCGTGTGGGAACCTCTTCCAACTTCGGCTCCTGCGTGTGTTGCTGATGCTGTTGCAACACCAGATGCTGCCTGTGGTAACTACGAAAATACAATCATTTGGTCGGCAGTAGAAGGCGCCGACGGATATCTAATCAACGTGGGAACTACTCCTGGTGGTGTTGAAATCGTTGAAGCAGAGGATTTAGGTTTAGCTACTGAGTTCGCTTTCAGCGGAAATCGCGATACTACTTACTACTTCACAGTAATTGCCTATAATGATTTTGCTCCTGCAACTGGTTGTGCCGAGCAAACCTTTACAACAGTTCCAGATGGTTGTTACTGCGTTTCTGCTCCAACAAGTAACGATGGTGCAGGTATTACTTCTATTGTTATAGGTCAATCTGAATATTCTATTCCAGATGTAACTTACCAAGATAATTCTGCGGAAATCGTTGATTTAAACAGAGGTTTAGTGAACAACTTGCAGATTACCTTTGCAACGGGTTATACATACAATACGTATGTTGTTATCGACTTAAACGATGATTTCAATTTTACAGAAGATGAAATTTTGTTTAGTGGTCAATCATTAGCAACTAATCCAACAACTTACGACGCTTCTTTCATTGTTCCAGCTGACGCTCCTCTAGGAGAGCACAGAATGAGACTTGTAACTGCTGATAGTATGCCAGAAGCTAACTTCGATCCGTGCTACGATGGTTCTTATGCCGTTGTGGTAGATTTTACAGTTAACATCGTTCAAGCTTCTTGTACACCAGCAGCTGCTACAGCAACTATAGTTCCAGATTGTGATAACGGTCAATACAACATTGAAGTTGTAGTTACTGATTTAGGTAGTGGAACTCCAAGTATATCTGATGGTTCAAATGAAACACCAATCACTGCCGTTGGGACTTATACAGTAGGTCCATTTGAGAACCTTTCTTCTGTAACGTTAACTTTACTTCACGGCGTTGAAGAAGCATGTAATATTCCACTTGGAACATTCAGCTATGTTTGTCCTCCTTCATGTGATAATGCGATAGTTATTGCAGCTTGTGGAGAATCTATTGATTTAGCTGTTCCAGCTGGTCCTGGTGCATGGAATGTGACTACTTGCGGCTTCAGCACTCCTGGAGTTGAGGTTATCTATTCATTCACTCCTGAAACAACAGGTTTGTATAGTTTACAATTAACGGCAGCAACCGGTGGTTATGTTGATTATTTCTTCAAAGTTGCAGATGATGTGTGCGACACTACTGGTTGGACATGTATCGACGATTTGAGCTTTGCTGCTGTTCGTGAGATTGGTATTTTGACAGCGGGAGTTGAATACTTAATCCTTGCTGATTCAGAAGGGACAACCGCTAGAAATCATACTTTTAATATTGTTTGTGCTCCTTCTTGTACAAACGCTGTGGCAAGTGTACTAGCAACTGCTGATTGCGCTAACGGTGAAGTTTTCTTCGCTACCGTTTCTATTACAAACATGGGTTCAGCGACTTCGCTTACAGTTTCTGATGATCAAGGTTCAAACCCACAAGCTGTTACTGCCGTTGGTACAGTAACTTTTGGTCCTTATGCAATTGGTACAGATGTAATCTTTACTGTAGCAAACGACCAAGACGAAACTTGTGTTTTCGATACTAACGCTGTTACTGTTACCGATTGTCCTCCAGCAAACGACGAGTGTTCTGGTGCTATATTTATGAGCGTAGGTGGTGCTTACGAGGAACAAGCAATCGATGTTTCAAACGGTGGTGCTACAGCTACAAATATGGGTAACCCAACTACTTGCTTTGGTTACGTTGGTGGCGACGTATGGTGTATGGTTGAAGTTCCTGCATCAGGATCTGTAACTATTGAAACTGGTGACAGTTTAGCTGGTGATACAGGTGTTGATACTGTTATTACTGCTTACAGCGGTGCTTGTGGTCAACTTGCGCAAATTGGATGTGATGACGATGGAGCAGCTACAGGAAGCTATAGCCGTTTAGTGTTAGCTAACAGAACACCAGGTGAATATATTTATCTACGTGTTTATGAATATAACAACGATAACGTAGGTACGTTCTCTGTATCTGCCTTCGACGCTTCATTACTAGGTACAGATAATTTCAATTCTACGAAACTATCTATTTATCCTAATCCAGTAAAAGATGTACTTTCGTTGAATTACAACACTAATATTACTAATGTAGCTGTGTTCAATATCGTAGGTCAGCAAGTTCTTTCTCAAACTGCTAATGGAACAGATGTGAAAGTAAACATGTCAACATTGGCAGCAGGTGCTTACATTGTGAAAGTAACCGCAGATAATATGACTAAAACTGTAAAAGTTATCAAAAACTAATTTGATTCTTTTCGATATCAAATCCCTCGGTTTACGCCGAGGGATTTTTTTTGCACTAAACTCAACGTATCTTTGACGCATGAATATCTTTTTTTCAATTATAGTTCCCGTTTATAATCGTCAAGACGAATTATTCGAGTTTTTAGAAAGCATCGCAAAAACCAGTTTTAATGAACCTTTCGAAGTTCTTGTAATCGACGACGGTTCAAGTGTGGATCTTAGTACCGTGATTCGTCCTTTTCTCGATAAATTAAATCTCAAGTATGTAAAGAAATCAAATTCTGGTCCGGGTGATAGCCGAAATTACGGCATGCGGCAGGCAATGGGTAATTACTTCTTGATTTTTGATTCAGATTGTATCATTCCTGAGGATTATCTAACTACAGTTTCCAAATCTTTAAAAGAAGAGTATGTCGATTGTTTCGGAGGTCCCGACGATTCCGATCCATCGTTTTCGAAAGTCCAGAAGGCAATCGATTTTGTTATGACAGCTCCCATTACTACTGGCGGAATTCGTGGAGGTTCTGAAAAAGTAACTAAGTTTCAGCCACGAAGCTTCAACATGGGACTTTCGCGGGAAGCTTTTCTAGCTACCGGCGGTTTTGCTAAGATACATCCTGGAGAAGATCCTGAGCTGGTGTTTCGTCTCTGGAAATTAGGATTTAAAACAAAGCTAATTCCTACGGCAAAAGTTTGTCACAAAAGGCGTGTCGATTTAGATAAATTTCACCTGCAGGTTTCTAAATTCGGAGCTACAAGAGCTATTTTAAATAAGTGGTATCCGGAATACGCAAAACCAACCTTTTGGTTACCAACACTATTCGTTGTTTATACCTGTTTTTCTGTACTAATTTCACTGTTAAGTACAATACCTATTTTTTTATTATTTGTTTACTCCTTGCTTGTACTTCTATCCGCTACAATAAAATATCGAAGCCTAGTTATCGGATTCTTAGCTGTAAAAGCTTTATATATTATGATGTTTGGTTATGGAATACACTTTTTAGAAACAACGGTATTGTTACTGTTTTCAAAGAAAGAACCGCAAGAACTCTTCCCTAAATTATTTTTTAAATGAAAAAAGTTGTGCTAACAGGTGGTATCGGCAGCGGAAAATCGACCGTAGCCAAAATTTTTGAAAGTTTTGGCGTACCCGTTTTTTATGCTGATCAGGTTGCAAAAGCACAATATTTCGAACCAAATGTAATTTTAAAGCTCTCGCAAGAAGTCACAGCTCCTATAATAATTGAGGGCAAAGTAGATTTATCTTACCTAAAAAGCCATTTGTTTACAAATCCTATATTGAAAAAACAGGTTGAAGCCGTTATTCATCCTGCTGTTGCAGATCAATATCGATTGTTTTGTGACAGAAACCAATCGGCTTCGTATACAATTAACGAAATGGCTCTTGCATTCGAGAATAATCGACAAGGAGATTTCGATTGTATTATTTCAGTACTTGCAGATGAAGAAACACGAATTGAACGCGTAATTCGTCGCGATCAGATGTCGCGTCAGGAAATTTTAGACCGAATAGCGCTGCAAACCTCAGACGATATAAGACTTTCTCAAAGTAGCTTTATAATATACAATAATAATCTTACAGAACTTTACGGTCAGATTGAAAAAATACATAAATTCTTACAATTTTCTCAATAAAAGGGCGTTTTGTTAATGTTTGGTTAACGGTTAAAAGGTACAATTGTTAAAATATTAATTTTGCTGTGATGAGTAAGTACTTATTTCGGCTTTTAGTTTTTTTCATGAGTCTGTCAATGATAGGCATCATAATAGTGCAATCGTATCTCATCAACACGTCCTTTCAAAACAACAACGAGCAATTTAAGTATCATGTTAATCAGGTTATTTCTAACGTTGCAGAGCATCTTCAACAACAAGAAACCTATAGCATGTTGGCTGAGTACAATCGATTGAAAGACAGTATTGGTACAAGTCCAAAACAGAGCGATTTGCTCAACTTTATTTTGGTCCAACAAAACAAACTTACAAACGAAACTATTGTTTACAGCAATAGTATCGTAGCAGAAGATTACAATTTATCGTTCTTTGACAAAAAGCGAGATTCAGTTATGGCAGCTAACTTTATCTCAAAAAGTAAAACGCAAGTTTATTCCGGATCTGCTTTAGATAATGCTGATTTTCAGCAAAATGTGTCACCTTCATTAACAGTTACCAAAACAGGAAAAATTGATCTACTCGATAAAGCGCAATACGAAATCTTTTTTAAAGACATTGTCGAAAATAAATCGTTAAGTGATCGTATTTCTGTAGATCGTTTGCGATTAATGTTAAGTAAAGAACTTCGCGATGCAGATGTGCTAACTCCTTTTGAATTCGGAGTTTACGAAAATGGATTGGCGACAAAAATCAAAAGCGAAAACTTCGAGGAAATTAAAGGCGAGACATTTGCAACGCGAATTTTAACAAACAGTCAAGGTGAAAGTAAGTATAAATTGATGCTAACCTTTCCCGAAAAGAAAAAATTCCTCTTTTCTGAATTGTTGAACATCACAATTTTGTCCGCCTTATTCACTTTGTTAATCATCATCGCATACAGCAGTGCTTTAAGTCAATTGATTAAACAAAGACAGATTTCAGAGATTAAAACCGACTTCATCAATAACATGACTCACGAATTTAAAACGCCAATCGCAACAATAAACTTGGCACTAGATTCGTTAAAAAATCCAAAGGTAAAGGCTGATGACGAAAAGATGAGTCGTTACTTAAGTATGATTCGAGAGGAAAATAAACGAATGCACGCACAAGTCGAAAACGTTTTAAGAATTTCAAAATTAGAAAAACGCGAGCTCGACATTTCTAAAGAATCGGTCTCTGTGCACGAGATTTTAGAAGACGCCATGGAGCATGTTCGTTTAATTATTGAAGATCGTGAAGGAAAAGTTAGTTCACATTTTGAAGCGCAGCGCGATGTTGCACTACTAAACGATGTACACTTTACAAATGTTTTTGTGAACATTCTAGACAATGCGATCAAATATTCACCACTGCCGCCAGTAATCGACGTATTTACTGAAAACATAAAGGATTTTATTTTAGTGAAAATCACCGACCAAGGCGCAGGAATGAGTAAAGCTGCTCAAAAACGAATCTTCGAAAAGTTCTATCGCGAACACACCGGAGACGTTCATAACGTAAAAGGCCACGGATTAGGCTTAGCTTACGTGAAAAGAATTGCCGACGACCATAATGTTAGCATTACAGTCGAAAGTGAAAAAGGAAAAGGAAGTACATTTATTTTAAAAATACCGTTAATAAATTGACGTATGGAAACAGAAAACAAAAAAATATTGCTAGTTGAAGACGATCCAAATTTCGGATCTATTTTGAAAGATTACTTAATCTTAAACGACTTCGATGTAACTCTTGCCAAAAACGGCATGGAAGGTTTCGAAAAGTTTAAGAAAGATACATACGATCTGTGCATCTTAGACGTGATGATGCCTTACAAAGATGGCTACACTTTAGCGAAAGAAATCCGCGAAAAAAATAAAGACGTGCCATTGATTTTCTTGACGGCAAAGTCGATGAAAGAAGACGTGTTGAAAGGTTATAAAGTAGGCGCCGACGATTACCTAAACAAGCCATTTGATTCAGAAGTACTTCTGATGAAAATCAAAGCAATCATGCAACGTAAATCGTCTGAAGGTAAGGCTGAAGCACTGAAGTTCGAATTCCAGATTGGAAATTTCCACCTGAATGCAAAGCTTCGTTTCTTAACTTACTTGAACGAAGAGCCAATCAAACTTTCGCCTAAAGAAAACGAGCTACTGAAGTTACTTGCTATTTACGAGAACGATTTGATGCCAAGAGAACTAGCGTTAACCAAAATTTGGAGAGACGACAACTATTTCACTTCTAGAAGCATGGACGTTTACATCGCAAAATTACGTAAGTACCTAAAATCTGATGAGAATGTCGAAATCCTCAACATTCACGGAGAAGGCTTTAGATTAGTGGTGAAAAATAAAGCGTTGGCGTAACAACGTTCAATAATATCAAGAGATTAGCCGTTTTTTTAAGACGGCTTTTTTTGTTTTGCAGATTTTACAGTTTCTTCAAAAGTACGTCGATATCGGGAAGTTGCTGGATATCCAACCATGTAGCCGACAATCGGTTTTGAAAGTAAGTGAGCTGTCTTTTTGCAAAACGGCGCGTATTCATTTTTATCGTTTCAACGGCGTTTTCCAATGAAATTTCTCCATCGAAATATTGGAATAGTTCTTTGTAACCAACAGTATTTAAAGCGTTTAAATGTCTGTTATTGTATAAATCTTTAGCTTCCTCCAACAAACCGTCGGCCATCATGATGTCAACGCGTTTGTTGATACGTTCGTAAATCAGAGAACGCTCGGTACTTAAGCCAAGTAGCTTTGTTTCGAAATTTCTGTGCACTTGATTTTGATTTCGCCAAAACGAGTACGGCTTATCGCTGGCAAGCGACACTTCAAGCGCTCGCAAAATACGTTGCGGATTTTGTAGATCCACTTCGTTATAGTATTCCGAGTCGAGTTGTTGAAGTCGATTTTGAATAGCCGAAAGTCCTTCATTTTGATATAGATCACGTACTTCCGTGCGCACAGCATCGGGAACATCCGGAAATACATCTAAGCCTTTGATAAGTGCTTCAATATACAAACCGCTGCCACCAACAACCACAGCACTTCCAAACGCCTTCAAAAGCTCGTCGATTTTAACAAGTGCTTCTTTTTCAAAATCGCCAACGCTGTAGTTGTCGAAGATGCTTTTATGTTGAATGAAATGATGCGGTACTGCTGCTAATTCATCGATACTGGGAACTGCCGTGCCGATATACATTTCGCGATAAAATTGCCGAGAATCAGCGCTGATAATTTCTGTATGAAGTTGTTTTGCCAATGAAATAGCGAACGCTGTTTTTCCAATGGCCGTCGGACCAACGACAAAATATACGTTTGGTTTCATGAAGGTAAGTCGATAGTTTTTGCAAACTTCTGCCGACGCAAAAAGCGGTGAATTAACAAAACACGTGCTGGTGCGTGAATCAACGGAACGGTATTTTTCTCTACTTTATCCAGATTAGCGATTTGAAAATTCAAATCAAAGAAGCCGTAGCCTAATAACTCGTTGTTTTTCAAACGAATAAAACTTCTTTCGGAATATGTGCGACCTTGCCCAACCACTAAAATATCTCGCTTGTGCAAATTTGCCTTTTCGAGTTCGGCTAATTTTGCATCTGGTTCTTCAGACTGCACAACCTCATTTTCAAACGCGATTTTATCGTTTATTACAATTTGAGTTTTGAAATTCAAAAGGTGCGAAAAGTGTGCTCGAACGTATTTATTTGCGTCAGACGCTCCGCTAAAATACTGTGCAGCTTGATTTTGCTTGCGCGAAGAAATGGTATGGACTATTGTTTGATCTTCTATTTTGAACGACCAACTTGCTGGCTGCGATTTTCTTGGTTTGTGTACGTACTTTAAAGTGGTTGTTTCTAGAAATTCCAAAAGTTTTAAATCGGCAATAAGTTCAGAACCGGTGCGTTCGTACGTTACTTCGTACGTGTTTTCTCGTAAAAAGTTATTCCAAGGCTCTTTTCCCAAAAAATACTGATTTACCTTCTTGCGGATGTTACTGCTTTTTCCCGCATGAATGATTTGTCCGTTCTTGTCGTGAAAGAAAAACACACCAACCGCCGATGGGCATTTCTGAATGGCATCGAAAATTCGCGGTTCAAGTTCGTTAGTACGTTCGGATTTGATAACCGATTGTAAAATTTCTCTTTCAATATCGCGTTCGAGCAAATATTTAAAGAGCTTTAAAGTAGCTAAAGCGTCGCCCGAAGCTCTGTGTCTGTCGGCGATAGGAATACCTAAACTTCGTACCAGTTTACCGAGAGAATACGCTTCTTGGTTGGGAAGTAATTTTTGCGCCAATCGCACGGTATCTATCGTTTGTGCGTAAAAATCGTAACCTAATCGAGAAAATTCGTTTCGTATCATCCGATAATCGAATTCGGCGTTGTGTGCTACCAGAAAACAGCCATCGGTTATTTCGATAATCCGTTTGGCAAGTTCATAGAATTTCGGCGCATTCACCAACATGGCGTTATTAATACCCGTAAGTTTCTGAACAAAGGGCTGAATCGGTTTTTCGGGATTTACCAAGCTAATGAGCTGATCTACAATCTCATTTCCGTCGTATTTGTAGATGGCAATTTCTGTAATTCCCTCTTCATTATACTTTCCACCGGTGGTTTCTACATCTACTATTGCGTACAAATTCTCAAACTTTTATCGGGTTCCAAAAATAGCACTGCCGACACGAATCATGGTGCTGTCGTTTTCAATTGCGATCGGATAATCACCCGACATACCCATAGACAATACGTCAAAATTGTGCACGAGCGCATATTTCTGATATAATTGGTTCAGTCGGTTAAATTCCGCACTGATGATTTCACGATTTTCAGTAAACGAAGCCATTCCCATTAATCCGCGAATGCGAACGAAGTTGCTTTTCGGAAGGTTTAGAATTTCTTCCAGTTCAGCTTCGTCTAAACCAAATTTCGTTTCTTCACCTGCAATATACACTTGAAGCAAAATGGCAATCTCGCGTCCTAATTTGCTCGTTTCTTTTTCAATTTCCAAATATAATCGCAACGAATCAACACCGTGAATCAGGGCAACGTGCGGCAAAAGTTGTTTCACTTTATTCCGCTGTAAATGTCCGATCATGTGCCACTCGATATCTTTCGGAAGCTCTTGCGCCTTTTGTGTCAGTTCTTGAACTTTATTTTCTCCAAAAATACGTTGTCCGGCTTCGTACGCTTCTAAAATCAAAGAATTGGGCTTTGTTTTTGAAACAGCCACAAGTGTTACCGATTCAGGTAAATTTTCTTTGATTTTCAGTAAGTTCTCACGTACAGTTGTCATAATTCGTAAATAATTAATCCGCTTCTGAATTTAGGTTCAAAATACGTGCTTTTAGGCGGCATGATAAAGTTATGATCAGCTAATTCTTTGATTTCTGTGATGGAAGACGGATACAACAAAAATCCCACTTCATATTCACCTTCGTCAATAACTTCTTTTATTGTTGTAATCGATTGTTTTCCAGGAATATAATCAATTCGTTCGTCGTTTCGTAAGTCGCTAATTTTCAATATCGGATTGAGTACATAACGGTACAAAATATGTGCGTCTAACTTTTCTTCAATGGTTTGAAGGTCAAACGGATTTTTGAACTGCAATTTGTAAAACGACTGTTTGAAGTACATTCCAAAATGATATTTCTGTTCCGGTTTGTACAGTTCTTTTCCTTTATGGGTAACCCAGAAGTGTTTTTCGATTTCTCGCAGAAAATCTTCTTCAGATAAGCCTGCTAAATCACGAATGATCCTATTGTATTCAAATATTTTAATGTCTTGTTCGGCAATTAAAAAAGATAAGAATAGGGAAGAGGCCGGCTGCTCGTTGGCATACTGCTTTTCGAGTAAATCGGCAGAGGCAGAACGGTGGTGACCGTCGGCGATGTAGAGTTTATTTTGCTTAGCGAAGTAATGTTGAATTTCAGCTACAACTTCGGCTTGCGCAATTTTCCAAAGCGTATGTGTATCTTTCTGTGGTGTAGAAAATCGGTAAATTGGTTCACTACTACTAATTTGTTCCAGTTTTTCGCTAAATGCTGCACTTTGTTCATACGCAATTAAAACGGGTTCGGTATTAAATCGCGTTTGATGCAAATAATCTTTAAATAATTCGACGCGGTATTGCAAGGTGTCTTCATGTTGTTTGATGACTCCTGAACGATAATCTTCGACAGAGCAACCACCTACAATTCCTTGGAATGTGCCGTGTTTCGATTCAATTCGATACAAATAAAATGCAGATTCCGGATCGGCTATTAAAGTACCATCAGCTTTAAAATCCGCGTATTTCTGCGCCACAAGCTTAAAGCGTTTTTCTAAACCAATTTTCTGCTGGTTTACATATGCTGGGTTTAGCACGTGAAGAAACGAATACGGATTAAAATCGAGTTGTGCTGCAAGTTCGGCCGCCGAATAATCGTCGTACGATTTGCAGGTAACTAACGACACTTTGTCGGCACCGGGTCGGGCTACTGCTATGGGTTCGAAGCGTGCCAACGACTATTTTTTGAATTGATCTGCTACTACCTCGGCTTTCTTCGAAGCAGCATAATTATAAAATCCTTCTCCCGATTTAACGCCAAGTTTTCCGGCGCGAACCATGTTTACAAGCAATGGGCAAGGAGCGTACTTCGGATTTTTGAATCCATCGTACATCACATGTAAAATAGCTAAACAAACGTCCAATCCAATGAAATCGGCTAATTGCAGTGGTCCCATCGGATGCGCCATTCCCAATTTCATAACGGTATCAATTTCGCTTACGCCTGCAACACCGTTGTACAGTGTTTCGATAGATTCGTTAATCATCGGCATCAAAATTCTATTAGCGACAAAGCCAGGATAGTCGTTAACTTCTACAGGTGTTTTTCCAAGTTGCTCGGAAAGCGACATGATGGTTTGTGTTGTTGCAGCCGAAGTATTGTAGCCGTTAATGATTTCAACCAACTTCATCAACGGAACCGGATTCATAAAATGCATACCAATAACGCGTTCTGGATTCGAAACTACAGCAGCAATTTGCGTAATCGAAATAGACGAAGTATTGGTAGCCAAAATGCAATTCTCAGAGGCAAACTCGCTCAATTGCTTAAATATCTTCAGCTTTAAATCTAGATTTTCAGTTGCAGCTTCCACAATCAAATCAGACGTTTCCGCGGCAGCTTTTAAATCGGTCGATGGCTGTAAATATGAAAGCGTCTCAGTTTTGTCGGCTTCAGAAATACTTCCTTTGGCAACCATCCGATCCAGATTCGTTGCAATGGTGTTCATGCCGCGTTCCAAGGCAGCTTCCGAAATATCTACAAGTGTTACGGCAAAGCCTTTTTGAGCGAAGGTGTGTGCAATTCCGTTGCCCATAGTTCCTGCGCCGATTACAGTAATTTTTTTCATTTTATTTAGAATATGATTCAATTATTTGATACGCAATTCGCAATGCTTCCGTTCCATCCGACAAACTCACCACCGGGCGCGTTTTGTTTGTAATCGCATCTGCAAAAGTTTCCAACTCGTCGAGTATGGCGTTATTCGGCTTAACATCGGGATTCTCAAAATAAATTTGCTTTTTCACGCCTTCCGCATTTTGGAGAATCATGTCAAAATCGCCCGGATTTTCAGGCGCATCCTTCATTTTAACTACTTCGCATTTCTTTTCGAGAAAATCAACCGAGATGTAAGCGTCTTTTTGGAAGAACCGACTTTTCCTCATGTTTTTCAACGAAATCCTACTTGCAGTTAAATTTGCTACACAACCGTTTTCAAACTCCAATCGCGCATTCGCAATGTCGGGCGTTTCCGAAATTACACTCACGCCACTAGCATGCACCGCTTTTACTTTCGAATTCACAACGCTTAGAATGACATCGATATCGTGAATCATCAAGTCAAGCACAACAGGTACATCGGTTCCACGCGGATTGAATTCGGCCAATCGATGCGTTTCAATAAACATCGGATTATTGATTTTTTCGCGAACCGCTTGAAAAGCCGGATTAAACCGCTCCACGTGTCCCACTTGGCCGAGTAGCTTCATTTCTTCTGCAATGGCAATAATTTCTTCGGCTTCGGCAACCGTGTTGCTAATCGGTTTTTCAATAAAAATATGCTTGCCCGATTTCAAGGCCACTTTGGCACATTTGTAATGCGAAAGGGTAGGGGTTACAATGTCGATTACATCAACGGCATGTATCAACGTTGCTATGGTATGGAACTGTTTATAGCCAAATTCAGCGGCAATTTTAGCGCCATTTTCCAGATTTTCGTCGTAAAAACCAACGAGTTCGTATTTTTCAGATTGTTGTAAAAGCTTAAGGTGAATTTTACCCAAATGACCCGCACCAAGGACACCAATTTTTAACATAACTCACATTTTCTACAAAAGTAACATTATACCCGTTGTGTTTTTAAATTCGCGTAAAGAAAAGCGCGTTTTTACACCCATTTACGGAAGAATAATTTCATTTTTATGCAGTTTCATTTTCTTTTTTTTGGCAATGCGCCGCAACAATCCTGCGCCAAAAACAATTTGTGCAAGCGGCGCCCGCGCTTTTTGCTGCAACTCCTCGCTTCCGATAGCTATCGGAATCGTGCCTCGTCGCTGTGGGGTTTCCGCGCCAATCGCTATTGCGGAATCGAGACGTCCGTGCGAGACAGGTCTTTTAGAAGCTAGTTTCTATCTTTAGAAATAATTTTTATCGACTTGATACGTTCTGTGTCAACCTATCCACCAAATTCTTTGAACTTCGACGTATTCTGCGGGCTTCAAAAAACGGGTTCTTGTGCGTGTCGAATCCTTAACCGCAAAGGACGCAAAGATTCTCGCAAAGTTCGCGAAGCAGTTTTTTTGTAGTATCAAGATTGGAGTTTTAAGAATTAGGATTAGAGGATTAAATATTAAGACTTCGTGTCGTTCACCACTTTACATATCATCTTTGCCCACCCGAACCCACGTATCGTCGGTGCCTGAGCCTGTCGAAGGCTGGCATGATTTTTCGATTATGACACGTCCTCTGCTTTCCGCTCTGGCGAAACATTCCACCAGATTCTGTGAACTTCTGTGTATTCTGCGCGCGTAAAAAAGCTGCTGTCTCAGCTTGTCGAAGGCTGGCGTTGTGTACATTGTGAAAAACTTTGTGAAACATTGTGCTCCAAGATTTTTTTCATCTCGAAATTTCGAAATCACAAAAATTTTCCAATTTCCGGTTTTTCCGTAAAATTTATTTCTGGAATTTTCGTACGTGGGAATCGCTCCCCATCCCACCCGCCCCCATCAAAGCGAAGTTTTGAAAAAAAATCGACATACCATTACGGGTTTTCCGCATATTTTTTAAAAACGTCAATTCGAATTCAAAAACACACTTTTCTTGAATTAAAATAGGTCGAAAGTGATTGCTTGCCTTATTTTTGAGCAATTAATTGAACTGCGGATTCCGCTTTTTTTAGCAACCGAAGCATTATGAAAATTCTGGTTTTATCGGATACTCACGGACATATCGACGAACGTATTTTAGAATACGCGTCAAAAGCCGACGAAGTTTGGCATGCAGGTGATATCGGAAACCTTTCGGTTGTCGATCAACTTGAAAAAGTGGCGAAACTTCGAGCAGTTTTCGGGAACATCGACGGACAGTCGGCTCGACTCCGGTTTCCGGAAAACAATTTTTTTGAAGTCGACGGTTTAAGTGTGTTTATCCGACACATTTGTGGTTATCCCGGAACTTACAATCAAATCACGCGGTCTTTAATTGAGACAAACAAACCAAAAATGGTGATTTGCGGACATTCGCATATATTAAAAGTGATGAGAGATCCGAGATACCAGCACTTGCACATGAATCCCGGTGCCTGCGGAATCAGTGGCTTTCATCAAATTCGTACCATGCTCCGTTTTGAGATTGAAGCTGCTAAACCAACGAATCTAGAAGTAATCGAACTGGGCGCGCGACACATAAAAAAAAGTCCAGTGTAACACCGGACTTTTCTTCGCACTAATAAACTAAGTTTACAGGTTTACCTAATTCGATCAACAGATTTTACAAGATCTTCATCCCTTTTGATGGCCTTGTTGGCTAACGCCAAACAAACGATAGAAACAATAGGAAGGAAGCTCCCAATACCTTTCACAGAACCTAAAGGTCCTCCAGATAAATTTAGCAATCGATATACAAGTACTCCTAATAAAATTACATGAATTAAAATGTTCAGACGACCAAGGACAAATTGCTGCTTACGATTCTTATAACTCAGCAAACTCACCACACTCAGCATGGCCGAAAGTCCAAACAGCATACTAAATTCAATTTTGCTAAATGCAAAAATATCGCTTCCATTATCAACGTACATTGGAGATAAAAACGATACAACCGCCGACAATAAGAAGGCAATTATTAAATAAACAGTTTGTATGCGCTGTAACATATTTACTACTCTGAACACTGCAAATGTAT
This sequence comes from Flavobacterium sp., assembly GCF_027490375.1. GTDB lineage: Bacteria > Bacteroidota > Bacteroidia > Flavobacteriales > Flavobacteriaceae > Flavobacterium. The sequence continues at coordinate 27,966 of NZ_JAIXYH010000057.1, forward strand.
AAGCTCTTTTTTAAAAAAACCTTGTATTTACTAGAAATTAATTTGTAATATTGCAGCACAAAGGCATAAGTACTTCATTTTATGTCTTTTGTTTCTAAAAATTCTAATCAACATTTTTTTACTCACAATTCCCTATCTAAACTTATCCGGAAATCTATGTTCGATAGTTCCAAACTAAAGGCAATGAAGCTGCCTGAGTTGCAAGAAATTGCAAAAGCTTCACAACAAATTAAATATCACGGTGTTAAAAAAGAAGCTCTAATTGAAAGTATTCTTGCTTTACAAAATCAGGATTCTAAAACCGCAGATGTAAAAGTTGAACCTAAAATCGAAAAACGAGGTCGCAAGCGTAAGGATACTAATGCTGCGGGATCGCAAGTTCCGCTTTTCGACGAAGTTCCTGCTGAACAGCCTATTGCTGAACCCGCTAAGCCAGTTTCAGAAGCCAACGACAGTCAGGTAAACGAACCAGCAGTCTCGTACCAAAACAATAACGATCGCCAGAAGAATTTCAATAAAAAGAAATTTGAACCAAGAGCGCCAAAACCTTTTGGTAAACGTGCGGAACAGTTTTCGGAAAATACAGCTTCAAAAGCTGAAAACACTGATGCTGCTGAAGAAGCTACACCAGCCCCCGTTCAAGCTAAGTCTGCACCCTTTCAAAAAAATCTGAACGAGCAACGAAATAACTTCCAAAACCAAAATTCGCCTGCGAATAATGGTAACAATCCTAACGGAAACTTTAAAAAGAAACCTGCGTACAAAGACGCCGATTACGAATTTGATGGCATCATCGAATCTGAAGGCGTTCTCGAAATGATGCCTGATGGATATGGTTTTCTTCGTTCTTCAGATTACAACTATTTGGCGTCACCAGACGATATATACCTTTCAACTTCACAAATACGGTTATTTGGTCTGAAAACAGGCGATACGGTTAAAGGTGTGGTACGTCCGCCGAAAGAAGGAGAGAAGTTCTTTCCGTTAGTTAAAGTCCTTAAAATCAACGGACACGATCCGCAAATTGTTCGCGACCGAATTGCTTTCGAGCACTTAACACCCGTTTTTCCTCAAGAGAAATTTCGTTTAGCCGAAAAACAAAGTTCTATTTCTACACGAATCATCGATTTATTTGCACCGATAGGTAAAGGGCAGCGTGGTATGATTGTCGCCCAACCGAAAACCGGTAAAACTATGCTTTTGAAAGACATTGCAAATGCCATCGCAGCCAATCACCCCGAAGTTTATCTATTAGTATTGCTAATCGACGAGCGTCCGGAAGAGGTAACCGATATGCAGCGCTCTGTTCGCGGAGAAGTTATTGCATCGACCTTCGATCGCGAGCCGCAAGAACACGTGAAAATTGCAAATATCGTTCTTGAAAAAGCCAAAAGATTGGTAGAGTGCGGACACGACGTGGTTATCTTACTCGATTCAATTACTCGTTTAGCACGCGCATATAACACGGTACAACCTGCTTCGGGTAAAGTACTTAGCGGTGGTGTCGACGCAAATGCGCTTCAAAAACCAAAACGATTTTTCGGTGCTGCTCGTAACGTTGAAAACGGCGGATCACTGTCGATTATCGCCACAGCACTTACCGAGACCGGATCTAAAATGGACGAAGTGATTTTTGAAGAGTTCAAAGGAACTGGAAATATGGAATTGCAATTAGATCGTAAAATTGCTAACAAGCGTATTTTCCCTGCGATTGACCTAATGTCGTCATCTACACGTCGCGATGACATGCTACTCGACGAAAAAACATTGCAACGTATGTGGATAATGCGTAAATATTTGTCGGATATGAACCCGGTGGAGGCCATGGATTTTGTTAACGACAGATTCAAGAAAACCCGAAATAATGAAGAGTTTTTGATTTCGATGAACGATTAAAAACCAAACTTCACGAGATAAAATCGGCAACAAGATTTTAGCAAAAAAGGTACTTTAAGTCAAATTCGCATTTGTTTAAAGTTCATGTTATAGAAGTTAGTTTACCGGCTAATTTCCACTACCTTTGAAATGCAACTAGCTTGTTGTCGATTTCTTTTTTATGAAAAACCTCAATAGTCAAAAATCAGTATTAGCCTTACTTCCAGCTATTTATTTCGCTTTTTTCTCCTATGCAGAAAAGGAAAAGACCTTTCAAAAAAGAGCTACTCGTATCATAGGCAGCAGTTATAGTCAAAGTTCTCAATCGTTTAGTAGTGAGTACCTTTTAGGAAAGTTTATTCCGGCTTCACATCCCGATTTTTCGATTATTCCTGAACAGTATTCCACAAAAAAAGATTTGTTTTTGCGTCGCGAAGTGTTAGACGCATTCCAACAAATGCATGCAAAAGCAGCGCAAGATGGAATCTCCCTAAAAATAATTTCTGCCACTCGAAACTTCTCGTATCAAAAGAAGATTTGGGAGAAGAAATGGCGCGGTCAAACGCTTGTTTCTGGAAAGAATCTTGCGATTACAGTCAAAAATCCGGTACATCGCGCAAAAATCATCATGAAATACAGCGCTATGCCTGGCACTTCCCGTCATCACTGGGGAACAGACATAGATATTAATAGCGTTTCACCTTCCTACTTCGAAACCCAAAAAGGAAAAAAGGAATATCAATGGCTGGTCAAACATGCAGCTACTTACGGATTTTGTCAGGTTTACAACGAAAAAGGCGCAAGTCGTTCCAGCGGTTATGAGGTTGAAAAATGGCATTGGAGTTATTTACCAACTGCGCGTAAACTGCTGCAAGAGTATAAAACAAAAATAACCGAGAAGAATATCTCCGGATTTTTAGGAGCCGAAACGGCAAAACAACTCCATGTGGTTGAAAACTATGTTTTGGCAATAAACTCGAATTGTGATTGAAAATTTTTTTAGCGGTTGAGTTTGTATACCAATAACTCAAGTGAAGTGTTTTACCTTTGCAATTCAGTTTTTATAACGCATTTTGAGAAAAATTTTAATTATAGACGACGAGGAGAAGCTACGCGGGTTGCTAGCTAGAATCATTAGCTTGGAAGGTTTCGAAGTACATCAAGCTAGTGATAAAAAATCAGGACTTCGCAAATTAACACAAACCGACGTGGATGTGGTTTTATGCGACGTTAAGCTTCCCGATGCATTTGGAATTGATTTGGCGAAGGAAATTAAAACCAGTTCTCCAACTACTGAAGTTATATTGCTCACCGCTTACGGAAACATTCCCGATGGCGTTCAAGCGATAAAAAATGGCGCGTTCGATTATCTAACCAAAGGAGACGATAACAACAAGATAATTCCGTTATTATATCGTGCGTTAGAGAAAGTTGATTTATCGAAACGTGTTGCAAATCTGGAGCAACAACTTGGAAATAAACATTCGTTTGATAAAGTTATTGGTACATCAAAAGCAATAAAAGATGCTGTAGCCTTGGCGCAGCGAGTAGCAACGACCGATACCACTGTTTTACTCACTGGAGAAACTGGAACTGGAAAAGAGGTTTTCGCACAAGCAATTCACCACGCCAGTAACCGATCCAAACATAATTTCGTGGCTTTAAATTGCTCTGCTTTTAGCAAAGAATTGTTAGAAAGCGAAATGTTTGGTCATCGCGCTGGAGCATTCACCGGTGCGATGAAAGATCAAAAAGGTCTTTTTGAAGCCGCCAATAACGGTACAATTTTCTTGGATGAAATCGGTGAAATGGCATTCGATCTACAAGCGAAATTGCTCCGAGTTTTGGAAACAGGAAGTTTTATTCGCGTAGGCGATTCAACTCCTACGAAAGTAAATGTACGCATTATCGCTGCCACCAATCGCGATCTAAATGATGAAATTCAAAGGGGTAATTTTCGTTCCGATTTGTTTTATCGTATTTCGGTTTTTCAAATTCATTTACCACCCTTACGCGAACGAAATTCCGATATTGAAGCACTCGCCAAACTGTTTTTAGAACAAGCCTCAGCAAAAACAAACAAACGAATTATAACGGTCGATCCAAACTATTTTCAAGCCCTACAAGCGCATGAGTGGAAAGGGAATATCCGTGAATTGAAAAATGTTGTTGAAAGAAGCGTTATTTTAGCAGATTCGCAAATTACGATCGAGCATCTTCCAGCCGACTTTCAATTGCCAAGAACTGCAGTTGTAAAAATTAAAACACTGTCGGCTTTTGAACTTGCAAGCGCAGAGAAAATTCACATTCAGAAAGTTCTTAATTACACAAACGGCAACAAAACAAAAACTGCTGAATTACTCGGGGTTGCACTAACAACGCTGTATCGCAAAATCCAAGAATACGACCTTAAATAACTTTCAGATTAAATAGATAAGGCTATGTGAGTGATAAATAATTTTCCTATTTTTAGAATCTAAATTATTTATATATGCCATACAGTAAAACTTACCTCGATCAATTGACTTTCGATTTTATAGGCGCTGCGATAGACGTTCATCGCGAATTAGGTCCCGGACTTATCGAAGGTGTATATCAAAAATGTTTAGAGCACGAATTACGTTTGAGGAAAATTTCTTACTCCTCGCAATTTAATGTTCCCATTTCATACAACGGTTTAGAATTAGATGCTAATTTGCGGTGCGATTTTCTAATAGAAAATACACTTCTAGTAGAAATTAAAGCAGTGGAAAGAATCTTGCCCGTTCACGAAGCACAGATTATTTCTTATCTAAAACTACTAAAATCTCCCAAAGGCATCTTGATTAATTTCAATGTTGTTAATTTATTTCGCGAAGGACAAAAAACGTTTGTAACAGAACTTTACAGGAACCTGCCCGATTAACTTCAGTTTTTTTCGTTTCAGAACAATCGATTAAGTAACGAAGAATTTTCACTTATGAAGTGAACAGGTTGGTAATGCGCTTGTTTGGTTTGTTTTTGCACCAAATAGTTAGCTAGTATTTTCAAGTTACTTGAAAAGCTCAGTTTCTCGACCACATAGAAACATAGGTTTTCTTATGTGAAGTAGCTAGCTATGTGCCGATATGGTCAGCATTTTAAACCACATAAACATAAAGGTTTTGTTATATTAAGGAGCTAGTTATGTGCCTATATGGTCAGCATTTTAAACCACATAGACACATAGGTTTTTTTGCAAGAAGGAGCTAGTTATGTGCCTATGTGGTCAGCATTTTACACCACATAGACACATAGGTTTTTTTGCGAGAAGGAGCTAGTTATGTGCCTATGT
>NZ_JAIXYH010000049.1 GCF_027490375.1 Flavobacterium sp.
ATTAAGATTTGAGTATTAAGTATTAAGATTTGAGTATTAAGTATTAAGATTTGAGTATTAAGTATTAAGATTTGAGTATTAAGTATTAAGTATTAAGATTGGAGTATTAAGATTAGCGTATTTAGTATTAAGATTTGAGTATCAAGAGCGTAGAAGCGACTATTAAGCTTTAAATAAGCAATGGACCGGGGTACGCTTAATCTAAACGAAGCATTTGTTATTTGAGTAAATGCCCTTTTCAATAGAACATTTAGAAAAGATGCGGATGAAATCACTAAAGTGCTAGTACTACCTTTTGAGTAATTGAGCTGTTTTGTCGCTATTATTCTTGAATACATCCTATTTTTCTTTTAAGGTTTTTTGAAATGCAAAATTCATATTCGAAACTTCAATCAGTTGATCAATTAGCGGTTGTACTGTGGTTTGCCCAAATAAATCTAATTTTTGTGCAAGAATCAGTTGTGTCATTAATTCATAAGTGGATCCATTCGCAACGGCTAAGAATTGAATAAACTCTTTGTCATGATTTCTACCAGCACCTTCCGCAATATTTGAAGGAATTGAGATCGCACATCTTTTAATTTGACTAGTTAAATTGTAGCGTTCTTCCATCGGTAATGTTGCAGTAACTTCATAGACGCGAACGGCAATTTCCATTGCTTTTTGCCAGATTTTCAACTTTTCAAAATTGTGCATAACTTTCTTAATTGTTTTGCTTCTCTCTTAATACTAAGGTCTTAATACTAAGGTCTTAATACTAAGGTCTTAATACTAAGGTCTTAATACTAAGGTCTTTCTAATTCCTCAACGGTTTCCCTTTCGTTAACATAAATTGTATGCGTTCGAGTGTTTTGCGTTCAGTGCATAAACTCAAGAATGCTTCGCGTTCAATGTCTAGAAGGTACTGCTCGGTTACGAGTGTTGGTTCGGATAAATCGCCGCCGGCCATGACATAAGCGAGTTTATTTGCCATTTTTTTGTCATGATCCGAGATATAACTTCCTGCTTTCATTTGGTCGGTTCCTACCAAGAACATACCCAGAGCTTGTTTCCCGAGTACCTTAATGTCTTTGCGTTTCACCGGTTGTGTATAGCCGGCTTCTGCCAGTAAGATAGCATGTTTCTTGGCTTCGTAAATCTGACGATCCTTATTCACTACTACTACGTCTTTATGCTTTTGCAATAATCCGGTGTCGAAAGCTTCGTAGGCCGATGTAGACACTTTCGCCATGGCAATTGTCAAGAAATATTCTTGCAAGACATTTAATTCGACGTCGTTTTTGCGGAATAAATCCGACGCACGTAACGCCATTTCTTTTGAACCGCCACCGCCAGGGATAACACCCACGCCAAATTCAACTAATCCCATATACGTTTCTGCGGCAGCAACAACTTTGTCGGCGTGCATGCTCAATTCGCAACCACCGCCAAAGGTCATTCCATGTGGCGCAGAAATTACCGGAATTGCCGAGTAACGCAAACGCATCATGGTGTCTTGGAACAGTTTGATAGCCATGTTGAGTTCGTCGTACTCTTGCTCCACGGCCATCATAAAAATCATTCCTAAATTGGCGCCCACTGTAAAGTTTGCGGCCTGATTTCCGATTACTAATCCTTGGAAATCTTTCTCGGCTAAATCAATTGCTTTATTGATTCCTTGTAAAACTTCGCCGCCAATCGTATTCATTTTCGATCTAAACTCTAAGTTTAAGATACCGTCTCCAATATCTTGAATCACAGCGCCTGAATTAGCCCAAACCTTTTTGCTTTCGCGAATATTGTCTAGAATAATGAAGCTTTCCTGACCCGGAATTACTTGGTATGATTTTGAAGCGATGTCGTAAAAAAGAGTCTTCCCAGATTCGATTTTATAAAACGATTTGATTCCTGCTTGTTGCATGTCAGAAACCCAAGTGGCAAGCGTACCTTTTTCGGCAGCAATGAGCTCGATTCCTTTCTCCAAGCCAACGGCATCCCAAATTTCAAACGGACCGTTTTCCCAACCAAAGCCCGCTTTCATAGCGGCGTCTATTTTGAAAAGTTCGTCGGTGATTTCCGGAATACGATTCGCAACGTAGGCAAACATCGCACCTAAATTGCGCCGGTAAAACTCGCCCGCTTTATCCTTACCGGTGATGAGTACTTTAAAACGATCTATCGGTTGTTCGATTGTTTTGGTGAGTTCTAAAGTTGCAAACGATGCTTTTTTGGCAGTGCGATACGTTAAGGTATCCAAATCGAGTGTTAAGATTTCTTTGCCTTCTTTCTTGTAGAAACCTTCGCCGGTTTTGCTGCCTAGCTTGTTGGTTTCCATCATTTTTTGAATGAAATCGGGTAGTGCAAACAAATCGTGCGCCTCGTCGTTTGGTACACCTTGGTACAAGCCGTTTGCTACGTGTACCAATGTATCTAAACCAACAACGTCAACGGTACGGAATGTAGCTGATTTCGGCCGACCAATAACCGGGCCTGTAAGTTTGTCGACTTCCTCAACGGTGAGTCCCATTTCTTTTACGAGATGGAATAAACTCTGAATACCGAAAATTCCGATGCGGTTTCCGATAAAGGCAGGCGTATCTTTAGTGGTAATTGGCGTTTTTCCGAGAAATTTCTCAGCATATCCTTCCAAAAATTGCAAGACGCTGCGTGAGGTTTGCGGACCCGGAATGATTTCGAATAGTTTCAAGTATCGCGCCGGATTAAAAAAGTGCGTTCCGCAAAAGTGTTCCTGGAAATCGGCACTGCGGCCTTCGCTCATCAATGCAATGGGAATTCCGCTGGTGTTCGATGATACAAGAGTTCCGGGACGTCGGTACTTGTCGATTTGCTCGAAAACTAGCTTTTTGATGTCTAAACGCTCGACAACTACTTCGATAATCCAATCGACATCGGCAATACGTGCGATATCGTCGGTGGTATTTCCGGTAGTAATGCGTTGCGCGAAACTGCTGTGGTAGAGTGGGGCGGGTTTCGATTTGATTGCGTTTGCCAGATGCTCGTTCACGAGTCGGTTGCGAACGGCTTTGCTTTCTAGGGTTAGGCCTTTGGCTTCTTCGGCGGGAAGCAATGCGTTTGGAACTATGTCGAGCAGCAAAACTTCGCAGCCGATGTTGGCAAAATGGCATGCAATTCCGGAACCCATGATTCCGCTGCCAATTACAGCAACTTTTTTAATAATTCTTTTCATTTGAAAGGAGTTCGTTTGTATTGAAAATAGATTTCTCTTGGATGAGTTCGTTTATTTTGTCGGCTACTTCAATGAAGTTGGCGAGTTGTTCGGGTGTAACCACGCTTTTTACCTTTTCGTTGAATCGAAGTACGGTTTCTTTTGAAAGTGCTCGTTTGTTTTTGCCTTCTTCGGTTAAGTATATGAGTACGCCGCGTCCGTCGTCGGGATTGGGTCGGCGTTCAATCAAACCGCGATCTTCCATCGATTTTAGCGTTCGGGTTACACTGGTGGCTTCCATTCCCATTCGTGGGCCAAGCGAGGTTGAGGGCGTTCCTTCTTCTTTATCGATCGACAGCAAAGCAAAACCAACTGCCATCGATGCGCCGTATTTGTTAGCTTCTTCGTTATACATGCGGGCAACTGCTTGCCAAGTAGCACGTAATATATAATCGATTGTTTTTTCTTTCATAAGTCAACTACAACGATTTCAAAGATAACTAAAAATACTATGCACGCATACTATTTTAAATAAATTTTACTTTTTCTTAAAAAAGTTTTGATGTCGAGCGGCAAGAACTTAAGAAGATGGGGAGTTTACAATGAGCATCCGAGTAAATTGATTTTTCTTTAGTTGTATAGTATTTGGGGGTGCCGGCGGCGCAGTTTTGTCGCTTCGCAAACGTTTCGTGGAGCCGCCGTCGCGCCATTCGCTGTATTTTTTTGGCTTGTATGTAGTGGAAATTCCGTAGCGCCAAAAAAGATGCCGCTGCTGTCGCTCACCCGGAAAAGAAATAGAAAAAATGGAAAAAATGGAAAAAGCTATCAGCTAAAAGCTATCAGCTAAAAGCAAAAAAGCTAAAAGCAAAAAAGCTATAAGCGAAAAAATTGGAATGATTGGGAAAAAGTAACAGTAGCGAAAAATGAGAAAAACCTCTTTGTGAACTCTGTGCCTATGTGGTCTGCCGAAAAAATGTGGTAGAAAGTGAATTCTAATAGTTATTGGAAGTGAAAAAAGCGAAAAAATGGAAAGAAGCTAAAAAATGAAAATAATCAAAATAAGCTAAAAAATGATGCCGCTGCTGTCGCTCACCCGGAGAAGAAATAGAAAAAATGGAAAAAAGCAAAAAGCTATCAGCTAAAAGCTAGAAGCGAAAAAAGCGAAAAAATTGGAATGATTGGGAAAAAGTAACAGTAGCGAAAAATGAGAAAAACCTCTTTGTGAACTCTGTGCCTATGTGGTCTGCCGAAAAAGTGTGGTAGAAAGTGAATTCTAATAGTTATTGGAAGTGAAAAAAGCGAAAAAATGGAAAGAAGGTAAAAAATGAAAATAATCAAAATTAGCTATAAAATGATGCCGCTGCTGTCGCTCACCCGGAAAAGAAATAGAAAAAATGGAAAAAAGCAAAAAGCTAAAAGCTAAAAGCAAAAAAGCTAAAAGCTAAAAGCAAAAAAGCTATAAGCAAAAAAGCTAGAAGCGAAAAAATTGGAATGATTGGGAAAAAGTTACAGTAGCGAAAAATGAGAAAAACCTCTTTGTGAACTCTGTGCCTATGTGGTCTGCCGAAAAAATGTGGTAGAAAGTGAATTCTAATAGTTATTGGAAGTGAATAAAGCTAAAAAAGCGAAAAAATGGAAAGAAGGTAAAAAATGAAAATAATCAAAATAAGCTAAAAAATGAAAAATGGGGTAAAAAGGAAAACCACCACTTTATGAATTTACTGTAAAACTCTTTGTGAACTCTGTGCCTATGTGGTCCACCGAAAAAATGTGGTAGAAAGTGAATAGGTAAATTTAAACAGCTGACGGGATGAACTTCATAACCAAAAAACCAGCGCAGGTAGCTTCTTGCATAGCTCATATTGCATCACAAAAGCAAGGACAGTGTTTTGCTTTTTTAAAATGGCTGTTTTTTGACTCCAACAGAGGCGTTTTAAGATATAGTTATTTTCAAGAATTAGTAACACGAGCCGAAAAAACAGGGCCTTAAATCGAAATATTTGTGGTTAGTTTGGTCAAAAAAAATGGAGTTTCTTTCGAAACGGGGAGTTGTGCAACGGTTACGGCTGTTGCGAGCTGGCTTTTTACTTTTCTCTTGACTTTAGAATGTCTTTTATTTCGTCACTTAGTTTATTCAGAACAATCTCTTTATTCAATTCTGGCGCATAATCTGAGTTTATTCGGCAAAATATTCTTCCGCAATCTTGATAAAAATCAAAAGTCAACTTTTCAAGATCCGGCGTCATCTTATAAAGTACAATTTCACTGTTATATAATTCGCTTGAATAATTTATTGTTAAACTATAAATTCCAACTTCTTTCGGGAAAGCATTTTCCACAATTCTGTTTTTTTTCAAACAATGGAAATAAAGTCACATTCCAAGTTCCTTGAGAAAATTTTATATTCATTTTTTCGCTTTCGATTTTTTCGCCAAAACTGACTTTTACTTTTTCTCCTTCAAATTCCGTTTTCTTCTGCGCAAAAATTGTCATTGAGATTAAAATTAAGATTAGAGTAGATGTATTCTTCATGATTTTTCTAGAGTTCCGGAAAGCTTGCTCATCACTTTACTATCGGCGAAGTCCCCGCATTTTATCAATTTTCAAAAACAAGCTTAAGTTATTTAATAGCAGCCAATTGTGGCAATAAATTTCTGCGTATTTTTAATATGTTAAATTATACACTTGTTTTGCCTTTTATCCTACACGAATATACATTTTTTCCACTAAACGTTAGTAACGATTTTCGTCGCGCGAATGGCAGCAGCCCAAACAAAAAGCAGCTTGACTGAAACGCGCTGTAGTGGCAATCTAAAAGTTAAAGAACTTTGTTTGCAAGACTTATACATGAACTGAAAGGAAATAACGTAAAACCTACTCTTCAAGAGTTTAAAACGCTTGAAGAGTGGGTTGATTTTTTTTCTTATAGAACGTCTTGTCCTAGCCCGGATGGTAGCGGCAGCCCGTAAGAAAAATACGGTATTGTGAAACGGTGGGTGAGGGCGACCCCAGAAGCCCGATGCCAGCCGATTGAACAAACCGTATTTTTTGCGGACTACAGCGAACAGCCGGATTAGCTTCTAAAAACACCAATTAAATAAAGCATTTAACCAAAGGGTGTAACGTGTATTTCGCCGAATTTCCAGTGGGTGACATAGCCGTAGCTGAGCATAAACAACAAGAAAATTTCGGTAAAAAGAAGCACAAAAAGCAGCAAAACGCGCAGCAGTAGGGCAAACTTTGAATACAAGTTGCGAAATGCATTGTAGAAGCCAAAACTTATGTATACCAAAGTGATGGTAATTATGACGTAACTAGCCGCATCGCTGGAGAAGTTTAGCATGTAATTGATGGGAAAATACAGGTGCGCCAGGACAGAAATGAGCAAAACACCTAGCAAAATCATACCCGATAGTATGCAGTGTTCGCTCAGATTTAACCGCTTTTTTCGAAACAACAAAAAGCTATTTATTGCCGAAAAAGGCACAAACAAAAACAATATAATCTTGCTTTTACTGCTGATAATCTGATCTAATTTTCGGCTGGCTTCGTTGAGGTATTGCTTGCTCTCGGCGCTAACTTCGGGAACGTCGGTAAAATAGTGGTCGATGTTTCGCAAAAAGAACAGCACGGCAATAGTAATCAGGATCAAGTAAAAGACGTTGTAATAGCGCTTTCGTTTGCCGGCAATATAATCGAGCGCAGCTTGGCCGGGTCGGACTAAGGCTTCTTTTGCCGTAAATAGAATGCCTTTGTCGATATGAAATGTGCCGTGTAAAACGTCGTGAAAAATAAAATTCTTGAAGGTAATTCGGTGCGTATCGGCTTTTTGTCCGCAGCCCGAACAGTATTTGTCTTCGAGGAGTTTTCCGCAGTTTAGGCAGTTCGCTTTTGTCATGTTTTTGTGATTACACCAAATAATTGGCTAGACCTTTTCTATAAAAAAATCGGACTGCCGAGCTGTGTTTTTTGTTACCTCGTTGTTATGTTCCGATAATTTGTTTAGGTAATTCAAAAATACACGAAAAAAATCAACAGTTGTTTTTATAAAAAAAGAAACACTTCTAATTGGTCTCGTTTGATTTGGGAGAAAATACCCTGCTGAAGCACGATTTTTAGTGAGGCTGGAATCTCCGCTGTCTAAGTGCAGATACAATAAGTATTACTAGCGTTTTCTAACTTTCTTTTCAATACGGAGCTTTTTATTCCATGGGTCTTTAGGACCAGTAAATGCAATAGGTTTTCCACTCCATTCACAAGCTTTTCCTGAACTGTTTAAAAATGTGAAAGTAACTTCGTAATTGGCGCTATCATCAAAGGTAAAAGCACCTGAGCACATGTTGCGACCGATGGTAATTACATTTTTTTCGGGTTCTAGATAGAAAGATGATGTTTTCCCAGTAGTTTTATCTTTCACCGTAGCTTTTACCAGTAAATCTTCACCTGTTTTTACTGAATAGTTAAACGATACAGTAATTTCCGGACCGCAGCCGTATTCTATCCATTGTTTATCGACTACTTTAGGTCGATTTACTAGAATGGGCGCGATATCGTCGCTGTCTGTAGTCACTTCAAAAGTAATTGGGCACATTTTCTTTGTTATCTCATCGTACTTTTTAGGTTGGAACTGCGCCGGAACATTTTCAATAACGAGTGTGTAGATTTTACTTGGTGTTAAGTCGCGCTCAGGCTTAAGAAGTACTTGCGTAAGTTGGTAACTTCCTACTAGCGTTTCTACGACTACGAGTTTTATTTTTTCGTTTTCTCCAATTAAAAATGTCTGATTCAAGGTGCTTAACTGTAAAACCAGTTCCTTATTTACTCCGGAACCCGTAATCAAAAAGATTCCATTTTTTGAAATTATTGGTCCCTTTGGAAAAACTTGTAGTCCACCATCAAAGCAGTCTGCGAAGGAAAAGAACGGAATTAAAATAACGAATAGAATTGCGTGTAGTGTTTTCATGTTGAGGATTCGATTGTGCCACAGGCTTTATAACGTTTTTGATCCCATAAATTGCATTTTTCTTATTTCTTAAAATGTGATTTTTTCTTAAGCTCGCGCATCAACTTTTTGTAGCCGCCGAGGATGAGCATATTTGAAGACGCAGCAAAGTGTACGTCGTGGTTATCGTTTCCTCGTCCGACGCTGCCAATAACCTTCTTGGAATAAATAATTTCTAGTGCATTAAGGTCGTATATTTCTATAGTTACTTCACTAACATTTCTTCCGCCTTCGTTGAAACGATGCGGTGTTAAGTCGACACTAGACAGTTCTACTTTATTATTTTTGGCTTGGATGTTCACAAAATAGTCGTAACCACTGCCTTTTTTTAGATTCTCGAGTTGTATTTTAGACGGATTCAGTTCAATTTTATTGGGGATGAGTAGTCCTTTTGCACGACTTACATGCGTCAGACTTTTATTGAGTGAGCTAAAATCTTCTATGGCAAGCTTTTCCAGTTGCGGCACAACATCGGCTGGTGCATCGATGTAATTGAGTAACCACGTACCTGAGGAAAAGTCGACACCAATACGCTGTATCCGACTATCGATTGCATATTTCGGAACACTACAAGCGGAAAATAAACAAACGATTAGGAGTGCGCTGAGGTACTTTTTCATGAGAATTGGCTGTCAATGAATAGCTAAGTAACGAAATTCTGGGGGATTATTATATAACGTCTAAGAAATAGAAAAAAGCAAAAAGCTATCAGCAAAAAGCTATCAGCAAAAAGCTATCAGCAAAAAGCTATCAGTAAAAAGCTATCGGCAAAAAGCTAGAAGCTAAAAGCTAGAAGCGAAAAAAGCAAAAAATGGAGAGAATGAAAAAAAGTGAAAGAATAAAGGACGCCTTTTGTGAACTCTGTGCCTATGTGGTCTGCCGAATTAGGATAAAAAAAGTGAAAGATGCGAATTCCGATAGCTATCGGAA
>NZ_JAIXYH010000036.1 GCF_027490375.1 Flavobacterium sp.
AGGAAAGTCAACGGAAACTAAGAAGCGAGCCAAATCGGCTTCAATGTTATCAGAAACCTAAACAATGAGTGAAAGCAATAAACAACAAAAAACGGTCAACGTATTTTAGGCATTGACATTAATACTCTTATCTTAATACTCAATACTCCAATCTTAATACTTAATACTCCAATCTTAATACTAAAAACAACCGTTTCACGAATGGATTGCGCTGACGCGCCATTCATCATAGCTCCGCTTTGATAATAGCATAAAAAGAAAAAAACGCTCAAGCAAAGCTTGGCGTTTTATCATTACAACGATTTCACGAATGGATTGCGCTGACGCGCCATCCATCAAAGCTCCGCTTTGATAATAGCATAAAAAGAAAAAAACGCTCAAGCAAAGCTTGGCGAATCGTTTGATTACGCGTTGCACGAATGGATTGCGCTAACGCGCCATCCATCAAAGCTCCGCTTTGATAATAGCATAAAAAGAAAAAAACGCTCAAACAAAGCTTGGCGTTTTTTTCTTTTTATGCTATTCATTCGTGACCTCGACTGGATTCAAACCAGTAACCTTCTGAGCCGTAATCAGATGCGCTATTCAGTTGCGCCACGAGGCCTTTTTGAAAACTATTGTAAATAAAATCACAACTGTTTTGCGGGTGCAAAGATAGTGTAAAAGTAGACTTAGACAAGAAAAAAGCAAAGAAAAATTATGTGATTAATCTAACGACCTAATTGTCACATAATAACGATAGCCAAATAAAAGCTTTTGCCAAGGCTTTAATCGCATGACATTAACTCCCGAACGAGTAAAACTCGGCAACAGTACTTTATTAAGGCGTGCTAGAATCTTGAAAAATCGCTTTCTCATTTAACTTGAATTTCAAAAACTTTATCCCAATGCTTTCCAGTCACAAATAAGGTCTTGGTCGATTTTCTATAGGCAATGCCGTTCAAAACTTCTGGTGCTGGATTTCCTTTCACCTTCGAACGTAGCGCGCTCAAATCCAATATACCTTCCACAACACCCGATTCCGGATTAATGATGGCAATAGCATCTTTTTGCCAAACGTTTCCGAAAATTTTACCCTCTACCCACTCCAACTCATTAACTTGCTTGATTTTTTCGCTACCCAAATACACGTTCACGTAACCAACCATTTTTTGGGTGTTCGGATCCATTTTCCAAATTTTTTCAGTCCCATCGCTGTGGTAAATGTAACTTCCGTCGTTAGTCATTCCCCACCCTTCTATCTGCTTATCGTACGTAAACTCTTTGATTAATTTCCAAGAATTCGCATCATAAATAAAACCCTTGCCCTCTTCCCACGTAAGCTGAAAAATCTGATTATTGATTACCGTTATCCCTTCGCCAAAATACTGCGAATCAAGCGTCAAGCTCTTTAAAATCTTACCCGTTTTGTAATCGGTTTTGAGCAACTTGCTTTGCCCGCGCAGTCCAGTTCCTTCAAGAAGTGTATCTCTAAAAAACTCAAAGCCTTCCGTAAACGAACTTATGTCGTGTGGGTACGTATTTAAAATGCTATAGCTGTACACCTTAGGCGTTACATCGGTTACTACTTCTACACGATCTGAAACAGAAATATCAGCACCATCAACAGTTACGGCAACTCGTAAATCTATATACCCCAATTTTGTTTCCTCAATTTTTGCTTTCACGGAATTCGCTGTGCCCGTCGCAACCAACTTTTCGTTTAAAAACAACTTAACAGCAGAGATTTTATCGGCATACTCGCTCGAAACTTCAACAATTAGTTCTTTTCCCGACAAATATTTCCTGTCGGCACTGTTAAATCGCAGTTCAAAATCTGCCGGTTTAGGCGATTTACACGCAGTTATTGCAAACAGCAAAAAAAAGATACATCCAAAAACACGACCTTGCAATCTGATTTTCATATATATAGCATTTAAGTGTAGCCGAAACCTCTCGCGCATCTCGGCGTATCGTTTGCGAAAATACAAAATGAACGTATATTTGCGGCGGCAAGTCCTACACGACCAGCTCCTGCAGACTCCCCCAGGATGGGAACATAGCAAGGGTAAGCGGTTGAGCGGTGCGATGTAGGGAGCTTGCCTTTTTTTATGCGCTAAAATCAACGATCACTTACCCGAAATCAAATATCTTAGCAGCGCATTTTTTCCCAAATTAAAGATGGAATCCCAGAAAAAAGTCATTTTAGTAACCGGCGCCTCCTCAGGAATCGGATTAGCTATAGCCGAGTATTTAGCTCAAAACGGACACCGCGTTTACGGAACAAGTCGGTCGGTAAAAACAAATCCCCTTTTTACTTTTCTTGAAATGGACGTTCGCGATGAATCTTCTGTTAAAACAGCTGTTCAGACGGTAATCGAACGAGAAAATCGAATCGATGTAGTGGTAAATAATGCCGGTGTAGGAATTACCGGGCCCTTGGAAGAAACTCCTTTAGCCGAAGCCAAGAATCATTTCGATACCAATTTTTTTGGAGCCATTTCGGTTATGCAAGCTGTGCTTCCGCAATTGCGTAAACAGCAATCGGGGCTTATTATTAACGTAACTTCAATAGCTGGATATATGGGATTGCCCTTTCGGGGAATTTACTCTGCTGGAAAAGCTGCACTCGAAGTACTAACGGAAGCCGTACGACTCGAAACTGCTCAGTTCAATATCAAAATTTGCAATGTGGCTCCGGGCGATTTTGCCACAAATATCGCCGATCGCAGATATCACGCTCCCGTTATCGAAAACTCGGCTTACGCAAAAACGTATGGCGCAACACTGAACGAAATAAACAGCCATGTTAACTCGGGTTCAAATCCGATCGAAATGGCACAAGCTATCGAGAAAATTATAAATACGTCCGAACCTAAAATCCATTATAAAGTCGGCTTATTCATGCAAAAATTCTCAATTGTTTTAAAGCGAGTACTACCCGATTTGACCTACGAAAAAATGTTGCGCAGACATTTTAAGTTATAATCCGACGAAAGATTACCTTTGCAGCGATTTTAAAACACACAACTATGAAGTTTTTTATTGATACCGCCAATCTCGATCAAATTAAAGAAGCACAAGCTTTAGGTGTTCTCGACGGAGTAACCACCAACCCAAGCCTTATGGCAAAAGAAGGAATTACTGGCAAAAACAACATCTTAAAACACTACGTTGATATTTGTAACTTGGTGGATGGCGATGTTAGTGCCGAAGTAATTGCAACCGATTATGAAGGCATGATTCGGGAAGGTGAAGAACTAGCCGATTTACACGATCAAATTGTTGTAAAGCTACCTATGACTAAAGAAGGTGTCATGGCAACAAAATATTTCGCAGATCGCGGTATAAAAACCAATGTAACACTCGTTTTTTCGGCAGGCCAGGCTTTATTAGCGGCTAAAGCTGGTGCAACTTACGTTTCGCCATTTATTGGTAGATTAGACGATGTAAGTACCGACGGATTGGCGCTCATCGAAGAGATTAGAACAATTTATGACAACTACGAATACGAAACGCAAATTCTTGCCGCATCGGTTCGTCATACCATGCATATTGTAAATTGCGCGAAAATTGGCGCTGATGTAATGACCGGACCACTTTCGGCAATTGCTGGACTGTTGAAACACCCACTAACCGATATTGGATTGGCACAGTTTTTA
Organism: Flavobacterium sp.; assembly: GCF_027490375.1. Lineage (GTDB taxonomy): Bacteria > Bacteroidota > Bacteroidia > Flavobacteriales > Flavobacteriaceae > Flavobacterium. The sequence goes on from NZ_JAIXYH010000036.1 coordinate 3,642, forward strand.
GCCGATTACAAGAAAGGAAACGAATAAAAAAAGCTGTCGGTTGACAGCTTTTTTTTTTACATTTTAGATTCAAATGCCACGTCGAACAAACTCACAAACGCGTTGGCAATATTACCGCGACTATCGGTGATGATGGTTCTGTGTATTTTATTAATGACCCATTTCTTACGGAGATCTTCAAAATCGGCTGCGCGATATTCTGAAATGGTTCCAAACTTAAAATTCGCTAAGGTTTTGGTCCACTTCTGTTGATTTTTATCCACATTAATGGCAATAAACTTGTAATCCGGATGCTTCATCTGGAAGTCTTGAATTCGTTTGTGCGCGGCAATCAAATGACTTTGCAAACTTTCGCTCCAAAAGAAAATAACTGTTTTTTCTGTTACGATGTCGTCTGAATTAAACGTTTTCCCTGAAGCATCAAGCAACTGCACCGAAGGCAAACGCTTTCCAGCGGTTAGTTGCTGAATGGCATTACCCATTTGTCTGATCTCAGATTGCTTTGATTTATCGGTTGAAACTCGATAATACGTATCTAAGAACCGCTTGTTGTTAGAAATATTTTGATCTTCCAACATGTACATAAAAGCAATGTTGTTTAAAATCGAATTTTTAATGGTCTCGTTCTTAAACAAGGTATCGGCAACTTTTATCTTGTGGATGTTTATTTCAAGAGATTGATCGCGCAAATCATCGGCATCGTGTGCTGAAGACATTGCAACATTGTTCAACATAAAATTCAGGTAACTGATAAACGGCGCATAACCAATTAAATCGGTATCATTAAAATTTACATTTTCCCGATGCTCGTAATAATCTTTCGGCAGGTCGTTTAAGATTTTGTGACCGGTACGCATTTGGTGAACAATTGGATACACTTCTTTTTTACTGAAGTGATTGTAGTCGATCATAGCACGCGCAAACTTATCGAAGCCGTCCGACCATTTAATTTCTTTTTTCTTCTTGCTGTAAAAATCTTGCTTAAGTACGTTTAATGAGTCAATCTTTGCACTGAAAAGCTTGTAATCGGTGTCGAAGTAATCAAACAGTACATCTTTGTCACGTTCGTTTTTGAGGTACAAATCCATTAAAACATTGTTCTTTTGTGCGCCTCGCCCGGAATAAACGATAGACTCGTCGAAATCTTCCGGATTGATACGCACCAAAATCGAGTCGTTTTTATCGAAGTATACGTACTGATATTCAGGTTCGTATTTAAACGTATATAAGCCTTCTGGTAGCGAATCAAACTTGACGAAAAAGCGATTATTAGCATCTAATTTGATGGTATCAATCACTTTATCGTTTTTACAAAACAAAACGTAGTCGCCTGTGGCTTTGGTAACTAGACCTCCGAAATAAGCTGTGTAGTTATCCTTATCGAAGTCCGATTTACAACTACAACACAAAACCGCATAAATACTCGCTGCAAGTTGCAAGCGGTATTTGCTTAAAAAATGTATGAATCCCAAACTCATAAAACAAAAATAGCCGTACAAGTCAAACTCAATTGTTAATGCTCCGTTAAATAACAACACTTTACCATATTGCTCGTACTTGTCGAAACCGTTTATAAACACTACTTTTGCAGCCAATTTTTTCGAGTATGCTTACAGTAAACAACTTATCGGTACAATTTGGCAAACGTATTCTCTTCGACGAGGTTAACACAACCTTTACACACGGAAATATTTACGGAGTCATTGGTGCAAATGGTGCAGGAAAATCGACGTTTTTGAAAATTCTAAGCGGAAAAATGGACCCGACTTCCGGACACGTTTCGCTAGAACCCGGAAAACGTATGTCGGTTTTAAATCAAAACCACAACATGTTCGACGAACATACTGTTTTGGAAACGGTACTTATGGGTAATCATGTGTTGTTTGCCGTAAAGAAAGAAATGGATGAGTTGTATCTCGATTATAATGATGCAAATGCCGATCGTATTGGCGAACTTCAGGTGCAATTTGAAGAAATGAACGGTTGGAACGCCGATTCAGATGCGGCTGCGCTGTTATCGAATTTGGGTATTGGTGAAGAATTTCACTACACGCCTATGGCCGATATGGATGGTAAACTGAAAGTACGCGTACTTTTAGCACAAGCGCTTTTTGGAAATCCAGACGTATTGATTATGGATGAGCCAACAAACGACCTAGATTTTGAAACGATTCAATGGCTTGAAAACTTCTTGGCAAACTACGAAAACACGGTAATTGTTGTTTCGCACGACCGTCACTTTTTAGACGCCGTTTGTACGCATATTTCGGATATTGATTTTGGAAAGATAAACCACTATTCCGGCAACTATACGTTTTGGTACGAATCATCGCAATTAGCGGCAAAGCAGCGCGCGCAACAAAACAAGAAAGCGGAAGAAAAGAAAGCTGAGCTAGAGGAATTCATTCGTCGTTTTAGCGCCAACGTAGCAAAATCGAAGCAAGCTACGTCTCGTAAAAAGATGATTAGCAAATTAAATATCTCGGAAATCAAGCCTTCAAGCAGACGTTATCCGGCGATTATCTTCGATCAAGAGCGCGAAGCTGGAGATCAGATTTTGAACATCAAAGGTTTGTCGGCTAGTTTAGATGACGAAGTTTTGTTTCAGAATGTGGATTTAAACATGGCAAAAGGCGATAAAATCATCGTGTTTTCGAAAGATTCGCGTGCTACCTCAGCCTTATACGAAATCATCAACGGCAATATGAAAGCCGATGCGGGAACTTTTGAATGGGGTGTTACAACCAACCAAGCGTATTTACCGCTCGATAATCACGCATTTTTTGACAACGATTATACTTTGGTAGATTGGCTACGTCAGTACGCAAAAACCGAAGAAGAACGCGACGAAGTTTATATAAGAGGTTTTCTTGGGAAAATGATCTTCTCGGGAGAGGAAGCTTTGAAAACAGCTCGTGTTTTATCGGGTGGCGAAAAAGTTCGTTGTATGATTTCGCGTATGATGATGGAACGCGCTAATGTACTTATGCTCGACGAACCAACGAATCACCTTGATTTGGAATCGATTACGGCATTCAATAATTCACTTAAAAACTTTAAAGGATCGGTTTTGTTAACTACGCACGATCACGAGTTTGCGCAAACTGTGGGTAACCGGATGTTGGAACTTACACCAAACGGTGCGATCGACCGCTACATGCTGTTCGACGACTATTTAGACGATCCGAAAGTACAGGAACTTCGCGCGAAGATGTATTCGTAATAGAAATTCTCAGTTTTTATTTGGTGACCTTAACATTGTCGATAAATCATCGTATTTATTGCTTTTTTTAGGTAAGAAACGGAGTTTTGTACGAAACGTGTTTCACGTATCGTTGCGCACTCTTTTCCGCAACACCGATGGAAGCGATATCCTTTTGCCGGAGGTACGGAGGCAAAAGATACAGCGGACAGCGGGACGGCGAGGAGGAATCGACGACGCCGGGTTGCCCTAACAATTACAACACACTCTTCGGCAAGAAAACAAAGAAAGTAGATCCCTGATTTTCGGAACTGCTTACCGTGACAAAACCGTTGTGGTTGTCGACAATTTTCTTGACAATAGCCAAGCCAATGCCTGTTCCGGAGTACACAGATGCCGGGTGCAGCCGCTGAAACAAATCGAAAATTTTATCCTTAAAAGCTTCATTAAAACCAATGCCGTTGTCGGATACTGTGATTTGATAGTACTCGGTAGCCTGCGGATTAAAACCAAACGCCGACACCTCTTTGGCAGTAACCACGCGATTTTGAACCGTAATAAACGGCTTCACAGTAGGAGCAACATACTTCATGGCATTCGAAAATATGTTTACCAACAGCTGCGGAAACTGCTTTACAATTACTTCAATTTCAGGCGTTCCGCTCACAACAATGGTTGTTCCAGTACTTTCGATTTCCTCCTGATTCTGCGTTTGAATTTTGGCAACTAAATCGAAAAAATCTACTTTCTCGGCTTTGAATTGCTCGGCATTTAAACGCGAATACGACAATAAATCTTGAATTAAATCTTGCATGCGCTTGGCGGCATCTTGCGCGCGAAGCAAATAATACTTGGTTTGTTCGCTTACTTCACTCGAATCTTGATTGACCACGCGCGACAAAAACGTTTGAATTTTACGAAGCGGCTCTTGCAAATCGTGCGATGAAATGTAGTTAAACGACTCCAACTCTTTGTTCATGTTTTTGAGTTCGATGTTTCGGTTGGCCAGCTCTAAGTTTCGTTGGGCCAAATCTTCTTGAAAAGCATTAGATCGTGCCAGTTCGCGTGTAATTCCCAAATAAGAAAACACAACGATTACGATACTTAAAATACTTAAAACAGCCGTGAGCAGTGGCGCTAGGGTCGATTCTTGCGACAGCAAAGCTTGCCGTTTTTTAAGTAAAATAATTTCTTCGTTAATGATTTCTTTATTCAACGCACGAATTTCTTCCATGATAGAACGCGCTACCAGCCAGCGTTTCGGCGATATTTTAATGGAATCGGCGTCGCGCATGATTGCATTCATGAAACGAATTCGACGATCGATGTTTTGCTTGAGTTCGAGCATGCGCTGTTGCTGCTCAAAATTATCGCTTATTAACGCGGTGCATTTGTTGTAGGCCGCTAAAGTGGCTTTTATCGCTTGTGAATATTGTTGTTTAAAGACAGGCTCTCGGCTAAGCACGTAAGCACGTTGCGAAGATTCGGCATCTTTTAAATGAGAAAACAAATCGTTTACTTGAAACATGACGTTGTTGGTATGACTCACCAAGCGCGAGGCGTTTGCCATGTTGCCGGATCGCACGAAAGAAATTACCGACAACGATACCAATAAGGCAGCAGCTAAAATGAAAATATATTTAATGTGCTTGAGGTGCTTTTGCTGCATATTGGGCGAATTTCAGCGAAGCTACAAAGTTTAACCGAATACCGATTTACAAGATTTTCAGGTTTATGCTGTGACATTTCCCGATGGAACGATTAAAACCAACACTAAATTTGTTGGAAATCTAGCCGATTTATAATTGCACAGCGGCGTATAATTTTTACCTTTGACCAACACAACAAAAGAGTGAAATGAGCCACAAGTTGCTACTCAACGGCAAAGAAATAGAAGTGATTCTGAATCGCTTGGCCTGCCAGCTTCTTGAAAAACACGGCGATTTTTCCAACACCGTTTTAATTGGTATTCAGCCGCGAGGAACTTTTCTCGTAGAACGAATTTCTGCCCTATTGCAAAACGAGTATCAGGTTAAAAATCTGAAAACAGGTTTGTTGGATATCACCTTTTTTCGAGATGATTTCAGACGTCATAACAAAAGTCTGGAAGCCAATCAAACGCAAATTGATTTTTTGGTCGAAGACAAGAAAGTTGTTTTTATTGACGATGTATTGTTTACCGGACGCAGTATTCGAGCGGCACTTACCGCCATTCAAAGCTTTGGCCGACCGGCAGTTATCGAACTTTTGGTACTAATCGACCGCCGTTTTAGTCGCGACTTACCTATACAACCCGATTACCGCGGCCGTCAGGTTGATGCCATTAACAACGAACGTGTTGTCGTTTCCTGGGGAAGCGATTCTAGTGAAAATGCTGTTTACTTAAAACGAACCCAAACTGAATTATGAGCACCCTAAGCGTCGATCACCTGCTGGGCATCAAATACTTGCAGCCGCAAGATGTAGCGCTGATTTTTCAAACAGCCGATCAATTTAAAGAAGTAATCAACCGACCAATAAAAAAAGTACCGTCGCTGCGCGATATCACTGTAGCAAACATCTTTTTTGAAAACTCGACACGTACAAAACTCTCTTTTGAGCTAGCACAAAAACGCCTTTCTGCCGATGTAATAAGTTTCTCTGCTGCACAATCGTCTGTAAAGAAAGGAGAAACCTTACTCGATACAGTCAATAATATCTTGGCGATGAAAGTCGACATGGTCGTCATGCGACATTCATACGCCGGAGCAGCACATTTTTTAGCAAAGCACGTCAATGCTCGTATCATTAATGCCGGCGACGGTGCCCACGAGCACCCAACACAAGGCTTGCTCGACAGTTACAGTATTCGCGAAAAACTCGGCGAAGTAGGTGGAAAAAAAGTGGTTATTGTTGGAGATATTTTGCACTCTCGTGTGGCGCTGTCGAACATTTTTGCATTGAAAATGCTTGGCGCAGAAGTGAAAGTATGCGGACCTTCGTCGTTGATTCCTAAATTTATAGAGAGCTTGGGTGTTACGGTTGAAACCGATTTGCGAAAGGCTTTAGAATGGTGCGATGTTGCCAACATGCTACGCGTACAAAACGAGCGTATGGATTTCAGTTATTTTCCGAACAGTCGAGAGTATGCCATGCGTTACGGAATCAACAAAGAACTGTTAGAATCGCTTTCCAAAGAAATTGTGATTATGCATCCCGGACCGATCAATCGCGGTGTGGAAATCACTTCGGAAGTCGCTGATTCCGGACAATCAATCATTTTAAACCAAGTGGAAAACGGCGTTGCCATCCGTATGGCAGTTATTTACTTATTAGCTGAGAAAATTCGTTAAAATATCGTAATTTGCTGCTTAGAATTCAGAAGCCATGAAAGTAGAAGCACACGGACATACCAACATTTTAAAAGACACCCAAGGTGATCTTACCGCTTTTATCATGAAGGTGTCTCACGAACACAAATCGTTCTCCGACAAGAATTTAGTTGTGGATTTATCTGCACATCAATCGCTCACCAAAAAACACCTGATCGAATTCACTCCGCTTTGTCGCATGCATGCTAAAGGGAAAAAGTCGTTTGTCATTGTCTGTGAAAACGTGAATTTTACCGAAATGCCTAAAGAATTGGTAGTGGTACCAACCCGACAAGAAGCGCTAGACCTTATTGAAATGGACGAAATAGAGCGCGATTTAGGATTTTAACAAACAATACATTGAATTTAACCATATTAGGTTGTTACGCAGCTACTCCACGAACGTTCTCTAATCCGACCTCTCAGGTTTTAGAAATCCGCGAACGTGTTTTTTTAATCGATTGTGCCGAAGGAACTCAAGTTGCCTTGAGAAGGAACAAAATTAAGTTCGGAAAAATCAATCATATTTTTATATCGCATTTACATGGCGATCATTTTTACGGCTTAATCGGATTGATTTCGTCGTTTGCCCTACTCAATCGAACCACCGAACTACACGTTTACGGTCCAGAAGGCATTAAAGAAGTGATTTTACTTCAGCTCAAACTCGCCAAGGCGTATACGCAATATCCGCTGTACTTTCACGAACTTACGTCGACAGAACCGGAAATCATTTTCGAAGATGAAAAAGTTCGCGTTTCAACAATTCCGTTACAACACCGAGTGTATACCAACGGATTTTTATTTGAAGAAAAACAACGCGAACGGAAACTAAATGCCGATGCCCTTCGCGAATTTAAAGTCGATGCCAGCCAGATTCACAATTTAAAAGCAGGTAAAGACTATGTAACCGAAAGCGGAAGTATTATTCCAAATCGGGATCTCACATTCGATCCGCGACGAAGTTTGCGTTACGCCTACTGCTCCGATACACAGTATTTTGAAGAACTCGCTAACCTGATTAAAGGTGTCGACGTTCTGTATCACGAATCCACATTTCTTCAAACCGAAATACATCTCTGCGAACGCACCAAACATGCTACGGCTGCACAAGCTGCGAACATTGCTAAATTGGCTGGTGTCCGAAAATTAATCCTCGGACATTACTCGACACGTTACGACGGCATCGAACTTTTCAAAACAGAAGCCGAAACCATTTTTCCCGATGTTCATTTAGCCGACGACGGCAAAAGCTTTAACTTTGAAGTAGATTTTAATTTGTAATCATGGCCGATTTAAGCGATTTTAGAAAGGTATACGACAAAGGTTTTTTAGTGGAAAACGATCTACCTAATTCTCCTTTCGATTTATTTGAAAACTGGTTTAAAGCTGCTGCCGAAAGTGGCACTTACGAAGCCAATGCCATGACACTTGCCACAGCTACAGCTACTGGCCATCCGCGAGCGCGCGTCGTTTTATTGAAGAGTTACGACGAAAACGGATTTGTATTCTTCACGAATTACGAATCGGCGAAAGGGCGTGCGTTAGCTGAAAATCCGCAGGTGTGTTTGGCGTTTTTTTGGGAAGAACAAGAACGTCAAGTAATTATTGAAGGCGTGGCAGAAAAAACAAGTCGCGAAGTAACACATGCGTACTTTCAATCGCGTCCGCGTGAGAGCCAACTCGGCGCATGGGCATCACCGCAAAGTTCGGAAGCCACCCGAGAAGAACTGATTCAGAAATTAGAGCAACTCAACGAAAAATATCCCGATGAAATTCCTACTCCCAATCATTGGGGCGGGTATTTAGTGAAACCTACAAAAATTGAATTCTGGCAAGGTCGTCCGAGCCGACTCCACGATCGCATTGTTTTTGAAAACGAAAACGGCAGCTGGAAACGCTATCGCGTGGCGCCGTAGCACTTTCGTTTTGAGAAAATTACGATTCATCGATGAAAATCCACAGCGAATTTTAATCTTTCTTAACGCTCATCCCTACTCGATTTCATATCTTTAGCCGACAGCTTAAAGAGATGAGAAAACTGTATTTATTGCGGCATGCGAAAAGTAGCTACGAAGACGGACTGCCTGATTTTGAACGGCGTTTAGCTCCTCGTGGAATTGCCGATATTAAAGCCTTGAGCCCACATTTGTTCCGCATACTTCCCGACGATCTCACCATGTATTGTAGTCTGGCGAAAAGAACCCAACAAACCTTACAGTACTATTTGGATTACGCCGATATGAAGTGGACAAACGTGAACTACAAAAACAGTTTATACACCTTTAATGGCCGCGATCTCGAGAAAGTTATCCGCAGTTTTAACGACGACGGTAACGATGCCTTGGTAGTAGGACACAACGAAGCCCTAACCGAATTAGTTCAGAAATTCGATTCCAACTTCACCGAACATATTCCAACTTCAGGCTTTCTCGAATTAGAGCTCGACAAAGACTCTTGGGCTGAATTCACCAAAGTAAAAGTGACCTTAAAATTGTTTCCAAAAGATATCCGATGAACGACGTACAAAACCGATACATCGACCGCGAAAAAAGCTGGTTAGCCTTTAATGCGCGTGTGCTACAAGAAGCTGGAGATCAAAACGTTCCCCTACTCGACCGACTCCGATTTTTAGGTATTTTCTCCAACAATCTCGACGAATTTTTCAGAGTGCGCTATGCTGCCATTCGGCGTTTAAGCCTATCTGGAAAAACGGGCCATAAAATTCTCGGAGGCGTTGCCGCTAAAGATTTGCTGAAAGAAATTACAACAATTGTGATTCAACAGCAGTCGGAAAGCTTGCGCATACTCGACATCATCGAAAAAGAACTCGAGAAAGAAGGTATTTTCATGCTTAACGAAACGCAACTTTCACAAAGTCAGCAGATATTCATTCACGACTTTTTCATCCAAAAAGTTGCTCCAGCGCTCGTTACTGTAATCCTAAACGATCTCGCTGAATTTCCCGTCCTTAAAGACACGAGCGGATATCTTGCAGTAAAATTGGTCATGAAAGAACGCGGTAAAAGCATACTCGGTATCGTAACCGGTAAGCCCGAAGTACGCTACGCTATTATCGAAATTCCCAAAACCATCAACCGTTTTGTGGTACTGCCTGCCGAAGGTAACAAGCAATACATCATCATGCTCGACGATGTAATTCGCTATAATTTACACCACATTTTCAACATTTTCGATTACGAACGCGTTTCGGCTCACATGATTAAAATCACACGCGATGCGCAGCTCGAAATCGACTCCGACATGAGTAAAAGTATGATGGAGAAAATTGCACTCGGAGTGAAAGACCGCCGTATCGGCGAACCCGTACGTTTTGTGTACGATCAATCCATCGAAAAAGATACGCTGAAATTCTTCCTCGAGAAAATGCATATCGACTCGGAAGACAGCGTAATTCCAGGCGGACGTTACCACAACCGTCGAGATTATATGGATTTTCCGAATTTAGGTCGCTACGACTTACTTTACAAACCCATGCCCGGACTTCCCATTCCCGGTTTGAGTCTCGAAGGCAGTATTCTCGAACAAATCAGCCAACGCGATTACCTGCTTAACGCACCGTACCAAACCTTTTCGTACGTAATAAAATTCCTGCGCGAAGCCGCACTCGATCCGAAAGTAACCTGCATCAAAATTACTTTGTACCGACTCGCAAAAAATTCGCAAGTCATTTCTTCGCTCATCAACGCAGCGCGTAACGGAAAACGCGTCGTAGTACAAATTGAGTTGCAAGCGCGCTTCGATGAGGCAAGTAATATTTCGTATGCCGAGCAAATGCAAACCGAAGGCATCGAACTCATTTTCGGAATTCAAGGTTTAAAAGTGCATTCAAAAATTTGCATGATCGAACGTATCGAACACGGCAAATTGCGCCGCTATGGCCTCATTTCTACCGGAAATTTCAACGAAAGTACCGCCAAAATTTACACAGATGTGACCTTGTTCACTGCGCATCAACAAATTTTAAAAGACGTTTCCAAAATTTTCGAATTTTTCCACGTGAACTATCGTTTGTATCGTTACAAACACCTCATCGTTTCGCCACACCACACGCGTTCGCGCTTCAACAAACTCATCGACCGCGAAATCATGTATGCGCGTTTAGGTCGACCCGCTTTTATTAAATTGAAAATGAACAGCTTATCCGATCCAAAAATGATCGATAAACTGTACGATGCAAGCCGGGCAGGTGTAAAAATTCAGCTTCTAGTTCGCGGAATTTGCAGTTTGGTTCCGGGCGTGAAAGGCATGAGCGAAAACATTGAAGCTATTAGTATTGTCGATAACTTTCTGGAACACAGTCGTGTATACATCTTCTGTAACGACATGAATCAGGAAGTTTATATTTCGTCGGCCGATTTCATGACGCGAAACCTCGACATGCGTGTCGAAGTGAGTTGCCCAATTTACGACCAACAAGTTAAAGAAGAACTTATTGCGAGCTTCGATGTGGGTTGGAAAGGAAACGTAAAAGCGCGTTTACATGCCGAAAATCTCGCCAACAAATACCGTCCGCGCGGTACAAACCCTATGTTCCGAGCACAGTTCGAAACCTATAAATATTACGAAAGTCTGTTAGAATCCAATAATCATTTTTAAACCAGTCGGATGATTCATGTAAAACAATACGCTGCGATCGACGTAGGATCAAATGCCATGCGCTTGCTCATTGCCAACATCGTAGAAGAACACGGTAAGGAAACGCAATTCAGTAAATCATCGTTGGTGCGTGTGCCCATCCGACTCGGTCAAGAAGCCTTTACCGTGGGCGAAATCTCCGAAGAAAATATCGATCGAATGGTCGATGCCATGAAAGCCTACAAGCTCCTTATGAAAGTGCACCGCGTCGAAAAATACAAGGCATTCGCCACCTCGGCCATGCGCGAAGCTTATAACGGCTCGGAAATAGTTGAAATCATTAAAAAGAAAGCCGACATCAAACTCGAAATCATCGATGGAAAAAAGGAAGCAGCCATCATCGCGTCGACCGATTTGCACTTCCTACTTAAAACCGATCGCGCATTTTTGTATGTCGACGTAGGCGGCGGAAGCACCGAATTTTCGCTTTTTTCAGACGGTAAAATGGTCGCTTCAAAATCGTTTAAAGTGGGAACGGTGCGCTTAATCAACAACATGGTTTCGGAAATCGTTTGGCAAGAAGTCGAAAAATGGATTAAAACACATACTACTGATTTAGAGCAAGTTTCGCTAATTGGATCCGGCGGAAACATCAATAAATTGTTTAAAATGTCAGGCAAAACCCAAGAAAAGCCACTCTCCTACTTTTACCTCAACGCGCAAATGACAGAACTGAGCGCTTTAACATACGAGCAAAGGATTTACGAAAAAGGCTTAAATCCAGATCGCGCCGACGTAATTTTACCCGCCTTGAAAGTGTATCTAAATGCCATGAAATGGAGCGGCGCACGCAGTATTTACGTACCCAAAATTGGTCTCGCCGACGGCATCGTAAAAGCCATGTATTACGGAAGAATTTAAGTGAGTAGTATTTTTTGGGCAGCAATTCCCGCTTTCCATTACAATACAACCTAGCGTTGTCGGTTTCGGCTGTCTTTGCAACAGCTTCCGTTGGTCGCTGCTGCAAAAACGCCTGCACACACCACCGCCGCGGCCGTATTTTCATTGCAATCGGGGCTGCGGCAATCGTTACCAAAAAATTGTGTGCTTGTTAAACGTGTTGTTTTTCCTTCCGTATTCATACCTTTGCACTCGCTATGCAAAAGACTGTAAACATTCAAAACAAAAGAGCCCGATTCGATTTCGAACTTCTCGAAACCTACTCGGCAGGAATTGTCTTAACCGGAACCGAAATCAAATCGATTCGAGCCGGAAAAGCCACCATAACCGAAAGCTTTTGCGAATTTCATAACAACGAACTTTTTCTAATCAATTCGTACATTGAAGAATACACGTTCGGAAATCAATTTAACCACAAATCGCGCTCCGAACGCAAACTTCTGCTGCAAAAGCGTGAACTCCGCAGCTTATACAAAAGTGTGCAAACCAAAGGATTAACTATTGTTCCTTTACGCTTGTTCACCAACGAAAAAGGTCTGGCAAAACTCGATATTGCATTGGCGCGAGGTAAAAAGACCTACGACAAGCGCGAAACTTTAAAAGCTTCGGATACTAAACGCGACTTAGATCGCATCAAAAAAGCTTTCAATTCCTGAGGATTTTTCGGTAAAAGCGTACTCCCTCCCATTCATAGGAAAGCACGTAATAACCCGCAGGCATTCCGCTAAAATCAACCGATTGTACGAAAGCGTTTTTGCTGTCAAACAAGCATTTTCCGTCTAATCCAAAAATAGAAACATCGGAAACCACGCGATCAAAATGCAACCAATCGCGCACCGGATTTGGAGCAACGCCAATTTCAACATCAGCAATAACTTCCGGTTGCGCCAAAAAGCACTGCGGATTCACGGCATTAGTAACCGCTATACTGCCATTCACAACGCGCCAATTAAACCACGTTCCACCCGATCCGGAATTCCAGTCGTTTAAATTAAAGCTGTGAATGCCGTTTTGCGTGCCGGGAACGCGATATACTTTTAAAGCTTCTCCGTTTCTATTCCACGTAAGTGCGGTATTTGCCGTACATATTTCCGGAACAAATTCTTCCGTACAATTCGGTTGTACAAAAAAGGCGTACTCTTCGTAATTCGGAAAATCTCCAAAAACACGAGCCATTCCGTTTTCATCGATACAAACCGAAACATATTCGTTCGAGGCGATACCGAACTTTCGTTCCTGATTTTCCGATACCAATCGCGCTAAAAAAGCGGCTAAACGTCCGCGGCGATCCGGATTATCAAAATGCGTATCGGTGATTGTATTCGCTAAAATCGGAATCTGTAAAAAATCGTTCGAACCAATAGTAACATTCGGATGAAACGGATTCGAGGTCGCTTGCGCACTCGTAACCGAACCGTTTTGCGCTGAAAAATAATGTGCACCTAAAATAGCCATACCCGCGCTAGTGCCACCAATCGGAGCATTTTTTTCGTTGATGTGCGCATTTAAAAGCGTTTCCAACGCATTGTCTTTAAAAAACGAAACGTAATTAAACTGATCGCCACCGGCAATCCAAATGAGCTCTGCTTGAGCAACTTTATTCAACACATACGGATTCGTGGCGCCGGCAACACTCGTAATGACAAGTGTTTCTACCGAATTAACGTTCACACCCAAATCCGAATAAAAATAATCGTTATACCCGTCCGAACCCGAACTTCGCAACACCACCACGTCGCCGCCGTTAGCGCGTTGTAATAACCAGGTCATGGCATTGTCGTTTTCCGTTGCACCACCCATCAAGCAATAGCCCGCAAGCGGAACCGTTGTCACGTTTGTCGAATTACCAGTAAAGTAACTGGTGTAACCTTGTGCGTACACTTTAACACCAATAAACACAAACAACAGCCACTTTTTCATCAGGATTTATTTTCTAGCAGTGGAACAAAACGGAAATTCCCGAATTCGTGCTTCTCAAATCGCAATTCGGTTTGTCGAATATACAAGGTCATAATTTGATCGTTTACACCAACGGGAATTACCAATCGGCCACCAATTTTTAATTGCGACAGCAAGGCATTTGGAACCACGGGAGCACCCGCAGTTACTATAATTTTATCGAAAGGAGCAAACGTGGGTAGGCCTTTATACCCATCGCCAAACGATAAATGTTTCGGCCGAATGTGCAATTTGGGCAACAACAAAGACGTTTGCTTAAACAAATCGACCTGCCGCTCTACCGAATACACTTTTGCACCCATGGCGCACAAAACAGCGGTTTGATATCCAGAACCGGTACCGATTTCTAAAATCTTCTCTTCAGGTTTTACCTGCAACAACTGCGATTGGAACGCAACGGTGTAGGGTTGCGAAATCGTTTGTCCGGCCGCAATCGGAAAGGCTTTATCCTCGTAAGCAAAGTCTTCAAAACTCGAATTCAAAAAAAGATGTCGCGGAATCTTCAACATCGCCTCCAAAACTGTCTCGTCCGAAATTCCTTTAGTTCGAAGCAGTTCAATAAGTTGACGGCGTTTTCCTAAATGCTTAAGCGAATCGTTCACAGCTTTTGATTGTTTTTGGTAAATGTAGAAAACCTAACGGCTATTTGAAAATAATATCAAACTACTGTTTTTCAATAATCAGCAAAAAAGCAATTCTTCTAAAACAATGTTTATCAATACATTAATCCTGAAAATCCGCAAATCGAAAAATTATTCACAGTTTGAAATCGAAGCTTATTGCCATACGTTCAGCAAAATAGCGCATAAACATCTGAATCCATTTCTAACCGCTGTTAAAAATATCATATCGTATCTCGCTGCTTAATCAATTGGCTGAATATTCGTAAATTTGGCAATCATTTACAGCCCGACATACTTGCGCTATTTTATTTCATTTTCCTATTTCGGTAAGAACTACCACGGTTGGCAAATCCAGCCGAAATCGCCTTCGGTACAAGCTGAACTTACGCGCGCACTCGAAACATTGCTTCGAACCGAGATAAGCTTAACCGGCGCCGGCCGCACCGATACTGGAGTGCACGCCAAACAAATGTTTGCCCACTTCGATTTCCCTACGGCAATTCCAGTGGCAGAGCTGTGTTATAAAGTAAATGCCTTGCTAAGCGATTCCATTGCCGTTCACGATATTTTCGAAGTTCATCCGCGAGCGCACGCGCGTTTCGATGCGTTGTCGAGAACGTACGAGTATCACATACACACCAGTAAAAATCCGTTCTTAACCGATTTTAGTTTCTTTTTGAAGCGCATGCCAAAATTAGAGCTCATGAACGAGGCGGCGGCACTTCTGCTGCAACACACCGATTTTCAGTGCTTTTCAAAAACGAAAACCGAAGTTAATAACTTTAATTGTGCCATCACCAAAGCCGTTTGGACGCAAAATGGCGACAAGCTTGTATTTGAAATCACGGCAAATCGCTTTTTACGAAATATGGTTCGAGCAATCACCGGAACCTTACTCGATTTGGGATTTGAGCGCATGACACTAGCCGACTTTCAGCGTATTCTCGACTCGAAAAACAGAAGCGAAGCCGGTACTTCGGTACCCGCACATGGTTTGTATCTTACAGAAGTTGCTTACAACTTTGCGGAACTACAACCTACATCACACCTAAAAACTACAGCTACAAATGAAAGCTAAAGCCTTTGATACCAATGTATTCAAGCGGATTATGGTGTACACCAAGCCGTATAAATTTCGCTTTAACGGCGTTATTGTCTGGGCGTTATTGCTCTCGTTGTTTGCTGCCTTACGCCCGTATTTACTTAAAGAAACCGTAGATAATTACATACAATCAAAAGACGAAAGCGGTTTAGCTTTTTACTTGGGATTAATGGCCGTGGTTTTACTACTCGAAGTTGCAGCACAATTTTACTTTGTGTATTGGGCAAACTGGCTCGGACAGGATATCGTAAAAGACATTCGCGAAAAACTATTTAAACACTTACTCGGTTTTCGAATGAAATACTTCGACAACGCACCTGTCGGACAGTTAGTTACACGAACCGTTTCCGATATCGAAGCCATCGCAAAAATATTCAGTCAGGGTTTATTTATGATTATGAGCGATTTGTCGAAAATGATCGTCGTTCTCATCTTTATGTTTTTTATGAACTGGCAACTCACGCTGATCGTTTTTGTGGCGATGCCAATTTTGGTTTGGGTAACGCGAATTTTCCAAAAGAAAATGCAAGTAACCTTTGAAGTTGTTCGAACGCAAATAGCCGCTTTAAACACCTTCGTACAAGAACGAGTTACGGGCATGAAAATCGTTCAATTATTCACCCGCGAGCAAATCGAAGCCGAGAAATTCAGTGAAATAAACGACAAACACAACAAAGCGTGGATAAAAACGGTTTGGTATAACTCAATTTTCTTCCCGATAGCCGACATCATTTCATCGTTAACACTTGGTGCAGTGGTCGTGTACGGCGGACAACGCATGCTGGGCGGCGATCAGTTCACGACCTTCGGCGATTTGTCTTCATACACGATGTTTATCGGAATGCTATTCAATCCGCTGCGACAAATTGCCGATAAATTCAACGAGATGCAAATGGGTATGATTGCCGCCAATCGCGTGTTTGATATTCTAGATACTTCTGATGAAATTCAAGATGTTGGAACGATTCAGGCGCAACCTTTTGCTGGCAATATTACATTTGAAAACGTACAATTCAGCTATGTTGCAAACGAACCCGTAATTCGCGATTTGAATTTGGAAGTTCAAAGCGGACAAACAGTGGCCATCGTTGGTTCAACCGGCGCAGGAAAATCGACTATCATAAACTTATTGAATCGCTTTTACGAACTCGATTCCGGAAAAATAACCGTCGATAATCACAACATTAACGATTATACCATCGAATCGCTGCGCAAACAAATTGCTGTAGTCTTGCAAGATGTTTTCCTATTTGCCGATTCGCTGTACAACAACATTACCTTATTTAACGACGACATCAGTCGCGAGCGGGTTTTGCAAGCTGCGGAACAAATTGGTGTAGCCGATTTTATCGCGTCTTTACCCGGCGGATTAGATTATAATGTGAAAGAACGCGGTGTAATGCTCTCCTCTGGTCAGCGGCAACTTATTGCTTTCCTGCGTGCTTACGTTTCTAACCCAAGCATCTTAATTCTAGACGAAGCTACTTCCAGCATTGATACCTACTCGGAAGAATTAATACAACGCGCTACGGAGAAAATTACCAAAGATCGTACATCCATCGTTATCGCACACCGTTTAGCAACCATAGTTAATGCCGATATTATAGTAGTCATGCACAAAGGCAAGGTGGTAGAATCGGGAACGCACAGCGAATTACTGCTGCGTGAAAACGGATTTTACAAAAATCTATACGATGCACAATTTGATGTACAGAGCGCGTAAAACGAATTCGAAAATCACAATAAATCATTACTTTCGCATCAGCAAAAAAATATCAAAATGAAGTACGATATCATAGTAGTAGGAAGCGGTCCGGGTGGTTACGTAACCGCCATTCGCGCGTCACAACTCGGCTTTAAAACAGCCGTAATCGAGAAAGAAAGCCTCGGCGGAATTTGCTTGAATTGGGGTTGTATTCCAACCAAAGCATTATTGAAGTCGGCTCAGGTTTTCGACTACCTAAAGCACGCTTCCGATTACGGATTAACTATAAAAGAATTCGATAAAGATTTTAATGCTGTAATTGCGCGATCTCGTGGCGTTGCCGACGGAATGAGCAAAGGCATTCAGTTCTTGATGAAGAAGAATAAAATCGATGTCATCGATGGACACGGAACCGTAAAACCTGGCAAAAAAGTTTCGGTAAAATCGGCCGATGGAAAAGAAACCGAATACAGCGCCGACCACATTATTCTTGCAACTGGTGCACGAAGCCGCGAATTGCCAAACTTACCTCAAGATGGTGTTAAGGTAATTGGTTACCGTAAAGCAATGACGCTCGAGAAACAACCTAAATCGATGATTGTAGTTGGTTCTGGTGCTATTGGAGTTGAATTTGCACACTTCTATAACGCAATGGGAACTCAGGTTACCATCGTAGAATACATGCCTAACATTGTTCCGGTTGAAGATGAAGACATCTCAAAACAAATGGAACGCTCCATGAAAAAAGCAGGTGTAAATATTATGACCAATGCTTCAGTGGAGAAAATCGATACTTCAGGACCAGGCGTAAAAGCAACGGTAAAAACGGCTAAAGGCGAAGAAATTCTCGAAGCAGAGATTTTGTTATCGGCTGTTGGAATTAAATCGAATATCGAAAATATTGGTTTAGAAGCCGTTGGAATTAAAACTGAGAAGGATAAGATTTTAGTCGACGAATTTTACCGAACAAACGTTCCCGGTTATTACGCGATCGGCGATATTGTTCCAGGTCAAGCCTTGGCGCACGTAGCTTCAGCCGAAGGAATTATTTGTGTGGAAAAAATCAAAGGTTTACATGTTGAGCCAATTGATTACGGCAATATTCCGGGCTGTACGTATGCAACTCCAGAAATTGCTTCTGTAGGTTTAACTGAAAAACAAGCTCGCGAAAAAGGATACGAAATCAAAGTTGGAAAATTCCCGTTTTCAGCGAGCGGAAAAGCAAAAGCATCGGGCACACCAGATGGTTTTGTAAAAGTAATTTTCGATGCGAAATACGGCGAATGGTTAGGTTGCCACATGATTGGCGCCGGTGTAACCGACATGATTGCCGAGGCTGTAGTAGCGCGCAAGCTCGAAACTACAGGTCACGAAATCATCAAATCGGTTCACCCTCACCCAACGATGAGCGAAGCCATCATGGAAGCGGCTGCCGATGCCTACGGCGAGGTCATTCACTTGTAAAAAATCATTTTCAAATAATAAAAATCGCAGCAGTTTTGTTGCGATTTTTTTTTGCACTGCACCAAAACAAGATTTATAAGCGGCGCTCGTATTTATTGCTATTATCAGGAATTTCACGTATAAATCGAACGTAGCTTTTTTAGGTTCCGTTTTTGGTAAATTACTATAGCTGTTGCCTAAATGAATCTTTGTAAAGAAACGAGCTCTATGCGATCTCGAAGTAAACTACAGTGTATGCATCAAACGAATCACCCAAACCTGCTGATGTGTAAACAAAGAACCTGCAGCTTTCAAAAGACAAAACCCAAATTCTGTGCGTTGCTGTGTGCTTCCTAGCGTGCCTTGAATTTCAGTAGTTGAAAACAAAAATTGTCTTGTGAAAAACGCAGCGAAAAGTAATACTTCTTAAGTTTCACTGCATGTCAATAACAAAACTTTCGACGACGCGCCAAAAAGGCATTTGTAAAACAATCCGATAATTTCGTAAGAAATTTTTTACGAAAAAGAAGCTCCTTTGTATCAAAGAAGCGATCTATGGTTCCGGAACTACCTCAGCGAATCGATTATTTAGCAGAATTATGCGCGATTTACCGTCTTGAAAAGTTGGCACAAGCCGATTTGGAAGAAAAGATTTCGCAAAGTACCGACGAATTTCTAAAAGCCGCTTTGGAAAAACACTTGCAGTTTACCTACCTGCATTTAGAACGCATTCAACGCCTTTTCGCCGATCTAGAACTCAGCGATTTACTAGAAAATAACTTTTAAAACTACCCGTTATGAGCAACTTACTTTACACCGTAGCCGTTATCCTTGTGATACTTTGGGCACTGGGATTCTTTTTCGCCAACTTAGGATCGATTATTCACCTGCTGTTGGTCTTTGCTGTTATTGCTATTCTGTTTCGTCTAATTCGCGGACGAAGCGTATAGATTTACAGCTTTTGTAACTCGCTTACCAGCAAATCAATTTCTTCCCTAGTATTGTCGTGTGAAAAAGAAACGCGCAAATTAGGGAATTTGATTGTTTCATCGTCGAGCATTTCTGCAAGTACGTGCGAGGGTTTTGGACTGCCGCTCTGGCACGCGCTGCCGCGAGATATCGCAAATCCTTTCATGTCGAGCATAAACAACAACATCGACGCTTTTTCTTGCGAGATAGGTAAACCCACGTTTACTAAATTATAGAGCGTGTTTTCGTGTCCGTGAATGTGTGCACTATCGCCGTAGACTTCGCGCAGGCGGGCAATGAAATAGCTTTTTAATTCTGTGATGTGCGCTTTTTCTGCGTCGTGACGTTCGTAAGCGAGTTCTAATGCTTTTTGCATGCCAACGATGTTGTGAACAGATTCGGTCCCTGCGCGCAAACCTTTTTCTTGTTCGCCACCGAAAAATATTGGATTGGTTAACAAACCTTTGCGGAAGAAGGCAAAACCGATTCCTTTTGGACCGTGGAATTTGTGCGCAGATGCCGTGATGAAATCGACAGGAGTTTGCTGTAAATCGATTTTTAGTTTTCCGACCGATTGCACGGTATCGGAATGAAAGTACGCACCGTTTTCCTTTACGAGTTGTGCCACCTCATCGATAGGTAAAATGCAGCCTGTTTCATTGTTGATGTGCATCAACGAAACCAAAGTTGGCTTTTTATCCTGTAATAATTCGGCGAGTTGTTGGAGATTGATGTGTCCGTTTTTGTCGTTGTCTACAAACACGAGTTCAATTCCGTATTCTTGGGCAATTTCCTTAACCGCATAAAAAACGGCGTGGTGCTCCATTTTACTGGAGATGATTCGCTGCAGCTTTAGATCGCGTACCGCCGAACGAATAATCCAGTTGTTAGCCTCGGTTGCACCAGAAGTAAAAATTATTTCATTAGCTGTACAGCCGAGTAAATTCGCAATTGATTTCCGTGCCAGTTCAATGGAACTTTTAGCGGAGCGTCCGTAGGCATGAGTGGAAGAAGGATTGCCGAAATCGTTTCGAAGCGATTCTACAATAGCATCAATAACTTCAGGACGTAATGCAGTAGTAGCTGCATTGTCGAAATATATTTTATTCATGTGTCAAATGTAAAAATAAGTCTGCTGCTGCACAAACGCCGCCCGTCTGAAAGCATAAAAATCTTACCTTTGCGCCGAATTCTATGAACATGAAGAAAGTACTTTTTGTCTTGTTGCTAGCAGCCTCGTTTTTAGGTTGCGATGATGGTAACGTTTCGGTAGAAGCATTCGATTTTGAAACTGCTACTACTCGCGAATGTGGTGAAGGAACCGATGATTTTTTTATCTATAAAATTAACGGCAGAGAAGTTCTTATCATCGAATTGAACGAAACGATTTTTCCGAATCGAATCACTACATCCGACAATCCGATCGTATTACAAATACCAACTGCCGCCCAAGTAACGTACCGACTATACGACGGCGAGGTTACTGAATCAACCTTATGTTCGGTTGTTCCACCCGCGCAACCTCAGGTTTTGGAAGAGTGGACCGCAACCGGTGGAACACTTGAGATTACTACCGGTGTTGTGAATCCGACAACGACCACAGGTTCTACTATTATTACAGGTTTTAGCCACAATTTGATCTTTAGAGATATCGTATTTGATCGTGGAAATGGCATTACGCAACGCAATGAAACCATACTGTTTGGCAGTTATGTAAGAAGCAACATTTATCGCCCAACTACATTCGAAAATATTGATATTCAATCGTGTACAGCAAATAATTTACTATTCAAAAGTTCAGGCTTACAGTTACTCGCTTTGAATTTAAGTCAGGAAACGTATAACAGTTTGATTGTAAACCAAGCAACTACGACTGGTAATCCGCGTACTGCTTTACTGGATGACAACGATCAAGTATTTTTTAATGTGCATCGAACAAATTTGAATGCCGATTTGATTTGCAATAACAATCTACCAACAATCGAAAAGTCGTACATTTCGGAAAGTGGAATCGCCAATCAATCGGGAATAATAACGGTGGAAACGACGGAAACTGCCGGAATTTTCACTCACACAATTCGCTTTCGACGCGTAATTTTAAAAGACACCGAGCAAGCGTTAAATTTTACGTTTGGCGACAACTATTTGTTCGGCGAGTTGCAAACCAACTAAACGCAGGTAATTTTCGTTAATTGTTCTGTTTGAAATACAGTTCACTGGCGCCTTGTCCGTACAATTGGTAACTGGCTTCGCTTACAATAATTTGGTCGTATTTTCGGTATAGATATTCCAACTCCGTTTTTAGCACGCCCGCTCCTACTCCATGGATCAGTACTATTTTGGGAATCCGATTTTTAATTGCGAATTCGATATGTCGCTGTGCTGTTTCGAGTTGTAAGTTAAGAATATCGAAATTGCTCATTCCTTTATGAGATTGTACAATTTTTTCGATGTGTAAATCGAATGAGGGTGTGGCACGCACTTTATCTTTAAACGGAGATTTTTTTACATTTTGAGGAACATCCTTGATTGATTTAGCGAGTCGAATGTCTTGATAACTTACGGCTATTTTGGTTTCACCGATTTTAATTAGCTCGTTCGGTTGGTATTTAATTAGAAAGCCGTCGGTTGATTCGATCGTGATGGAATCGGTATCGATGGCCATGATGACACCTTCAACGGCATCGTCGAGTACTTGAACGCGATCGCCGGTTTTGAACGAATGCTTAGTCGTTTGCTTCATCTTTTTTTGGTGTATTGAAAAGCGGCATCATACCAAATACGAATACGAGCACAGCCGGAATTACAATCAGCAAATTTGGCTTTGCCTCGGATTGTTCGTATAGGGCTACACCAATAGCTAAGAACGAAATGATTATACGTGCTATTTTCATGATTCAAAAGTACGAGAAGTTTAGAACTGCCTTTTGTTTTTATTATTTTTTTTAGACAATTGGAGTTGCGATTAGAAGGTTTTACACTTCTTGTTTCGAAGTTCTCTGCGTTAGGTGGCGGCGTGGAAATAAGCACAGCTGGTGTGCTCGCTTGCTGTTTTTTGGGTGGCGACCGAAGGAAGCCGACCAAAATACTAGCAAACGGCACGGCAGCAAAGCTTATTGCAACAAGCAACCGACGGCGCCACTACGCGACTGCGAAGCAAACCACTGCGCCGGAACGCCCAAAAAAAATCGGCTATAAAACCGATTCTTATTACTTATTCAAATTCTTGCAATGTTGTTGTGATGATGCCCACACATTCGAGCAGCTGTTCTTCGGTCATCACCAAAGGTGGCGCAAAGCGAATGATGTTTCCGTGAGTTGGCTTGGCTAGCAATCCGTTTTCGGCCATACGCACGCAGATATTCCATGCGGTATCGCTCTCCTCCGTGTCGTTAATTACAATGGCGTTAAGCAAACCTTTTCCGCGAACCAAGCTAGCGATATTGGATTTCTCGACGTATTTACCAATTTCTCGACGGAAAATTTCGCCTAAACGCGCAGCATTTTGAGCCAAATGTTCATCGCGCACGACCTCGAGCGCCGCTACGGCAACTGCTGCTGCCAACGGATTTCCACCAAAAGTCGAGCCGTGCTGTCCGGGTTTAATGACGTTCATGATTTCGTTATCGGCTAAAACGGCACTTACTGGATAAACGCCGCCTGAAACAGCTTTTCCAAGTACGAGTATATCCGCTTTAACTCCTTCGTGACAAACGGCCAGTAACTGTCCGGTTCGGGCAATTCCGGTTTGAACTTCGTCGGCAATAAAAAGAACGTTGTGTTTTTGGCAAAGTGCTTTCGTTGCGGCTAGATAACCGGCATCGGGCACATAAACGCCGGCTTCGCCTTGTATGGGTTCCACTAAAAATCCGGCAACATTCGGATTGTTTGCTAATGCATTTTCAAGCGCAGCTGCGTCGTTATAAGGAATTCGGATAAAGCCTTCGGTATATGGACCAAAATTTTTTCGTGCGTTGGTGTCGCCTGAAAAAGAAATTATAGTGGTTGTTCGACCGTGGAAGTTACCGTCGCACACAATAATTTGTGCGGAATTTTCGGGTAATTTCTTTACTTCGTAGGCCCACTTGCGACAAATTTTCAAGGCAGTTTCCACGGCTTCGGCGCCCGTATTCATCGGCAGAACTTTGTCGTAACCGAAATATTCAGTGATAAACTTTTCGTAGGCACCGAGTTTATCGTTATAAAAAGCACGCGATGTTAAGGTGAGCGTTTGCGCCTGATTGACTAATGCGCTAATAATTTTTGGATGGCAATGTCCTTGATTAACCGCAGAATACGCCGAAAGGAAGTCGAAATACTTTTTCCCATCGACATCCCAAACAAAAACGCCTTCGCCGCGACTGAGAACTACAGGTAATGGATGGTAATTGTGTGCGCCGTGGCGATCTTCGATATCGATGAAATGTTGAGTACTTGATTGTTCCAATACGTTCATAACCGCAGTTTTAAAAAATTCTTGAAATGTGACTGTAAAAATAGAAAATGCCTTTGTAACGGCGTCACGAAATTGCGAATTTAATAATTGTACGCGCTACGAAGCGACATGGGTTGAAAAACGACCCGCTTAGCGAACTCGGTAGGTTCTGAGCGAAAAACTGAAAGTAGCGCCTTGGTTTTCGCCGTTGCTGCGCGTTTCGATATCACTTCCCGCTTTCTTCATAATTTGTTTGGCGAGATACAAACTAATGCCGGAAGAGGATTCGTTTTCCGTTCCGCGTCGAATAAGTGGCGAAAACTTATCGAATAGTGTTTGCGCTTGTTTGTCGTTAAAGCCAATTCCAGTATCGGCAACGCTTACTGTAAAATGATGATTTTGTTTAGAGAACGAAACGGTAACGGTTCCGTTTTTTGGGGTGTATTTGATGGCGTTATCGACCAAAGCGCGAAGTACAAATTGCAAGGCATCGCGATCCATTCTAATGTGTCCGGAGACCGATTCGCCGGAGAAAACCAAACTTACATTCTTTTCGGCTGATTTGTTCGCGAAAACTGTTCGTAGATCGCTTACTAATGCTGCGCCACTTACTGATTTAACTTTATATGTGAGTTTTGATAATTTTTCTTCTTCTTGGATTAGCGTAACAAAGCTGGCTAGAAACTGTTTTTGTCGCTGTGCGGTTTGCAGAATTAATTCCGCAGAATGTTTTATGCTTGGACTCGGATTAGATTCGATAATTTCTGTTGCCAGCAATTCGGGATTCAGTGCAAAATTTCTCAAATCGTGCGAGAACAAATGCATCAAATCTTGCTTTTGGCGGAGCAATTCTTCATTGTTTCGCATCGCATCAAGGGTGTGATTTATTAGCTGGCCGACTTCATCATCGGTATTGACATCAATGGCAGCGATACTCCTATCTTTTTTATAGCGGTTAATAGCATCAACCAGCTTTTTAATCGGGCGCACTAGACCATTTAAAACATACAAAGTTATAGCAGTTGCTAACAACGTACAAATCAAACAGATGACTAGTGCCGTTGTTGGATTAAATTCATCGTGCTTTAAGGCTAGATAATATGTTAATCCCAAAATAGGAATATGTATTCCCATGAATGCAACGAATAAGAACTTTCGTGCGTATCCGTTTTTGATAAAAGGCAGTCGTGATAAGGTTTCGTAAAGTCTCATAAAACGATTCAAGTTTGTAAAAGTGGCGGAATTCTTTGTTGTATAATTATCGGATTTGTACGATTTTTTCTACATGGATTTTGGAGTATATACGATAAAAATTAAGGAAAGGTTTACCTTTGCCGCATGGGAAGAAAACGTAACTCAGATAAGAAACTTTTCGAGAAAATAACTATTCAGGATGCCGGTGCTAAAGGCGTGTGCGTGGCGAAAGCACCCGACGGTCGGGTTATATTTATTCCGAATGTGGTTCCGGGCGATGTAGTAGATGTTCAGATTTATAAGAAAAAGAACAGTTACTACGAAGGTAAAGCTGTTGCCTTTCATGAATATTCGAGTGATCGCGTGGAGCCGGCCTGCAAACATTTTGGTGTTTGTGGCGGTTGCAAATGGCAAAACATGAGTTACGAAAAACAGTTGGATTACAAATTCAATGAAGTTAAAAACCACTTGGAGCGTATTGGTAAGATTAACTTGCCCGAATTTGAAACTATTTTAGGTTCCGAAAAACGCTACTTCTACCGTAATAAAATGGAATTTGGTTTCTCAAACAGCCGCTGGCTTTCGCCTGAGGAAATGCAATCGGATACGGTTTTCAACGATCGGAACGCGCTTGGATTTCATATTCCAAAAATGTGGGATAAAATTCTCAACATAACTGATTGTCAGCTGCAAGCCGATCCGTCGAACGCCATTCGAAATGGATTACGCGCTTACGCAGATGAGAACGGACTTGCATTTTACGATCCGAGAAATCGCGCTGGTTTATTGCGAACGCTGATGATTCGCACCTCCTCGATTGGTGAAATTATGGTTTTGGTACAGTTTTTTGAAAACGACAAAAACGGTATTGCACAAGTAATGACGTACTTGCAAACCAGTTTCGGTGAAATCACTTCGTTACTTTATGTCGTAAACG
Source organism: Flavobacterium sp. (assembly GCF_027490375.1). GTDB lineage: Bacteria > Bacteroidota > Bacteroidia > Flavobacteriales > Flavobacteriaceae > Flavobacterium. Next base: position 30,120 of record NZ_JAIXYH010000036.1, read on the forward strand.
AAAAAGCAAACGACACCATTTACGACCAAGATATTTTGGTTTGGTCGGGTCGCGAGTACATCGTAGAAGAAATGGAAGGCTTGCAGTTTCGCATAAATGCTAAGTCGTTTTACCAAACTAACAGCGAACAAGCGTACGAATTGTACAAAGTTACGCGCGATTTTGCTGGGCTAACCGGAGAAGAAATCGTGTACGACCTGTATACCGGAACTGGAACCATTGCCCAATTTGTTTCCCAAAAAGCAAAAAAAGTAGTGGGAGTTGAAGCTGTTCCTGCCGCCATTGCCGATGCGAAGTTGAACGCCGCAAACAATAAAATAGACAATTGCGCGTTTTATGCCGGCGATATGAAAGATATTTTTACCGACAATTTTATTGCGCAAAACGGCAAACCCGATGTAATTATAACCGACCCGCCTCGCGATGGCATGCACAAAGATGTTGTGGCTCAGATTTTAAAAGTAGCTCCGCAGAAAGTGGTATACGTAAGCTGTAATTCGGCTACGCAAGCCCGAGATTTAGCACTTTTAGATGAGAGATATGAAGTAGTACGCGTAAAACCAGTTGATATGTTTCCGCAAACACATCACGTAGAAAATGTTGTACTTTTATCGCTCAAAAATTAGTCTTTACAAGCCTTCATGAAAAAGTTACTCCTCTTTTGCCTTATGGTTTTATCGTTAAGCTCTTGTGAGAAGGACGACATTTGCGATCCTGGGCAATCTACAACGCCGCGGTTAATGATTGAATTTTACGATACAAACAATCCGGCGGTACTTAAAAACCTGACTAATTTATATGTTATTGGCGAAGGTCAAGAAGAAGCTTTAGTATTGAATGAGAGTATCCCAATAGATTCGCCGGTTGCGGAACAACGCTTTTTATCGAACGGGAACAGAATCGGTCTTCCGCTCAATACCGAAGCCGACCAAGTCGTTTATAACCTAACGTTGAATTACAACAGTCCGAATGAAGATTTAATTTTTGAAGACCAAATTGTAATCAACTACAGCCGACTAAATGCGTATGTATCGAGAGCTTGCGGATATAAAACCACTTATAAATTAAATCCGCCAACTAATCCGTTGGCACCAATCACAGTTACTAGTGGTAATGTGTGGATCAACAGTATTGAAATTTTACAATCAGACATCGAAACCGAAAATGAAATCCACGTTAAAATATATTTCTAGTTTTTTCCTGCTCTTTTCGATGCTGGGTTGGTCGCAAACTACCGATTCGCTACCTAAATTCAAGGATCGCTATGGCTTGCGCGTGGGCATCGATTTACACCGCTTAACGCGAAGTCTTTATGATAAGGACTACCAAGGTATTGAATTTACTGGCGACTTTCGGTTATCGAAAAGGTATTTCGCTGCCGCGGAAATCGGTACCGAAAAGCGAGATACGCGCGAACCACAGATTAACGCTACAACGCGCGGCCAGTACCTCAAAATAGGTTTCGATTACAACACGCATCAAAACTGGTTACAGCTCGAAAACATGGTAAATGTCGGATTGCGCTACGGCTTTAGTACCTTTTCGCAAACGCTTAATAGTTATAAAATTTACAACCCTAATCCGTATTTTGGAAATGGGGATTTTATTGATGTAAATCGCGACTACAATGGGCTAACAGCGCACTGGATTGAAACGGTTGCCGGCATTAAAGCACAAGTGTTCACGAATGTCTTCGTAGGCTTTAGCTTTCGACTGAACATCATGATACAAGAGAAAGACCCAAACGGATTCGAAAACCTGTACATTCCTGGTTATAATCGTACCTACAACGACCGCTTTGGCGTTGGCTTCAACTATACCGTAAGCTATTTCTTACCGCTGTATAAGAAAGATAAAGGCGTTTCTGCCGAGAAAAAGAAAAAGAAATAACAACTATTTTATTTCTTTTACTTCCTTTAGAAAAAGCCACGAAACAAACAAACGTTCGCCTTGCGAGGTTTTTACAGCTTGAAATTTAGGTGCTAAAATTGTGGCCACTACTGCCGAGGTAACTGCTTTCCAAATAGGTTCTAGATCGGAAAACTCGCCTAAAATAACACGGCAAATTATAAAGAAGAAAGCAAAAGATATGGCCTGAAAAACAAAGGCTTTAGTTGATTTTTTCATCGGAATTTTGATTGAATTTTAAACGTTTACTTCCACTGTACATTTGGTAATTCACCAATCGGCTTTCCAAATTAGCATTAAACAATTTGATTTTTCGCGACGGTTTCAACCCAACAAATTTCAAGGCTTCTAAATTCGCCGTAATAAACCAGGCTGAAGTATTGGCGTAGTGCTGCTTGAGCGTATCACCGAGCTCGCGATAAAAACGCTCCAAATCGATATCTAAACGTTCGCCGTAGGGCGGATTAAATAACATAAATAAAGGCTCGTCGGTTCCTTTCTCCGTTTCAAAGAAGTTTAAGTGCTTTATAGAAATGTATTCCGAAAGATTGGCTTGCTTTACGTTTTCGGTAGCTTTAGCCACTGCACTTGGCGCTTTATCAAAACCGATCATCGAAAAATCAAAATCGACAACCTTTTTCATCAACGATTCCAAAACGGTTTCGAATAGTTCAAAATCCCAATCACGCCACTTTTCAAAGGCAAATTCTTTTCGATTGAGGTTTGCCGGAATATTACACGCAATCATCGCTGCCTCAATCAGTATAGTGCCACTTCCACACATCGGATCGAGAAAATCGGATTGTCCGCGCCAGCCTGCATGCAACAACATACCTGCGGCCAAAACTTCATTGATGGGCGCTATGTTAGTAGCTGTACGATAGCCGCGTTGGTGTAATGATGCACCCGAAGAATCTAATGAAACCGTTACCGTTTCGCGGTCGATGTGTACATTAATGCGCAAATCGGGGAAACGCTTTTCAACACTTGGGCGTGCGCCTTGACGTTCGCGAAACTGGTCCACAATAGCGTCTTTGGTTTTTTGTGCAACAAATTCTGAATGCTTGAAAAAGTCGGAATGTACTGTCGCGTCGATCACAAAACTCGATTCTACACGTAAAAACTCCGACCAATCGATTTTTTGAATCCCTTCATACAGCATTTTTTCGTTAAGCGCACGGAACGATCTGATTGGTTTCAGAATTTTCAAAGCCGTACGCAAGGCGAGATTGGCTTTGTACATAAAACCTTTATCGCCCACAAAACTAACGGCTCGCGTGCCCGATTCTACTTGCTGTGCTCCTAAATTACGTAGTTCGGCTTCCAGCAAAGGCTCGAATCCAAAGAACGTTTTGGCAATCATTTTAAAATTATCTGACATGTACGAAGGTGTAATTCGACTTATTTTCGTCAAAAAAACCTTGCAAAAATAACGTAAATTTGCACCAAAATAAGCGGAATGACCAACAATACGGTTCCAGAAGATACCCATTGGTACGCTTCGTGGTTCGATACCCCCTACTACCACATTCTTTATAAAGATCGCGATTATAAGGAGGCGCGACTCTTTATCGACAATATAACGGCATACCTAAATTTACCTGAGCATGCTGAAATACTCGATTTGGCGTGTGGAAAAGGACGACATTCTCGTTATTTGAATCAGTTGGGATACCGCGTGGTTGGCGCCGATTTATCGCACAACAGCATTGATGAAGCAAAAGCTTATGAAAACGATTCGCTGCAATTTGTTGTACACGACATGCGTGAACCGTTCGACCGCCAATTCGATGCAATTTTCAACCTGTTTACCAGTTTTGGTTACTTCGAAAACGACAACGATAACCTGAAAACGCTCGAAGCCATTCGCGATTCGCTTAACGAATACGGATTTGGCGTCATCGATTTTATGAATGTCGATTTTGTGATTCCGCACTTAGTTCCCGAAGAAGAGAAAGAAGTTGATGGCATTTCGTTTCACATTAAGCGTTTTGAAATCGACGGGTATATTTATAAGGAAATTCGCTTTGAAGATCAAGGAAAACAATATGCGTTTACCGAAAAAGTTAAGGCGCTTCGATTAGCCGATTTCGAACAACTTATGGAACAGGCGGGCATTCATTTGCTCGATGTTTTTGGCGATTACAAACTTAGAAAGTACCATCCGCAAAGCAGCGAACGCTTGATACTCTTATTTAAATGACAGCATTACTGATTCCTTTTTTTTCTGTAGTTCTCGGGCTGATAATCGGATTTCTATACAAACCAAAAAAGAAAACCGGACTAAAACTGTTGCTTGCTTTTAGCGGCGCTTTTCTGCTTTCGCTCACGGTTTTGCACTTACTTCCGGAGATTTACAGTCGTTCGTATGAGTCGGAATATTCGACCATTGGTTTGTTAATTATGTCTGGAATTTTACTGCAAATCATCTTGGAGTATTTTTCTAAAGGCGCTGAGCACGGGCATGTTCACGGAGGCAAATCAATGACTCGTGTTCCGCTCATTTTAGCAGTTTCGTTGGGTATTCACGCACTTATCGAGGGTATTCCGGTGGCCGCCGAATCGGAATTGGCCTGGGGAATTGCCGTACACCACTTGCCAATCGCCGTTATTTTAACGCAATTTTTCCGACAAGCCCATTTATCGAACACTGTGGTTATCCTTTTCATGTTGGGATTTGCCGTTGCAACGCCGTTGGGAACGTTTTTAGCGTCGAATTTGCAGCAAATACAGTCGCTACAGCACTATTTTTCGGCGGTTGTCGTGGGAATTTTGTTCCATATTTCGTCGACAATAATCTTTGAAACATCTGAAAATCACAAGTTTAATTTCGCAAAACTACTGGCGATTATTTTAGGAATTGTTTTCGGGTATATCTTGTAAGGAGTATAAATTGGGGGTTCCGGCAGCGGCGTCCCTCCTACTCCCTAGTGCCAGACTGCCGTCGGGCCATTCGCTGCCCCAGATAGCTATGAGGATGCCAATTGTCAACCGACGCTCGTGGCAGGATTTTCGCTGCTGTCCCTAACCCGTAAAATGGTGGGGAATTTCGAAAGTTGTCATAGTTTGAATAAAACTCACCTGTTATATAACTTGTTCCCATTTACGAAATACTACTTTTAATGCATAGTGTCGTGTAGTAGCATCAGATAAAAAGCTAGTACTACAACTTAATTAACAGTTTATCGGTAGTTAACATACCATCGACGCTCTACATGACGCAGGCGCAAAAGATTCGTGGGTTTGAGCCAGAACATAAAACGTTCAATGCCAAACTTCGCGATTTAAATGGCACTCGGAACTATTCCGATCGCTAATGGGACTATCCCGAAACGTATCGGAACTAACTTCTCAAAAGTGAAACGCTAAGTGACAAACTAATTGACGTCTTAATACTCAATACTTCAATTTTAATACTTCCTAGAAAATATGCGGAAAACCCGTAATGGTATGTCGATTTTTTTTCAAAACTTCGCCTCGATGGGGGCGGGCGGGATGGGGAGCGATTCCCACGTACGAAAATCCCAGAAATAAATTTTACGGAAAAACCGTATTTTTTATAAAATTTCGAGATTGAAAGATTGAAAGATTGAAAGATTGAAAAAAGGAACGATTTCCCCTTTGCGAACTTTGCGTAGATCTTTGCGAACTTTGCGGTTAGCCTTCGACAAGCTCAGGCACCAACCTTCGATGGGCTCAGGCGTTGAGGGAGCACAATGTTTCACTAAGTGTTTCACAATGGGACACAATGTTTTTCCTTCGACAAGCTCACGTACCAGCTTTTATAGCGCATTGAAAACACCGAATTTCACAGATTATCTCGAAATATAGAACTGTTGAGGAAAACACAGAACGTGTCAAGCCACCAAAAAATCGCACCAGCCTTAGTCAGGCTCAGGCAACGACGATTCGTGGGTTTGGTTGGGCAAAGTGATACGTAAAGTATTGAACATCAAGAAGTCTTAATACTTAATACTCTAATCTTAATACCTACTCAAAAATATGCGGAAAACCCGTAATCGTATGCCGATTTTTTTTCAAAACTTCGCCTCGATGGGGGCGGGCGGGATGGGGAGCGATTCCCACGCACGAAAATCCCAGAAATAAATTTTACGGAAAAACCGCATTTTTGATAGAATTTTGAGATTTCGAAATTTCGAGATGAAAAAGATTTGAGGAGCACAATGTTTCACTAAGTGTTTCACAATGGGACACTACGCTGTCTTCGACAAGCTCAGGCATCGGCAATACGTGGGTTTGGCCGGGAAGATGATACGTTAAATGGTGAACTAATCGAAGTCTTAATACTTGATAATTATGTCAATGCCTGAAATACGTTGACCACATTTATTAATTTAATATCGATTAAAAATGGCAACAAGGGCTCAATTCAAAATGACTACAGAGGAGCGGCGCGCACGTCGATTTAGTGACAAT
>NZ_JAIXYH010000080.1 GCF_027490375.1 Flavobacterium sp.
CTAGCTTCTATCCCGATAGCCATCGGGACTAGCTTCTCCAAAACGATACGTTAAGTGGTGAACGTCGCGTAGTCTTAATACTCAAATCTTAATACAAAAATCTCCATTAGCCTTCGACAGGCTCAGGTTCCGACGAATCTCCCGCGTCGATTTCCTATCTTCAATCAATTAAAATCACAAACACAGCAATCACCAATATAAACGCGGTGTTTGTAAACCGCAACAGCGAAACTATCGCCGATACTCCATCGTGCTTTGCGTTGTTAACGACTTTGAAATTTTATGTCAATGATGTTTTAAAAATCTTGTCTTCCAATGATGGTGACAATTTCAATTTCATCACCTTTTATATTGTAATAAATTGTATCAACACCGCAAATGCAGAATCTATCAATGTTTCTATACTTGGTATTAACAGGAAACATAAAAGGATTACTCGCTATTTTTTGAAAACATTCAAACAACATGTCGTAATATTTTGCTGCTTGTAAAACTCCAAATTGCCTCAGACCATATTCAAATATTCTAATAATATCAGCCTCCGCTTCAATAGACAACTTATAACGATACATCGAAACGTTTTTTTATTTCTTCGAAAAGTTCCTCTCTAGTTTTTGTACTGTACCCGCTTTTTAAACCTCTATCAATTTTCATCTGCACATACTCGTGATAGGCATCGCGTTCACGAGCTTGTTTGATTAAATAATTTACAGCTTCACTTTTACTCGTAAATTCTTCCTTCGCGACTTGTTCTTTTAACCATTCGTCGTTTTGATTCGCTAAGGTGATGCTTTGTCTTGCCATAATTCATACGTTTAGTGGTGTAAATATACACCAATTTGGCATGGTTTGAGCGCTATCAAAAATTACTCCCAATATTCCTTAAAACCTCAGTTCGATTAAAAAATTCCAGCATACCCCATGTTCGAATCTAAAGACCGGTTTTATTTGGGGGTGCAGGCAGCACCACGAGCTTCACATAATAACTGCTTAAAACAGCTTATTTGATATCGTTTATGCTGCACAAATCAACGTTTTTGATCAGAAATGGAGTTATGCAAGGGTTACTGCTGTTATCAGCTGCCATTTACCTTTAAGAAGGATAAATATTCCTTTACGTCCATAACTTTTTCTCCTAAATTATATTCTCTCAAAATTTTAACCAATTCAGCGTCTGATGTTACTAAGATTATATTTCCTTCGTTGATTGTGTTTTGTGAAACCAAAAATGAAACTTGATAATCCCATAGCCAATTCCATCTTTTGGCTTTTGATTTTTTGGATGTCATGTCAATATTGTCCTCGATAACTGTTGCCAAAATTGATTGAAAGAAACCTACAGAAAGAGGTAATTGAGTTTTTAAATAATATGCACGATTATTTAATTCTTCTGTATCCAATTTTATTTCCAATTGTTCCGCAACAATATCTAACAGTTTTAATGATAAATTTTGCGCACAGACATCACTTCTAAAATATTCAATTAGTTTTCTCTTATGGAACTTTGAATCACTTTTAGGGTAGATTTGTTGAATTCCAAATTTTGCCGCTTCAATTAACCCAATAATATCGCTAGAAAAATTTTGCTCTTGCGTAGTTAAATTTTTTTTTTACAAAATCATAAAATTCTTTTGAAATTTCAGGCTTTTTATCATACTCTATAAAAGACTCAAGAAGTCTTGTGAATCTTTTGGACTGTTTATCAAAGTTAACGGGAAGTGCTCCAAAAACCATTGCTGAAATTTGAAGAAAAGGAGGAGCACTGACACGAATTTCCATTTTTTCTAAATCAAAACAGTGGTTTGTTAAAAACCGTAAACTTTCCAGGCAATTCTGGTAATTAACGCTGCCTTCTTCTTCAACCAAATTCGCCATTAATTCTATCGTGACAATTTGAGTTGATATTGGCACTATATTTAGTTTGCGTTCTGCATCTTTGACTTTTATAAATAGCTGAATTATTTCTAATTCACTTTTGTTCAATACAATTTGCCGATATGAATTTGTATCAAAAAATACTGAAGTTTTATTTTCTTTCATGTCGTGCTGAATGGTTGCTGCTAACTCAACAATTAGCAAAGTCCTATCCTTTTTCTCAATTTTCAAAAACAAGCTTAATTTATTTAATCACAGCCCATTGCAGCGATAAATTTATGCGGATTTTTCATTTATTAAATCGGACACTTGTTTCGCCTTTGGTCACGTTGCTAATTAATGTGTTTTTCTCCTCCCAAAACTACCTACTTTTAGGTATTTTTTCACGAATTTTTGGTAACGTTTGCCCTAGCCCCGATGGCAGTAGTAGCCCGCAGGAAAAGATGGCTAGGTGAACCGTGAAGCAAACGGCGACCTCAGAAGCCGAATGCTGCGCGCGTGAACCTGCCGTATTTTACGAGGACTATAGCGAACAGCGGGAAGGAGCTAAAAAATTGAAAAAAGGAAAGAATAGAAAAAAGCTAAAAAATAGAAAAAATGGAAAAAGAAAAATTGGCCTTCGACAAGCTCAGGCTCCGACGAATTGCGGATTAGGTTATGCAAAACGATACGTGAAGTGGTGAACGTCACGAAGTCTTAATACTCAAGTCTTAATACTCAAGTCTTAATACAAAAATCTCCATTAGCCTTCGACAGGCTCAGGCACCAACCTTCGAAAGGCTCAGGCACCAACGATACGTGGGTTAGGTTGGGAAGATGATACGTAAAAGGGTGAACGTCACGATCCCGATAGTTATCGGGACTATTTTCTAGCTTCTATCCCGATAGCCATCGGGACTAGCTTCTCCAAAACGATAC
>NZ_JAIXYH010000081.1 GCF_027490375.1 Flavobacterium sp.
GGAAGTCCGTTGCTCCACGAAGTGCCATTCCAAACGGTTTGGAACGGTTCGGTGATCGTGAAATTGCGCACAATAGAACAGCCGTTAAAATCGGTTATAGTAACCGAGTAGTTTCCAGGCGCTAGACCTGAAGCCGTTGCTGCTGTTCCGCCACTAGGCGACCACACATACGTATACGGAGAGGTTCCGCCCGAGGCAACAACCGAAGCTGTGCCGTCGTTTTCTTGATGGCAAGAAACGTTCTGTTGTGAGCTAGTAGCTGTAAGTGCGCTTGGTTGGGTTATGGAAATGTTAGCTGTTTGTGTACAACCTAAATCCGAAGTTACTGTAACCGAGTAATTGTTAGCGTTGGACACTGTAATCGATTGTGTACTTTCTCCCGTACTCCATAAGTAAGTACCTAATCCGTTTGCTGTTAAGCTGACACTTGCGCCTTCACATAATGCAGTAGGGCCACTAGCTGTAATGCTTACTGAAGGCAGTGGATTAACTGTTACAATTTGTGATGCAGTAGCAGTACAGCCATTGGTCTCTGTTACAGTAACTTGATAGGTACCGCTGCTGTTTACTGAAATACTAGCTGTAGTAGCTCCTGTATTCCATAAGTAACTGCTGCCTGTACTTGCGGTTAAAACTATTGTTTCGTTGGCGCAGATCGTCGTTGGTCCGTTTGCATTTATACTCGCAGTGAATGGGGTATTGTCTAATTCAGTAATGTTCAAATTAAAGTTCCCCGTTGCTGCATTAAATCCTTCAATTACTACAATGTAGGTCGTGTTTGGTAATACCGTAGCTACTAAAGATGCTTGAGCACCGGTGCAAACGGGGCCGTTGTCGTCATTTGAGACGATCCAAGTTCCGGTTGCCGATAACAAGTGTAAGTAAGTATCGAAGTTTGAGCCACAGCTGGATATTCGGATTTGGTCGGTGCAACTTGTTGTGGTGAAACGGTAAAAAACATCAGCGGATGATTGTGCGTTTGTACCCGTGTAGGTACTAGAAAATCCGTTTGAAGCGATCGTTGAGTTTGTTGTGGTGAAGGGTAAAGAATTTATAAGAATTGGTATGTTTATGTTGTCGCCCAACCTTGGGTTTATCACAATGCTAATTGCATTTGAAAAGGCATCCGGGCAACCTAATCTTGAGACTCGAGTTCGAATCTGATAAGTTCCTGGAATTGTACTTAAAGTGTAATTGTTAGCTGTAGCAGAAGCAATATCGTTAAATCCACCTGCTCCGGTTGCTATCTGCCAATTTAACGATGTACCGTTGCCGCCACTGTAACTAAACTGAACTGGACTTCCCGCAGTTGCTGTTGTGGGTCCTGTAATTGCTCCAGCAACGGTTGGTACAGTGCAAGTAGGAACTTCCTCAATGACAATGTCATCTAGATATAAATCGTATTCATCAGCATCGCTAAATACACGGAAACCTATGTGTTGAATTCCGTTGGCGACCGGATTAAAACTTGACGAGCTGCCCTCGATGTAAATAGTATTAGCGATATTAGAGTTGGTGAATATAGCAGTTGACGTCATCCCTGCTGCATTTGCTGTAGCGCCCCATTTTACTTCTAATTTCTCGGGAAAGGATGCGGACCGAGCACGATACCAAAATCGGATTCGATAATTTTTGCCTGCTTCCAAATTTAGTGGAGGTGTGAAAATCCAATCGTTTGCCGCCGTTGTAGTACTGTAGTTGTAAACGATATTGTTCGGTGCGGATCGGGGAGAAGTGGTTCCAACCGCCCAAGTTCTATTATCATTATTTGTGTTTTCCACAGTCCAGCCGCAAGGCAACGAAGAGCTTGAGTCGAAATTCTGTGCATGGGGAAAATTTGTGATTGTTGGATTTATTATCGTGACTTGGACTGAATTTGAAGCCACGGTGGTTCCGCAGCTAACTAAACATCTGAACCAGGTTGTTGTTGAAACTGTTGTAGCTATTGAGAAGTTAGTTTGGCCGTTTAAATTCGTCCATACGGAATTATCTGCTGAAGATTGCCATTGGTATGTCTGACCTGAGCTGAGGGATATCCCCGACAATGACAGACTTACGATTCCTGTTCCGCAGACACTAGAAGGCGAAGCTTGCGCGCTCGCTACAGCTGGTGGATTGGTACAAGGTTGTGGATTTGCTAGTTGAACAGCCGCAAACGCATTAACTCTTCCGTATCCCAAATCTGAACTCCAAGTTCCATTTGGCTGATTTGCTACGTTGGCACTGTAAGTATAGCCGCCAACTTTCTCACAAGTAGATTCGATTATTTGTCGAGCTTGTGTTGCATTTAGGCCTGGATTCACAGACAGAATAAGTGCCATAACTCCAGCAGCATTTGGGCAAGCTGACGAGGTACCGTTGAACGTAGGATCATAATCTCCAGTGCTGTAACCAGCAGCCCCTGAAATGTCGGTTGTATAGATTTTTACTCCGGGTGCAGCTATATCTGCTGTTGCTCCGAAGTTAGATCCCCACCAATTTTCGCCATCGCAAGATGTGGGTGTTTTTCGTTGGTTACACATACTCATCGCCACTACAGAAATTACGTTCGGAAGCGTTGCGGGATAGCTTACAGCTGCATTACTATTTCCTGCAGCAAATAGCACGGGTGCTCCTAAACCACCTCTTCCTTGAGTAACAGATCTGTTAATTGGGTCGTTGATCAATGCCGAAGCACTACCGCCTCCCCACGAATTACTTAGAATATCGGCTCCAGCGGTTTGCCACGCCCAATCAAGACAGGTTCCAATCCACGAATTTTGTGTTATCCAATTGCTGCCACTTGAATAAGCTATTCGTATTGGTATAATTTTAGATCCGTACGCTACACCTGCTATTCCGAGATTATTGTTTCCAACAGCAGCTACAATTCCTGCGCAAGCGGTTCCGTGCGCATCATTACCCGAAGGTGCTCCGCCGCTGTTTAGTCCGGTTCCGTCAAATCCGGGGAGCATATTTGCTACTAAATCCGGATGATTTAAATCGACACCTTCATCTAAAATGGCAACTTTTATACTCGCCGAACCGGTTGTTATTCCCCAAGCGGGAAAGACTCTCATGTCTGCTCCTGGGGTACCGTTGTTTTGGGCAGCCGTTCCAGTGTTGTTAAGAGACCATTGGTTGGGAAGAAATGGGTCGTTTGTATTGAATCGGTTCATTATTCTGACAAAATCAACCTCAACGAAAGCAAAATTGGAGAGCGAGTGTATTTTGTTTGCAATTTGGAGCGCATTCTCTTCTTGCTTTGGAATTTCAATAAAGAACAAGAGCGGGTCATATTTGTACTGTTCAGCAATGGTTCCGTCGTATTTTTTTGTGATTTCTGCTAACTTTTTATAGTGATTGGCCGAGCGAAGTTTTATTGCGATACGATTTGTAATTCCTTGTGAAGTACCGTCTTTACAAACAAGGATGGGATTTGCATACAAGATTATCGTCTTGCGATTCAATTGTTGCAATAAGTCTTGATAATCAGAATTGGATAGTGGATTAGCTAATTCCGCTATTACTGCATTTTTGGGAGCCGGCAGAATTCGTAATTCATCAATCTTTTTAAGTCGAGATTCGCTTGCAATTTCTCTAATTATTTGATTTGCAGTTGCGTCTTTAGTAAATTGTATAAGTACTTTTTGGTTTGAAACCGGAAGTACGATAGTGCCGTCAGGTGTGTTAGTTTCCATTCCAAACTGCTGACTCCAGCCACTAGTCACGCAGAGTAATAGCCAAAACAATACCCAAGTTAAGCGCAATTTTGCGGATCGAAATTGGTTAAATGCTTGCATGAAACGGTTTTTTTTAAGAGATAAGCTGGTAAAAATATGTAAAAAAGCTTAAAAAGCTAACATGTTGTCTTTTGAATAGCTGATTGATTGACTTGATTTTCCGTCATTTTAGTTTTGGGATAAGCGAAAAAAGTCGGCCTTTTGCTTGGCCGACTTTGAATTCATTTCTGAATGGTCTATTCGTAGTTACTTACCTAAAAAGTAGTTTTCTACTTACAACTCCGCGATCTGTTGTAACTCTTACTATGTATGCACCTGAGCTGTGATTTTGTAGTCTGTAGTTTGAAAGTGTTGTTGATTTCTCGGTAGGAATTTCTTCAACTAGTTTACCAGACATATCGAAAATTTGTACTTGATCAATTAAAGCGGTTTCAGCTTGAATGCTCAACTCATTTTTAGAGGAGTTGTAAGCAATTGCGCACGATTTTTTGGCATGCTGATCAATACTCAGCGGTGTTGCGTTGAATGTGATGAAAAATCGATTTTCATAAATTCCAGGCTCTAAGTTTAAAGTGGCTACACCTGTGCGCAAATTTTGCCAAGTTCCGGTGACAATATCATGTAAATAGATATTTTCTCCCGACTCGAAATTTTCTAAATTATCTAGCTTTACAATAGTGGTGCCTGATACTTCAACCTTAATTCCAAGAGGGAAAACCTTATCTTCAGAAAAATAGCCTTCACCAGCAATTACTAATTTACTTTCGTTATTGATGACGTATAAGTCTGATGGATATTCATCAAATAAAAGTGCATCATAACCTTTATCGACCTCTGCGGTAGCAAACTCATTCATAAATCCAATAAGAATTTGACGTCTGATACCATGCGGACTAATAGCGCTTAGTCGCAGTTTCTTAAAGTTGTTATCTTCATCCGTTGGGTCTTCGGCGTTGTTAGGATTATTATTGCTGGCTGATCTGTAGTTAAGAAACGAATCGGCATTGGTTTCGCGAACAAAGTTTCGTTGACTGTTTCGGAAGTTAATTTGACCGCCCGCAGGACTTGCAACAACAAAAAAGCCTTGTGCAACAGGGATGTATCGAGCTGCTACTTTTGAAGAACTACCCAAATTGCTTATTCCTTCAGGTATTACTGGAGGAATTCCGCCAGTTAAACTGTAAGCGGCATAGCCTCCTTGATATTCATGTATATTATGCGAATAATTTGTGCTGAAATGTTCCCAGAAGTAGAGTGTTCCATCGATAGCAGAAAGGTTATCGATGATGAAATCATTAGCATCTAAAGCTGAAGGATATGGATTTCCACATAAATTCAACAAACCACCGCCAATTGGTAAGGAAATATCTCCGTTATTTGGTTTTCCTTCAAAGGCATAATTTTGGCCAGCAGTATCTGTTCCTGGTCCTTTCATAGTAAATCCTTCTGCGGCACCAAGAAATCCATCAGGTCCTACATAGCTCCAGTTGGCGTAATCTTCAGTACTATTCTGAAATTTAAATAGCCAGTAGTTCGCCAATGTAATTGGTATAGTCGGCGACCCATCGTTTTCATCCGTCCATGTAATAGGGCTAATGTTTGCAGGGTCAGAGGCATCACGTAAGACTGAATTCACAGTATATCCGCCATTGATAGGCAAACTGCTAGAAGAAACAGGCGAACACCAATAATTGTAGTTGTAGGTATTTGCTTGTCCTACTTGGTCTCTTTCAATAGTTCCCGTACTAGCAGAATCAAGTAAAGAATCTTCGGTTTGCACTAGTTGCGACTGTCCGTTAAGGTCTAATTTACCATCGAGTCTCAAATAGTGTGTAACTTCGATTTTACTATCATTGGTAACTTCGATTTCACCAGATTTTACATTCAGCGCCAGTAGAGTTTGATTACTATTCGATTCAACTTCGTGTGCTGTTTCAACAATATTCCAGTCGACTCTGGTTGTGCCATCAACTATTGAGAGACTGTTTGGAAATGTAATTACTGATGAATTTTCCCAGGTTTCTGCCACGTCCCAAGCACCTCGGATTTGTGTGCTGTATGGAAGTGGAGCTGTTTGGAAATCGATTGTATTGATGTTACGAAGTGTAGCCGGACGGTCGTTGTCGGACTCGTCTTTTACGTTAGTGAACTTGAATGTAGTCATTGGATAATAGACTTCTAAACTGCTGTAAGGAATAGAAGCTATATCATTTTTCGTAACGTAGTTTGGAAGAACCTTTCCTAGAAGGTCTGTTCCGTTTTTCATGAGCTCTTGGTTCATGATGTAGCGAAGTTGATCTACGGTGAGTTCTCGATTAAAGACACGTACTTCATCTATTCCACCTTGAAAAAAGGCGGTAGGCGCTTTTGCATCGGCAGCACCAATCACGAAAGCATTTGTATTGGAAGGAACTAAAGGTAAAGTTTCCTCAGCAGCTAAAACCCCATCTATATACAAGCGGTACAAGCCGTTTCTTCCGGTTACGCTTACATAATACCACGCGTTGTCGGGAATTGGTACATCAGAGGTTATTCGCTGCATTTGAGTTGTATAAAATGCAAACTCTAATCTGCCGCTGTTTGCTAGGTCAAAATCGTAACCGCTGTTAAATGCCGCATCTCTTTTGGATACAATACTTCTTCCATTTTGTGTTTTTCGAATCCAAGCGGAAATGGTGAACTCGTTTCCTAGATTGCAGATGTTGCCCGCATCTAAATAGTCGTTAACACCGTCTAAAGTTAATGCGCGTTCATAGGTTCGATCGGGCGCAAAACCAAAAGTGATGAATTGAGTACCATCAAAGTCGAACTGGCATTGTAAGTTAGAACCGTTTTGCGTTAAAACACGGTATTCGGTTGATTGATTAAAGTTCGGAGTCGAAGAAACAAACATCAACAGTTGCTCTGTTGTGTTTAGGTTCGATGTAAGCATCCCAGAAGGAATGGATACAGTAACTGGCCCTACATCTCCTCCAGTTTCAACTACGCGCCAAATTCGTCCGATGGAAGTAAGGTCAACTTGAGTGCTAATTCCAGGGATTCCACTACTTAAGTTTACAAGTACAGGCGTTTGTGCAGCTAAGCTGCCGTTATTTGAACCCCAAACCAAGTACCGTCGATCACCATTTATCGTTCCCGTATTTAGATCATTTGTTGTAGCAATAGTGTTTAACCCTATGGTTAAGTCATCAGCTGTATTTTCTGTTTTTGACTGTTTTTGATATAGACCTGCAGAATCGTCTCGTCCGATTCCAGCGATGTTGAAATTGTAGCCGCTGCCCGCGGTATAAATTGTATTGCTAGCAGAATCTACATAGTTAACGCTCGTGCCGTTTACAGCAAGTGTCATGCCGTATTTGATAGCTAGATAGCTTTCAATTCTGCGTCTGTCGGCGTCTGAATTTCGCGCTCCGTAAGTGATAATTTCAAGGATATCGCCCACATAGGATGCACCAAAAGTTTCACTTCGTCCGAGCCAATATCTGGAATTTACGATGTTTTTGTATGTTCCTGTATTAACTTCGGAAGTTGTTAACAGTTGAGAATTGTTATAGATTTCCATACGACTTCCTGCGGAACGACGTGGGTTGAAAATCTGAGTTCCAGTATAGCGCTTACTTGTACTTATTTCAGCTATACCATAGCTTCCGCTACTTGCTTGGTTATAAGCTAGGATTTCATTATTGTAACGACTAGATGTGTTACCAAGTTGAAATCCGGTAACGTCTTGGCTATTATTAGCGATATCGTCTCCGCAAAACAAGTCAAGCGGACTACTTACTGAAGAAATACTATTACGCAATTTTACAACAATAAACATATCATTATTGTAGAAACCTTGGTTAGCATACATGCTGTTAGCACCATCAAAGCTAATTACAGGATTGAAATTCACATTAAAATCAGGGTGGTTTCTAAATTTAGGCTCACTTGAAAATCGTGCCATCGCTGTTTTTGAGTTTCCATTCACTTGATCTTCCCAGGTGGTTATATCGTCGTTGTCGGAAACTTGCCCAATTTTACTATTAGCTTTAAGCCACAAACGCAAATTAGAAACTACGCCGCCTGGTCCTGTAGTAGGTGTAGTTGCTGTTATTACTGTAGCTCGAATATTAAAATTATACGGACTTTCGTTGCTGTCGTTATTGGTTATTGTAATCGTAGCGGTTTTCGGTCCTGGTATGTTATTAGGTGTAAATGTGATTACGAAAGTTGCAAAATTACCAGGTGATAAGCCGCTTGGAAGCGTAGTAGCAGTGAACATGGCAGCATTAGTTCCGGTAATCGATACCGTAGTTCCTAATGTTAGATTTAAGCTACCCAACGAATAAACTTCAAAAGGAAGGGCAATATTGGTGCCTTGTTCTGTACTACCGAAGTCGGTTTGATCAGTTGTCGACGGCGTAGTGTCGTTGTCTGGAATAACTACTCCATTGCCTGAGACCGATATTTCAGCGCCAGTCACCACTGCATTCGCTTCAATTACAAAGTCAAAAATACCTTCGTTAGCATCGTTATTTAGCACGGTAACTACTGCAATACTACTACCTTCAACAGCGGCAGTAAACGTAATCTGAAACGTTGTGCTACCACCAGATGCAACTATTGCGGCGGGTGGAGTAGTCACGACAAAACCTGTTCCAGCGGTTACGGTTACACGAGGTGTTCCGCTTAAGTTAAGCGGTCCTGTTCCGGTATTTAATATTGTAAACGTTCTCGTAAATGAACTAGGTACAGTAACATTTCCAAAAAAAGTATGGTCGGTAGTACTGCTGCTAGAAACGTTATCTATGATACTAACATTGTTTCCTCTGATGTCGATTTCCGGGAAAACAGCAATTCCGGTTCCAGCTAAGCTAAAATCGAACGGATTTTCGTTTGAATCGGTATTAGAGAAGGATAACGAAGCCGTTCGCACTCCCGCCACTGTTGGAAGGAATCGAATTGTAAAACTTGTTGAAGCACCAACCGCGACTGTAGCTGCCGGCGCTGTTGTTACTGTAAATTCTGATGCATTTGTACCTGTGATCGTTATAGTTCCAACAGTTAGTGGTTCAGTACCGCTGTTGGTAATGGTAAATGTTCTTGAAATTGAAGCGTTTACGTTTACTGAGCCTACATCAGTAAAATCTGTTGTACTTGGCGTTGTATCTCCATCTACAATATTAATACCGTTTCCTGTAACACTAATTTCGGGTGTTGTGATTTGTGCCACAACTGGAATTCTGGGTGAGGATACGCAACCGTTATTGCTCGCTACAATATAATAATTGGTAGTAGCCAATAAGGTTGGTGTTGTGAAACTATTACCGGTAGCAACTAAATTACCGCCAACGATAGCGTCATACCAATTGATAACTCCAGCTGAAGGTGTTGCGGTTAGTGTTAAGGTTCCAGCGCCGCTTCTACTTGCTCCGGCACTTGAAGCTACCGAAGGCAATGCAAAAGTTACTGCCAATGTGCGCGCTGTTCCATTTCCACAGGCTGTAACTGGCGTAGCGCTTACATTTCCTTGTGTTGCAGAAGTAAGTACTGTAATTGCGTTGCTGTTACCACCTGTTTGCTGAACCCAGCCCGCAGGGAATGTCCAGTTATAAGTAGTATTAGCAACAGCTGTTACGCTGTATGAAAGAATTTGACTAGTACAAAATGTCGTTGGTCCTGTAATGGTTGATGGTTGTGCAGGTAAGCTGACCGTGGTTACGGTAGCGGTATTGTTAGCACTGATTGCATTTGAGCAAATATCCGGTGCTGTACCACTACTTGCGTTTGTAATAGTAACGGTAGTCGTACCTACATTTGTTAAATTTGGTGTTGTAAATTCTCCTACACCTGATGCATTCACAGTTACTGATACTGTCTGATTTGCTAAAGTATTACTTCCGCTCAGGTTGTAGGTGATGCTGTATGTACCTCTCGGCAGTCCGTTTAAGCGAACTGTTGCATTTGAACCGGCGCAGCGAACGGCAGTTACAAAAGTTGTAGCGCTTAAGGTATAGGTAGGGCAGGTGTAATAAATTTCGGCATAGCCCGAACCTCCAGCACCACCGTTTCTATCAGTAGCGTTGCCTGCACGAGCACCACTACCGCCTCCACCTCTTGTATTTGCGTTGTTTCCGTTGCCACTACCTGCAAAACCGGCTGCTCCGGCGCCACCGCCTGCAGGCGCAATTCCGCCGTTTGCTCCAGCTGCGGCATTACCGTTAGCGGCATTACCGGCGCTACTACCACCAGCTCCTCCATATTGCGTACCTCCTGTGGCAACACCAGCTCCTCCTGCGCCGCCGTAAAAGTTAACTTGTCCTCCGATATTACCCGTTGTTGGTCCGCTACCTCCTGCAGCACCTTGGCTATTGTTGTTTGCTCGTGCACCTCCGTTTCCACCTACTGCCAATAAAGAAGTATTAGATTGAAACCATGTAGAGCCACCTTGTGCACCATTTCCTGTGCCGGGTGCCGGAGCAGTACCAATGTTAACATTATACACTGTGCCAGCAGTTACAGGCCATGCATTATGACGCGTATACGCACCACCTGCACCACCACCGCCCGAAGCAGGGTTGCCGGTAGCACCACCACCATTACCGCCCGCACCCCATAGGTCGACGCGAATTGATGTCACTCCGGCAGGTGGCGTAAAAGTTCCGTTAGTGGTATACGTTCTATTTTGTCCGAATAGGGAATTCGAAAAAACTATGCAGAGGATTAATATGCACAACGATTTGAATGTAGTAGAGAATCTCATCGAAGTATTCGTTTTTGTGTTAGTAATGGGAGATCGGGCTGTAAAGGTACAGCACGAATTCAATACTGTCAACATTATGAACACTTTAGCTATTCAAAAATCGACAAAAAGCACATTTTTACCGATGAAACACATGCGCTAATTTTATTTTTATTTCTAAGTGTTTGGAAATTGGCGATTTGTTTTTTATTTTGTAGAATTTTTTCTACAAGAGTTATTGTCAACTATAACGATTTCGAGTATTTGCAGATTTGTTAAAAGTTTTTAAGAGTTAGATAATTTTCATCTTTAAAGTAACAAATCAACTGCATCATGATACAAAAACGATTCTAACTATTTAAAGTGACTAACCGCTTCATTCAGATGTAAATTTGAGCGGATAATTTTATGCCCAGCGGCCAAGCCCAGCGTAGTTTTTTAGAAAATTTGGGCGGCGTTTCGCGCTTTTCGTTTCAATACAGTTTTGCCACTGCAGTTTCTGCTGCTTCTGGTTAAGCTTCAGCTGTATTTCCTCTGCAATCGCGGCCGCAAGAAATCGTAAGTAAAATAAGTTATTCATCATAGTTTTCAATACTAATTTCGCAACTCATTTAAAATATACAATCCTAAAAATATCTTTCCTGTCTTTTCCAAAATATGCGGTTTTCCCGTAACCCAATCTCGATTTTTTTTCCGTGCTTCGCCTTGTGGGGCGGGAGGGTGTGTGGACATTCCCTATTACGAAATTCCCAGAAATTTTCAGTACGGAAA
>NZ_JAIXYH010000050.1 GCF_027490375.1 Flavobacterium sp.
AGTCGAAGTTTCTACCACATCAACAGCTGGCGCATCTGGCGATCCGTGGTTAACCAAAACATCGGTGTTTGTAGCTGAACTAGCTTCTTCACGACCTAGGGCAAAAACGCTCAACAAGAACGAATCTGGATTGGTGTAACCGGTTTCGCTCACAATACCATTTGCGATGGCAATGTACGTTTCGCCGTTAGCTAGCGTCGTTGTTAAGTTGTAAAGCGATTCGGCAGCAGAAGAACTTGATGCTGGAGCAACGTCAATGCTAATTGGCACACCAGCTGCAACGTCGATAAACGGAGTAGCGGTTCTAAAGGCAAAATTGTCCAACTCTAATTCGCCATTGATGTACACATCAACTTCTGCAGCAGCAGCGTCTGGTGAATTGTGGATTACTTGTAAACGTGCGGTTTGAGCATAATTGCCCTGCACGTAAAAAAGAAAAAGCAAGAAAACGAAACTTGTAACTTTTTTCATAATACTTTTTTTTGTTGTTATTGATGGTTTTAGCAAGAGAATTGAAAAAGGAAACGAATTCATTTTGACTCACCATTTTGCGCAGAATAGCAAACCTTAATTTATTCGCAAGCCTCACTCAACTTACTTTGCTAAACGAGAGAGTGGTTTCAGACTTGATAGTTGCTTAGACTATTGTTAATCTTAATCTAAGAAACTGTTATATTCTACTTAATAAAAAGACGATTCCTGCTGTATCATACATTGTGCGTATCGAATCCTTAAAGCACCGAATAGATAATTATGCTATTGTGGTTTTTAAGTCGATTCCTTTCTTATTTTTGACATGAAATATTCCGTCATGAAAAAGTTTATTGCAGTTCTAGCCTTATTGTTTAGTGTTGTTTCGTTTGCACAGAAAAGTCCTGTGACAGCAGCGGTGATTAAGGACATCGAAAAACAAAAAGAAAAAATACAAACTGAATTAAAAAAGAACGACCGAAATGCAGCGCTAGCTACAGCTCTTGCCTTACGTGCCGACGTACACCGCCTGTATGAAAGTGCTTCGATCGCCTTCGCGGAAAAGAAAGAAAAGCTAAGAATTGCCGAGGCGGCTTACCTCGCCAGCGGAAAAACCGAAAAACTGATTCGTTCGCAATACAGCGATAAAGAAATCGAAAAAAGCTTGGATGAAATCATGAAAAATCTGAATTCTATAAAAGAGTAAACGAATTCAATACCAGATTTTTAAATCACTTTGACTAAAGTATTACTTATTGATTCCTACGACAGCTTCACGTACAATTTAGTTCACTACTTTGAAGCGCTCGATTGCCAAGTTACGGTTCTGAAAAACGACGAACCATACCGCGATCTACTAAACACACACGACTGTGTAGTGCTTTCGCCCGGACCAGGACTTCCGGAAAATGCCGGGAATTTACTTCCGATTATTTCGGAAATCGTTACCGCCAAAAAAGTTCTAGGTGTTTGCTTGGGTCTACAAGCGCTTGTGACGCATTTTGGAGGCAGTTTAGTCAACTTACTTCAGGTGCACCACGGCTATGCTGATTTAATGACGCAAACGCAGGAAAACAAGCTTTTTCGTGGACTTCCAAAAACATTCCATGTAGCACGCTATCATTCTTGGGCGGCTTCATCAACCAATTTTCCCGAAATACTGCAAATCACCGCTCAAACTTCCGACGGAACCATCATGGCTTTCGAGCACAAAAATTTACCTGTCTTTGGCGTTCAATTTCATCCTGAAAGCATTTTAAGCGAACACGGAATGCAAATTCTCAAAAATTGGATTAGCTTGTAGTTTTTGTTCAGGTAATCTTATTCAAGATTCTGAAAAACATTATTTTAAATTATTGATATAGAAAAAATCTATCGCGTAAAAACGAGCTTATTACCGTTTGATAAAGCTTCATCAAAGGCGTAACCTTCCGAATTGAAAAGTTTGATGTCGTCTAAAGATTCCGCTTCGCTTTCAACTAAAAAACGCGCCATCATGCCACGAGCTTTCTTCGCAAAAAAAGAAATCATTTTAAGTTGACCGTTGTGAAAATCTTTAAAATCAACTTCCACTACTTGCGTTTTAAAGGCTTTTAAATCGACCGCCGAGGCATATTCTTTACTCGCCAAATTAACCAGTAACTCGTCTTTCGAAAGCTGCTTTTTCACGTAAGCGGTTACATCCTTCTTCCAAAACTCATACAAATTTTTGGCTTCCCCTACTCCCAGTGAAGTTCCCATTTCCAATCGATACGGCTGCATGAAATCAAATGGTTTTAGAATTCCATACAAACCAGACAAAATCATAATGCGCTCGTTAAGTCGAGAAAGCACTTCAGTAGATAGCGTGTGTGCTTGTAAGCCGTCGTAAACATCGCCACTAAAACTAAAAATAGCCGGACGTGCATTTTCGGAAGAAAAAGGCGGTTTAAACGACTTATTTCGATGGTAATTGAGTTCGGCCAACTTATCGGAAATGTCTTGAAGCGCCATTAAATCCGTTGGCTTTAACTTTTTAAGCGCTTGGTTAACTTTTTTTGACTTCGTTAAAAACTGCGGACTGCTATAATCAAAATTCGGATATTCACCCGCTTCTAACAAACT
This sequence comes from Flavobacterium sp., assembly GCF_027490375.1. Lineage (GTDB taxonomy): Bacteria > Bacteroidota > Bacteroidia > Flavobacteriales > Flavobacteriaceae > Flavobacterium. The sequence continues at coordinate 2,575 of NZ_JAIXYH010000050.1, forward strand.
CTTTGACGGAGACAATAAAATTTTCATAGTTAATTATATAGCGATTCGTCGATTTTGAGATTTCGAATAAAACGAACACTGCTTACCATAGCTTCATGCATGTAGATATCGTTCTCTACTTTCGGCACCAAGGTTCTGAAATCGCGCAACACAGCTTCTAAAGCATTTCCGGTTTGATGTTTACGAAGCAAAAGCGCCTGACTCGCATTAAACAATTCAATAGCGAGAATGCGCTCCACATTCTCAATAATTTCGAGCGTTTTTACCGCAGCGTTCGCACCCATGGATACGTGATCTTCTTGGCCGTTGCTGGAAACAATACTGTCGACACTGGCCGGAGTTGCCAATTGCTTGTTTTTACTTGCGATGGCTGCCGCGGTATATTGCGGAATCATAAATCCGCTGTTTAAACCCGGATTTCCCACTAAAAACGCTGGCAATTCGCGCAATCCGGAAATGAGCTGAAAAATACGTCGCTCGCTAATACTTCCCAGTTCGGAAATCGAAATCGCAAGAAAATCGAGTGCCATCGCCAAGGGTTGTCCGTGAAAATTTCCACCCGACAGAATCAAATCTTCATCAACAAAGATGTTTGGGTTGTCGGTAACCGAATTCAATTCCGTCTTAAACACTTTTTTCACATAGTCTAAGACATCTTTTGATGCGCCGTGCACCTGCGGAATACAGCGAAAAGAATACGGATCCTGAACCTGTTTAGGCGAATTTTGCATCTGAATACTATCGCTCAAAAACGAACGTACACGCGCCGCCGTTTCGATTTGCCCTTTATGCGGTCGAGCCAAGTGAATGAGTTCGTGAAACGGTTCTATGCGGCCGTTAAACGCGTCGAGCGACATAGCGCTAACCAGATCGGCGAGATAATTCAATCGAGACGATTTTATAATGGCATATACGCCGTACGCCACCATAAATTGCGTGCCGTTTAACAGCGCTAAACCTTCTTTACTTTGCAATCGAATAGGTTCCCAACCCATACGCGCATTAATTTCTGCGGAAGCGTAAATTTTGTTATCAAACCAAACCGAACCTTCGCCAAACAACGGCAAAACCAGATGCGCCAGCGGAGCTAAATCGCCCGATGCGCCCAATGATCCCAAATCGTAAACAACGGGATAGACTTTCGAATTGTAAAACTGCACCAAACGCTCAACCGTTTCAATCGCCACGCCTGAATTTCCATAACTAAGCGACTGAATTTTAAACAACAACATCAGTTGAATAACTTCCAACGGAACGTGTTTCCCTAAGCCACAAGCATGACTTTTAACTAGATTTTCTTGTAAAGTCGATAAGTCGGCCTCGGATATTTTCACATTACAAAGCGAACCAAATCCGGTATTTATTCCATAAATCGGTTGTTCGCTGTTGCGGAGCTTCTCGTCTAAATAATTTCTACTTCTATTGATATTCCCCTTTGCTTCTTCAGATAAATCGATGGTTAAATCGTTCTCAATAATATGAACAACCTGAGCAATAGTAAGGGTTTTCGAACTGATGTAATGTATAGATTCCATAGTAAATTCTCTATTCCAAAAGTCTGTATTAATATGCATGCTGCAAATTTTTTAAGGAGTTTTTATGCTATTACGCACCGAAAATTTTTCAAGCCGTTCGTAATCTGGTAATTTCCGGCTATTAAAAATTTATTATTATAACAAACAGACCTTATTTTCTACTTAAATTTAACAAATTCGTAAAAGTTTTAAAAGGATTTTAGGCATACAACTATTATTTTACTTTTGAAAAGTTACAAACTTAGGACAACGCTTATGAAAGTGCTAAAATTCGGAGGAACATCGGTTGCCAATGCGCAGAATATTCAATTGGTAATCGACATAGTTAAGAAGCAAGAAACAAAGAAATTGGCCGTGGTGGTCTCGGCACTGGGAGGTGTTACCGATTTACTGCTCAATGCGGCACAATTAGCGGCACAAGGCTTGAAATTGTACGAAACGGAAATTCGCAAAATAGAGAGCAAGCATCTCGAAGCTGTAGATGCCCTGTTACAACAACCTCTAAAATCGGAAGCCGAAGCTGCTTTACACCAACATTTCGACCAACTAGAAACCCTACTCAAAGGCGTGTTTTTACTGGGCGAGTTATCCGATCGTACTTCGGATGCCATTTCGGGCATGGGCGAACTTATGTCGTCGACAATTATCGCAAAAGCTTTCCAGCAACAGCTCGATCGCGTGGTGTACGTCGATAGTCGGAATATTATTACAACCGATAGTAAATTTGGTAAAGCAAAAGTGGATTTCGAAATTACCAATTACCAAATTCAAAAAGCACTAAAATCCGACGGAATTTATTTGCTGCCCGGTTTTGTAGCTTCCTCTCACGAAAAACATACAACTACTTTAGGAAGAGGCGGTTCCGATTACACCGCAGCCATAGTCGCAGCCGCGCTCGAGTCAGAAGTCTTGGAAATCTGGACCGATGTTAACGGCATGTACACCGCGAATCCGAAAATTGTGAAACAAGCACTGCCGATTAGTGAGATTTTGTATCATGAAGCTATGGAATTATCGCATTTTGGCGCGAAAGTTCTCTATCCGCCAACTATTCAACCGGTATTGAATAAATCGATTCCGATTCTAATCAAAAATACCTTCGAACCCGAACACCCGGGAACACGTATTTCCGACCAAATTCAAGGAAATGCCAATCCGATTAAAGGAATCACGCACATTCAAAACATCGCTTTGCTAACGGTTGAAGGCAGCGGAATTGTTGGCGTTTCTGGTTTTTCAAAACGGCTATTCGAAGCGTTATCATTAGAGAACATCAGTGCTATTTTTATTACGCAAGCTTCTTCAGAACACTCGATTTGTGTGGGCATCACCGAAGCCGAAGCCAAAATTGCCAAACAAGCCATCGATAAAGCGTTTCAAATTGAAATTGCGCAGTCGTTAATCGATCCCACAATCGTAGAAACGCAATTGAGTATCGTGGCGCTTGTAGGCGAAAAAATGAAAAATCACCAAGGAATTAGCGGGAAAATGTTCTCCACTTTAGGTAAAAACAACGTAAACATCCGCGCTATTGCTCAAGGTGCTTCAGAACGGAATATTTCCGTGGTTATTGGCGACAAAGACGTAAATAAAGCACTCAATACCTTGCACGAGCGTTTCTTTGAAGACAACACCAAACAGCTGAATTTATTTGTAATGGGCGTGGGAAATGTTGGCGAAAAGTTTATGGAACAGCTCACCCAACAACGCAAATACCTGCGCGAGCAATTGAAAATAAACTTGCGATTGGTGGGCATTTCGAATTCGCGAAAAATGTACTTCGATTTAGATGGAATTCCGCTTAAAGACTGGAAAAACAAATTGGAAGAAGGAAAAGCTGCCGATTTGGAGCAGTTCATCGCTAAAGCTATCGATGCTAACCTGCGAAACGCCATTTTTGTTGATAATACCGCTAGCGAACTTGTAGCAGCAACCTACGCCAACTATCTTGAAAAGAACATCGCCCTAGTTACGTGCAACAAAATTGCGTGTGCTTCCGAGTACGGAAATTACAGTCGTTTAAAGGCGCTTGCACGGAAATACAGCGCACCATTTCTGTTTGAAACCAACGTGGGCGCGGGCTTACCGATTATCGACACCTTAAAGCACTTGATTACCAGCGGCGATAAAGTCAATAAAATACAAGCCGTTCTGAGCGGAAGTTTGAATTTCATTTTCAACAACTTCAACGAAACCAATAATTTCCACGACATAGTGGTAGAAGCAGGCGTGCAAGGTTTTACAGAACCCGATCCCAAAATAGACCTCAGCGGCATCGACGTGGCGCGAAAAATTCTCATCCTCATTCGCGAAAGCGGCTATGCGATGGAAATTGAAGACATTGATAACGTTTCGTTTTTGCCCGACGAATGTTTGAAAACAACCAGCGTTCCTGCATTTTTTGAATCGCTTAAAAAACACGACAAGCATTTTGCCGATTTGTACCGAAAAGCTGCTGAAAAGGGCTGCCGCTTGAAATACGTAGCCGAATTTGAAAACGGAAAAGCAAAAGTTGGTTTACAGGAAATTCCGGCCACGCACGACTTCTATAATTTGCAAGGCAAAGACAACATTGTTTTGTTTTACACAGATCGTTACGTAGACCAACCCTTAATCATAAAAGGTGCCGGAGCTGGTGCAGCTGTAACTGCTTCGGGTATCTTTGCCGATGTAATTCGTATTGCCAATGTCTAAATTTGAAGAAGTACAAGTTTTTTGTCCGGCTACTGTTGCCAATTTATCCTGCGGCTTCGATGTTTTGGGATTATGCTTAAAAGGCGTTGGCGATGAAATGACCATACGCATTACCGACGAGCCCGGCGTGCGCATCAAACGTATTTCTGGCGCCGATTTATCTTTGGAAATCGAACAAAACGTTGCGGGTGTTGCGGCGGTTTCGCTTCTTAATTTCTTAAAACCCAAAGTTGGCTTTGAAATCGAAATCGATAAAAAGATTAAACCCGGCAGCGGTATTGGAAGCTCGGCCGCAAGTGCAGCTGGAGCGGTTTACGGCATCAATAAATTGTTGGGAACGCCGTTGCACCGACGCGATTTAATTCCGTTTGCGATGCAAGGCGAAGTATTGGCCAGCAAAGCCTTTCACGCCGACAACGTGGCTCCTGCCCTACTCGGTGGATTCACGATTGTGAAAGGATATCATCCGCTGGAAGTATTGCGAATTGATGCGCCCGACGATTTATATGTTACGCTAGTACACCCAAAAATCGAACTGCGCACAGCCGATTCGCGTGCCGTTTTACCCGCGCAACTACCTTTGAAAACCGCGGTACAGCAATCCGGAAACCTCGCTGCATTTGTACATGCGTTGCATACGAAAGATTATCTGCTGCTCGGACGCGCTACGCAAGACGTCATCGCCGAACCACACCGCGAAAAACTAATTCCTTTGTTTTCGTTAGCCAAAAGCGAAGCGCTGAAATCGGGAGCCCTCGGCGTTGGTATTTCCGGTTCCGGACCGTCGATTTATGCACTCTGCGAAGGCAAAACAAGCGCACAAGAGGTAGGTCGCGCCTGGAAATTAAGCTACATGCTCAACAACATCGAAGCCGACGTATTTATATCACAAGTTAACGCCAAAGGCACTGAACTAATTTAAAATGAACTATCGCAGCTTACAAGGCGGTGAGGCCGTATCGTTTGAAACTGCCGTCAGGCGCGGACTAGCACCCGATAACGGACTCTATTTCCCGACGGATATTCCGCAACTACCCGCTTCTTTTTTCGAAAAAATAACAAACCTGTCTAAAGAAGAAATTGGTTTTGAGGTAATTCGCCCATTTCTAGCGCCTGAAATCGACGATTCATCGCTTCTTCAAATCGTTACCGAAACCTTGTGTTTTGATTTTCCGTTGGTGCCACTCGACGAAAATACAGCGGTTCTTGAGTTATTTCACGGACCAACACTGGCGTTCAAAGACGTTGGAGCTCGGTTTATGTCGCGCTGCCTCGCCTACTTCAACAAAAAGCAAACTTCAGTGCACAACACGGTTTTGGTGGCTACGTCTGGCGACACCGGTGGCGCGGTTGCCGATGGGTTTCTAGACGTTTCGGGAATTGAAGTAGCTATTTTATATCCGGAAGGAAAAGTGAGCGACATTCAAGAACGGCAATTGACGACTCTGGGAAGAAACGTAAAAGCTTTCGCCGTTGCCGGTAGTTTCGACGACTGTCAGGCCATGGTTAAACGCGCGTTTTTAGATTCCGATTTTGAAAATTTGGGACTTACTTCGGCCAATTCAATTAATGTAGCGCGGTGGTTGCCACAAATGATGTACTACTTTTTAGCGTATGCGGCAGTAAAAAATAAGAATCAGAACCTTGCGATTTGCGTGCCCAGTGGCAATTTTGGAAACATTTGCGCCGGATTAATCGCCAAAAAAATGGGGTTACCAATTGCGCATTTTATCGCTGCCACGAATGTAAACGACACCGTTCCGCGGTACATGCAAACCAAGGAACTCGATCCGAAGCCAACAATTCCGACGATTTCGAACGCCATGGACGTAAGTATCCCGAGCAACTTTGTTCGCGTTTTGGAGTTGTTTCCCGGCGATACACTCGCGCAGTTGTTTTCGGCGGTTGCCTTTACCGATGCCGAAACGAAAGTGGCAATGCGGGATTTATACGATACGTTTGGCTATGTGGCCGATCCGCACGGCGCTGTGGGCTATTTGGGTTTACGGGCTTTTCAAAAGACACATCCCGATTATTACGGTATATTCCTAGAAACGGCACATCCGATTAAATTTCCAGATGTGGTAGAAGAAACGTTAGAGCTAAAACTCAACTACCCAAGCTCGGTTCAAAAACTACTGGATTTAGAGAAAAAATTCGAGCGCATTAGCACCTACGCCGATTTAAAAGCAAAATTATTACACTGATTTGGGCGGTCCGGCGGCACACGTTCGGTGGAAAAACCTAACCGCCGTCAGGCCATTCGCTATATCTTTTGCCTTCGTACCTCCGGCAAAAGGATGCCGCTGCTGTCCTTACCGCGAAAATTAGTGCTAGAAATTTCAAAAAGCTAACAGATTTTCATTATAAAATCAGCAAAATCGGACTTTAAAATTCATATTTAAATATTGATTATCAATTTTTTACGCTTGGTAATATTGCAATATTACGTTTTAAAAAACACAAAGCCATTTATTTACTAAACGTCGCCCACAAAATTGCCTAACGAACCGCTCAAATTAAAGGACACAAACAATACTTCCCTATTTTTCAAGCCACTAAAATGTAAGTTTATATTGTACCGAAAAAAGTAGCCGCTCTGGAATCGCTTTTAAAGAGGTCTTTTTCTGGTAAGATTTATGTTTTTTACTTTTTATAAGAGGTTGTGTAACAGCTACTGCTGTTGTGCGACGTTTTATATTCTAATATGTAAAGATTCACAGTAATCATTAAAAGAACTACATTTACTACTCTCAAGTAACTCTATAAAGTGTTCCTTATCTATCCTGCCCATAAATTTATTTACCTCACCCTTCTTTTTGTCATAAGTCTCACCAATTATTTCAAAAATTTTTTCAATGGTATTTGCAGGATGGAATATGCATTTTTCTGGATCTTCATTTTGTAAATCGAAATTAACGACCGTTCTAATTTTTTCATAGTTCAAAGAAGAATCAAAACGCTCAAATATATTTGAAATTGCTAGCAACCATGATTCTAATTCCATAATTGCAAAATGAAATTTGATTTTTTCTGGGTTTGATGATAATGTTGAAATTGTCTGCTGATGATTATTTATGAATTTTTGGCTTATTTCAATATCAATTGTTGCATTTTGAACGGCTTCTCGATACTCCTTAGAGTACATGTCTCTTAAACCTACCACTTTATCAAAGCCTTGACTATCGCTAAAGAGATATTTCTCTCGTTTAATTATACTAGAAATTACCTTTTTATCATTTCCTATATTGATAATTTGAAAATATAAATTTGCGCTTCTATTTTCAAATGAATACTCCGTAGGATTTAAATCATGATCATTGAATAAAGTATAACACTCAACCCAAACATTTTGATATTCAAAAAACTTAAGGATTAGTTCTCTTGTGAAAATAAGTTCGGTCTGACCTTCAACGAAAATTGCGGTTTTAATCATGCGTTCTTGGACATTAAATAATTTGAGGAAAAGAAATCAAAATTTGATAGACCAGTAAATTTAAAATTTTCAAAAGCCTCAGCATCAGATTTCGAATTAATACTTTTCACTTTAGTCCCTTCTCTCATTAAAATATTCCAATATTTTAGGTCTACAACCTCCATGAGAAAACTGTCATTTGAAGTTGCTATTAGTTGAATATCATTATTCAGACATTTTGAGAATATTAATTTTCCTAAATTAGTTGCTCTTTCATAATCTAAGCCTTCGCAAAGATCATCTATAATAATGGTGGCTGGTCTTTTTCGACTTAGAAGGTATTGAACATAAACTATAACAGCTAATGCTCTAAACATTCCTTGTGAAAGTTTAAAATGAGGTATTGATTTGCTTATTCCATCTTCTTTCACAAATATTATTGTAAGTTCAGTTTTATCTTGAATAGTAATGTCTGTTAATTTGTATCCTATGTTGTTAAAATCAGATATAATTTGTTCTTTGTCAGTTTTTTTTAATGACTTAAATAGAGTGGGAATATCTTCAACTGCAGTTAATAAATCATATTCTTGCCTATTAAGTAAAGAATAAGGGCTAATATTGCCAAATTTAAAACCATAAGATTGCTCAGCCCAATTTGCAATATCTTCTAAATAAGGATATTTTTTTATATCTCTATTTGTATGAATGACTAATTTATTTTCGGGTGGATAAGTGTAATCAAACAATCCTTTATTGTTTAAGTTTTTTATTTTCACTCTATTTCCATAATTTTTTCTATTTCTTGCTAAAACTAACTCTCCGTTAACGGTCATTTTTTCAAACGTAACCCCATGATTAGCAAAGCTAGTACTGAATCTATATTCAATTTCATCTCCTTTATGATTTTCGAATATAACTTGCCAATCTCCACCCCAATTCAAGTCTCTTTTTTGAGTAATCATTTTTACAAGCAAATCAATAGTTTGAAGTGTTTTCGTTTTACCAGTAGAGTTTTTTCCAACAACTAGGTTGACAATCCCTAATTGTAAATTTTCAAGCTCCCAGTTGCTGTCTTTGTATGATAAACTTTTTAATTTCATTTCTCAATTATAATATCGAGATAAATATAGAACATAATTTCTATACTTCAGGGAGTCAAAAAATGTCGAACGGTTTACGAAGTTGCGTAGTGGCGGCATTTTAGCACTGCCGTTGATTAGGATTACTATCGTTCAATTTAGTACAAATGTTCAATAGAAATCCGTCAACCGCCATTACGCCAAACCCGTGGTACCAGCAGTTTTTATTTCCTGTGGAAAGTATTTTGCTAATGTCAATTGTGCAACATCACTACTTAATAGCAATTTTATACACCTGTCTGTGAAATCAGATATTTTCAAATGCTTACTAGCAATACTTCTAATCCCTTTATTATTTAGTGAAACTAGTACTTTGCTATAGTCCGAGGATGAAACCATCTGATTTAACTCTTCAAATCGTTGAGTGTACCAATCGTTAATTGAAACTTTCTCTAAAAAGTCCTGATAGTTGCTTTCTAATTGAGCCAGTGCATTTCCCTTTGTAACATCACTATCCGTGAAGTAATAATTAACTTTTATACTTACATAATTTGTCGCTTGTACTTCTTTTAATTTGTCGAGTTCTTTTATAACATCTGCTTTTATAAATTCAACATTCGCTTCATCAACCAGTAGCTGTTTTGCCAATAACTTTAAAAAATCTTCATCTAAAAATAGATTCTCGACTTCAGCAACTTTGAAAGAATACACTTCGTCAGACTTAAGTTTATCAAGCCTTTCACCATTGTGGTGGTCGGAATCAATAAGGCCAAAAGACTTAGTATTCACATTTTTTAATTTGTTAAATGCCTTAGTGTGATTTATTACATCAAAACAACTTCCAACAGGCACGATTGTCAATTCAGGAAATAAAATAGAATAGATTCGTTCATCAATGCTGCCTTTAATTCCTTCGCAGAATAATATGTTCTTTCTACTTCCAAGTAATTCTAACATTAATGTCTCTGGAATCTCGTCCGTTGGAATATCCTCTATTTCCCATTTATCAGGATGCGTAAAGGACTTTATCCATATTTTTTTCGCTGTCGTTCTGCTCGTTGCAAAATCTAAATCGTGAGTCAAATAGATAAAAATGCAGTCTGGTCTTTTAGCTTCCAATAAATCCCATAGTTTTTTAAGAATTGTCTTATGTAAATACATTTCAGGCTCATCAACTACAATAAACCCATCTTTTGGGGCTTGTAAAACTTGAGCAATCAGGTATAACATAACTTTTTCACCATCACTCATTTGAACTGCAGGATATGACCTGCCCTCATCAGATTTAGCTGTTATGTTTACCCCGTCATCACAGCTAATTGTTCTGTGTTCAATAAGTGAATTCCAAATTTGGAAAGTAATATCAAGATTAGTTAGTTCTGGGTTAGAGATTGTAGTTCCAGAGTTGACAGATTCAATTGCCTTTTTTCTATAAGAGTTTCCAGCCGAGATATTGTCAGCTAGCAGATTCTTTAAAACAATTCCAAACTCTTGTTGTAAATAGTCAAATCCACTATTTGATTTATTTGTTTTATCTCTTAGTTGATATTGTTTTAAGTCTGTAGCTGTTTTTTCAGGATTTGCAATTGAGTCAAATTTAGGAACTAATAATATTCTCTGTGCAGATATAACGACACCGTTATTTTGAAGATAAGTTTTAAATTTATTAGATAAAGTTGTTTTACCACTTCCATTAGCACCAATTGCAACAACATTACTATCAAAATATCCAATCTTGTTAAAGAAATCAATATTGAATTCTATTTGTTCATAAAGAGAAGAAATATTTAAACTATTTTGCTCTAGATTACTTTTTATCTGTGATTTCCAGTGCTCATTCTGATGGGCTAAGAATGATGAATTAAGTTGTCCCCTAAAAGGTAATGTCGATAAAATACTTTCTAAGTTCGATTGAAATTGATTGAGGTAATTAATCTTTAACTCTCCATGCTCCGCCTTTTCCTCCAATTTTGTGGTTAAGGAAATAACTTTGTCGATATTGTCTAATGTCAAGGCATTACAATCAAGTTCAAAAGCACCTTGGCGATGAACATTCAAGTCTCTTTTTGCTGTATCAATAAATTGTAAAAAATTGTCTATTTCTGCACTCATATTGGTCTTTGTGATGTCTTAAAATTGCTGGTAACTCCCAAATATACGAAAGTTTTCATCTCTCATCTAAGCGAGCTATTCGCGAAAACACCCGTAAATACTGGAAACAATTCCTTTTTCTCGCCTACGAGACTTTTATAATCTTTCGTTTTTTCAATAGGTGAAATTTGTAAGTGTAATCTCAAAATTTACAATCTAAAACGTAATCTTATTCACTATTATATTTCTCAACAATAAAGCTGTTTTAATCGTAAAATCTCCAAAAAATATATTTCAAAAAAGCAGCATTCGCATTTGGGTTTTGTTTGCTAAAGTAAACAGTCCGTAACTCCCAAAACTACCTACTTATAGGTATTTTTTTATCAATTTTTGGTAACGTATGCCCTAGCCTGGATGGCAGCGGCAGCCCGTAAGAAAAATACGGCTGCGTGAAACGGTGGATGTGTGGTGACCTTAGAAACCATACAAACGCCGATGCAACGCGCCGTGTTTTTTGCGGACTATAGCGTACAGCCGGATTAGCTGCGAATGAAAAAAATGAAAAAAATGAAAAAAATGAAAAAAATAGAAAGAAGCGAAAGAAGCGAAAGAAGGAAACTGGCCTTCGACAGGCTCAGGCATCGACGATGCGTGGGTTAAGCTGGCAATACGATACGTTAAGTGGTGAACGTCGCAAAGTCTTAATACTTAGATCTTAATACTAAAAGTCTTTGCGCTTAGCCTTCGACAAGCTCAGGCACCAACGTTGTTTGGGCTCAGGGGGCAAACTGATACGTTAAATGGCGAACGTCGTGGAGTCTAGCTTCTCGTGTCTAGCTTCTAGCTTCCCAAAAACGATACGTTTAGTGGTGAACATCATGAAGTCTAGCTTCTAACTTCTATCCCGATAGCTATCGGGACTAGCTTCTCGCTTCTCAAAAAAAAAAAAGTTAGAAACCGGCTTTGTTTAAAATTGCTCGCATTCCCTCTTGTAGTTTAAATGCTGCTTCACCTGCTTTTTCCGCAAAATTGGCTTCGGAACTGGCGTAAATAACCGCTCGTGAAGCATTTACCAGAAGTCCGATTTTGTCGGTTAATCCGTACTTACAAACTTCGGCCAAACTACCGCCTTGAGCACCAACGCCAGGCACTAACAAAAAGCTATTCGGCACAATTTTACGCACTTGCTGAAAATACTCCGGACGAGTAGCGCCCACCACGTACATCAGATTGTGCGCATTAACATAGGTTTGCGAAGTTTCGAGAACTTTTTCGAAAAGCGCTATTTGGTCGGTTGTGCCTAATTGAAAGTCGGCAGCGCCCGGATTCGACGTTAACGCCAGTAAAATGGTTTGTTTGTTGGAATGTGCAAGAAAAGGTTCTACCGAATCGCGACCCATATACGGAGCAACGGTTACGCTGTCGAAGCCCAAATCGTCGAAAAAAGCACGTGCATACATATCGGCTGTATTGCCAATATCTCCGCGTTTAGCATCTGCAATGGTGAAAATTTCAGGATAATTTTCTTTGATGTAAGTTACTGTTTTTCGAAGGGCTGTCCAACCTTTTTCCCCATGTGCTTCGTAAAATGCAACATTCGGTTTGTATGCCACAGTTACAAAATGCGTTGCATCGATTATGGCTTTATTAAATTCAAAAATCGGATCGTCGGCGCCAGCTAAGTATTTGGGGAGCAGTTTAGTATCGGTATCTAAACCCACACATAAAAACGACTTTTTGATTTTGATTTGCTGTACGAGCTGATTTATCTCCACGATTTTGTTGTTTACATGACGCCTTCCGCTAATTTCTCGGTATTGTTTACCAACTGCAATTCGTCGATAATTTTTTGAATGTCGCCATTCATGATATTTTGTAATTCGTACAGAGTAAGTCCGATACGGTGATCGGTTACACGGCCTTGTGCATAGTTGTAGGTGCGAATTTTCGCTGAACGGTCGCCCGAACTAACTTGTGAACTACGTTTTTTGGCATCTTCTTCTTGCTTTTTAGCGAGTTCTTGCTCGTACAAACGCGAGCGAAGTACGGTTAAGGCTTTGTCTTTGTTTTTGTGCTGCGATTTCTCGTCTTGGCATTGGGCAACTAAGCCGGTTGGAATGTGCGTTAATCGAACGGCCGATTTGGTTGTGTTAACCGACTGACCGCCTGGACCCGACGAACAGAAGTAGTCGATACGAACATCATTCATGTCGATTTGTACGTCGAATTCTTCGGCTTCAGGCAACACCATTACAGTTGCTGCCGAGGTGTGTACACGACCTTGCGTTTCGGTTTGTGGTACGCGTTGCACCCGGTGCACACCTGCTTCGAATTTAAGAGTTCCGTAAACGTCTTCTCCGGTTACTTCGAAGATAACTTCTTTAAATCCGCCGGCAGTACCTTCGTTAGTATCGACTATTGAGGTTCTCCAACCTTTACTTTCGCAGTATTTGGTGTACATGCGGAAGAGGTCTCCGGCAAAGATCGACGCTTCGTCGCCACCTGTTCCTGCGCGAATTTCCATCATCACGTTTTTAGCGTCTTCCGGATCTTTTGGAATCAGCATAAACTTAATTTCTTCTTCCAGTTGCGGAAGTCGCTCCTTAGCTTCATCCAATTGCATGCGTGCCATTTCAACCATTTCGGCATCGGAACCGTCGGCGATAATCTCGTTTGCTTCGTTGATATTGCCAACGACATTCATGTACTCTTCGCGTTTTTCGACGATTGCTTTTAAATCTTTATACTCTTTATTGAGAGCGATATAGCGTTTTTGGTCGGAAATGACGTCGGGTTGAATAATTAAGTCGGAAACTTCGTCGAAACGTTGTTTGATATATTGTAAACGGTCTAGCATGATAAATCGCCTCTTTTTCGGCGTGCAAATTTAGTGAATTTCCGTCAGTTTCCGAAACACTTAACACTCAACAGCGGCCGATCAGTACGCTGGCTTTTGGCGACAGAATACGGCTTATCGGAAATTCAGCGAAAGCGAAAATACGAGTTGATGGCTGCTATCGAGATACGATTGTTGGCTCGCAATAGCATCAATGCTGTACTTTGCATAGAGGTAATTAAGTCCGAAGGAAACCGAATAATCGCGATTAAAGCCGTAGTTAACGATACCGCCAATAAAATAAGAATTGCCTCGATATTCGCCCGTTCTAGGTTTGTAATTGTCGAAACTTGAATAGGCTAATCCAACGAGAGGTATCAAGCGCCATTGCTTCTTTATGTAGGCTTCGTATTCTACCTGCATAGTTAATCGTGCTTCTTGAATGGTTTTAAAGCGTCCTAAAAACTGGCTGTTAGTAACTGAGTAGCTCAACACCTCAGCACCCGCAACGAAGTGAAACTTCTTAAAATTCACTAGAGTAAGATTTGCTCCAAATCCGAAGTTTTGGTCGGTATCTTTGCTTATTGCGTTATCGCCAAAGGCTACTGGTTTTAAAATGCGCATACGGAAATTGTTTACGTAAGGTATAGAATCTTCAGAAATACCTCTATATGGTTGAGCAAAACTCGACAAACAGCTAGCGATAATTCCTAACAACAAGATAAACTTTCTCATTAGAACAAAATATTTATAGCACCAGAAGCGGCACCTGCATTAACAACCACTGTATTTAATTCAATCGTTCTTTGCCCATTTACTTCGACTTCGACTTCCGTTTTAATGGTAATGTTGGAATTTTTAAGGAGAACTCTTTCTGTTGAATTGATTAAACCGTCGTATTGAGACCAGTCGATGCGATCCGGATCAGGAATATTTGCAAACTCAAAGTCTGCTGCCGCATCGGGAATGATCTCATAGCTAATTAAAAATCTGTTTGCAGCAGCAGCAGCAAAAAACATGCGTACTTCTACAGTTTCGTCGATTCGATATAAGTTAACAGTTTCAAGGTCATATTTTAAATCTTCAATGTCGTCGAGGCTTGTATTATAGATTGCTTTGGTCACGTAGCCTTCTTTTTCAAAAGTCGCGTAAAATTGCACATTCTGATTTTCTTGTGGAATAGGAAAATTGGCTAAAAAGGTACCATCGTTTCTACTTTGAACTTTATTGAGCACATCTTCGTTGTATTGTTCAACGACGTTTAATTCTACTTCAACGTCATTTAGAGCAGCGCCAGTAGAAGTTACCAGCTTTCCCGAGGCGGTTACTCGTTTAGAACCTTCGTATTCGATGGAATCGGCACCACAGCTCACGAGCAAGAACAGCAGCGCGAAGGAACAAATGAAAACAACTTTTTTATTCATAATCAAATATTTAAATTTAAAAACTTAACAAAACAGCACTCGCTGACCAAAACTAAATAAAAATAACGTCGTACAGTTTACTAAAACATTATATTTTATTATTTCAAACCGAATAAACCGAAATCCCATCAACGCCACATTATAAAAAAAATTACTAATAACAAAAAGGCGGCATAGAAATTCGCAACAGTTTTACTCAGTTATTTGAACGTATAAAAATAACACATCTAGTACGTGAATTAGCTGATTATACCTTATAAAACTCCCGATTTTAATTCATTCACAACTTTTCAAAAGTAGCTATTCTATTCTTAAACGCGTCTACGAACGAACGAACTCAACATATGGGCTCAAACTACGCTTAGCCGAGAAAACGAATTAATTAGTACGGTGTTCCTTTGTGTAATTTAAATTAATAAAAATTGATTTACAGTTATATTGATGCTTTTTCAATTAAAAAGTTGCGTAGTCGATTGCGGCAATTTTTTGCTTATTTGTGTTAAATTTTAGATGAATTCGGCATGAATTTTAGAGGACGAGGTTTTCTTGTTTTTTTGCACGTATCCGAACGAAAACCTCTTAAATTTGCCCCTCAATTTTTGAAGAGATGAGTATATTTAAATTTCGCGTCATTTTAGACGATGAAGACGATGTATTTCGCGATATTGCAATATCTGACGAGGATTCGCTTGAGGATTTACACAATGCTATTGTAAATGCCTTTGATTTTGACGGCATGGAACCTGCGTCTTTTTATAGTTCGGACGATCAGTGGAGTCAAGGTGAAGAAATTTCATTGTTTGATACGGGCGATGTGCCCGGAGAGGCAAAGATTATGGCCGATTATCAGATTTCAGAATGGTTTTCGGAAGATATGACGAAAATGATCTACGTGTATGATTACATCAACATGTGGACGTTTTTTGTAGAATTGGCTGCGATCGACGAGCCCGAACTGGGAACAACCTATCCAAACGTGCTTTTCTCGCACGGAATCATGCCCGCAATGGCACCTGAGAAAAAATTTGTAGACGACAGCGAAAACTTACTTGATTTTGATGAAGACGGCTACGACGAAGAAGATTTCGACCAATTTGACAGCGGCGAAAACTTTGAAGATTACGGATTTGAAGAAAATTGGAACTAAAATACCTGCCACAAACAGATGATAAACCTCTATAATACCCAAATAGAATCGCTTTCCCTACACAGAATTGGCAACAAGAGCCGCAACGAAGGTGTGTTTTTATCTAAAGACACGTTAAACCTCAGCGATGAAATGATGCCGCTCATCAAGGAATTTTTCTTTAAACCTTTTCGCGAAAAAGAAGAAAACTACTACCAATTTGCGCATGAAGTAGATTTGGAGTACAACGAAATGTACACAATTATCAGCAGTATTTTCGATAATCCCAGTACTGCGCACGATCAAGCAAGCAAAGTAGCTCAGCATTTGTACGAACAATCGAATCATCCGCACATTAAAAATGGGGAGTTGTTTGTTGCGTACCTTACCAATGCATTAATCGACAATCAACGTGTGGATGCGATCGGAATATTCAAAAGTGAAATTCAAACCGATTTCCTCCAATTTGAAGAGAAGGAAGAAAACCTGACGCTACTGCTACAACAAGGAATTAACCTTAGCAAACTCGATAAAGGCTGTTTGGTTTTTAACTACAAAAAAGAAGAAGGATACAAGATTTTATCTGTAGATTCAAATCGTTACGACGCTCGATACTGGCTCGAACACTTTTTGAATGTCGACGTATTCCAAGACGAAAACTTCATCACAAAAAAATACCTAAAATTCTGTCAGGATTTCGCAAAAGACGTCGTACTTCCCGCCGAAGATAAGAAGGAAGAGGTTATGTTTATGAATCGTTCGGTGAACTATTTTGCTAAAAACGACAACTTCGAAGAAACTAATTTCTTAAATGAAGTGCTCGATAATCCGGATCTCATTCCTGAATTCAAAAATTATAAAGTTGATAAAGGGGAAAAGTACAGCATCGAAGACGTAACCTCGTTTCCTATTGCAAATGCCGCAGTAACCGATGCACGTAAGAAACTGAAAAACACGATTCAACTCGATACTAACATTCAAATCAAACTCGATTTCATCAATCCTGAAAGTGCAGAAAAATTCGTGGAAAAAGGTTGGGACGAAGAACGACAGATGTACTATTATCTCGTGTATTTCAACAAAGAGCAAAAAAGCTAGCGCAACCGATTAGCCACTTGAACATCTCTTAAAAAAAGAAAAATATGTTAAAAAGATTTTTTATTGCAGCAGCATTTGTCGCTATTTCGTTTAGCTGCACAGACGATTCTACCGATGGAGATACCTGTATCGACTATCAACTCGAAGGCGTACAGGAAGTTGTCGATGTACCTACTCTGGTTGAAGGCACCTTTGCGTTTGAAGTTTCGTTTCAGGTAGATAACGGTTGCGGGCAGTTCTACGCCTTCGACGAACAAACCCAAGGGAATTCGAGAACCATACGCGTTTCGGCAAAGTATGAAGGATGTATCTGCACACAAGATATGCCGATTTTATCCCGAACTTATCAATTTGCACCAACTTTAGCAGGAACGTACACACTTAATTTCGTTAAACCCGACGGCACATTTATCACAAGAACTGTCGTAAAAAACTAATACGATTTACCAATGAAACAACACGCAACCTTTTTCGGAGCTGAGCATCTAACTATTGTGGTTAGGTTGGTTATTATTCCATAATTGTGTTTTGTTTTAGATACGAAACGCGCTTTGAGAAATCGGAGCGCGTTTTGTTTTTTCGCACAGCATCTTGGAGTTTTTCGCACAGCATGAACAACACGATACTTTGCTTTTCTTCGCACAGAACACGCAGAATTCACAGATACGCCGAAGCAATAGTTATGTTTTTTCTCGTGGAGTATGGGATTTTTGCGCACAGAATACGCAGAATTCACAGAAACTCCGAAGCTAAAGTTGTGTTTTTTCTAATGGAGTATGGGAGTTTTCCGCACAGCATCAACCACATTCACAAAAACTCCGATACACTGTTTTTTTTCGCACAGAATACGCAGAACACGCAGAATTCACAGATACGCCGAAGCAATAGTTATGTTTTTTCTCGTGGAGTATGGGAGTTTTCCGCACAGCCTCAACCACATTCACAAAAAGTCCGATACACTGTTTTTTTTCGCACAGAATACGCAGAACACGCAGAATTCACAGATACGCCGAAGCAATAGTTATGTTTTTTCTCGTGGAATATGGGATTTTTGCGCACAGAATACGCAGAGTACGCAGAATTCACAGATACTCCGCTGCTGTAGTTTTGTTTGCACAGAAAATATTAAAACACAGAATTTGTAATGCTTGTAAAAAAACTTCGCAAATTTTAGTTCCAAGCACGGCACCGCTAAAAAACAACCTACGGACGCCCTAAAACCGATTTTTCTGTACGTAAGCTGTTTGTAGGAAAAAAAGGTAGATAGATGTGTATTCTTTCCGTGAAACCCAAATCGATTTTTCTTCGCTAACTACAAGAGAATGAAGTTATGACGGCTTTTGAAAAAAATATTGAAGAAATGTGAGTAACATTTATTTAGGTGTTTCGTCTAGTAAGAACAAAACAGTTGGAGTGGAATCAATTCTATCAATCAAAAATCTGCACAAGCGATACGGCTTCGTACACGCCGTAAATGGCATCTCGCTTGAAATCAAAAAAGGAAATGTGTACGGAATTCTCGGACCTAACGGTTCTGGAAAATCGACTACACTAGGAATCGTCTTAAACGTGGTAAACAAAACTTCGGGCGAGTTTACCTGGTTCGACGGTTCACAGTCAACGCACGAGGCAATAAAAAAAGTAGGCGCGATTATCGAACGTCCAAATTTTTACCCGTACATGACTGCAGCCGAAAATCTCAGTCTCGTGTGTAAAATTAAAGGGATTTCCACAAGCAAAATAGCCGAAAAACTCGAAGTCGTTGGTCTAACCGAACGCAAGAACAGTAAGTTCCGAACCTTTTCACTCGGCATGAAACAACGCCTCGCCATCGCGTCGGCGCTGTTAAATGATCCGGAAATCCTAATTCTCGACGAACCCACAAACGGATTAGACCCGCAAGGAATTCACCAAATTCGCGAAATCATCCGACTCATTGCAAGCACTGGAACTACCATTTTACTTGCTTCGCACCTGCTCGATGAAGTAGAAAAAGTATGCTCACATGTCCTCGTTCTTAAAAAAGGACAAATGCTCTACTCCGGAACCGTGAGCGATATGGTACGAAGCGCCGGATTTTTCGAACTCGCAGCTAACGATCTCGTCGAACTCGAACGAAAATTGCGTCTTCATCCCTATTTTCAAAGTGTCGAATCCGTGCAAGATAAGCTCATTTTCACAACATCAATGTCTGTCGCCGCAGCCGACTTAAACCAATATCTCGCTTCTGAAAATATTTTCGTATCGCACCTAGCTTTCAAAAAGCCAAGCCTAGAAAAACAATTCCTCACGCTAACAAAAACCGCGAACTAATGAAAAGATTACTTTCTATAGAATTTCAGAAGATTTGGCTAAACAATCCGAGTAGAACTCTAACAATCGCATACTTCTTACTTTTATCGCTAATCGCCTTAATAACTGCAATAAAAATCGATGTCGGCTTCTTCCATTTGGATCTGGCTGAAATGGGAATTTTTAACTTCCCATACATTTGGCATTTCAACACCTATTTCGCCGATTATTTCAAGTTCTTCCTAGCAATCGTTATTGTTTCGATGATGGCAAACGAATACAGTTACGGAACGCTCAAACAAAATTTAATCGACGGTTTAAGTAAAAAGGAGTTAGTAAAATCGAAAGTGCTAACCGTCTTTGCAATGGCAGCAGCATCAACCGTTTTTGTATTCCTTTTGTCGCTTATCTTAGGTCTAATCCATTCGTCTTTCACCGAATTTAGAACCATAATTACCGATCTGGACTACCTGCTCGGCTATTTTATTAAACTTTCCGCATTCTTTAGCTTGTGCTTATTCGTCGGAATTCTGGTAAAACGCTCGGCTTTTGCACTTGGGTTTCTCATCTTACTTTACATTGTAACAATAATTCTACACCTCATATTGCGATTCAAGGTTTTAGACATGGAAACAGCCGACGCAATCATGCAATTTGCGCCAACAAATGCCATGTCCGATATCATCGTTGAGCCTATTTCGCGCTTGTCGGCTGTGCAACAAATGGGTGCTCAAGTTGGAATTGAAGCCGATAAAAAATTCGACGTAAATTACTCGGCTGCCGCAATTAGCCTTTGCTGGACTGTTGTTTTTATCATAGGCAGTTACCGTATTTTAAAGCGCCGCGATTTGTAATTTTTGGGCACATCCCGCCGCAAAGTATCAGTTGAATGCTGCTGCGGCGGGTCGGGCTTTCTGCTGCAATACCGCTTAAAAAAACCGCTTCAACCACAGCCGCGCACGGGCTTCACTTTGTCGCCGTGCCCAACTGGGTTTACAGCGGTTTTCTTTGCACGTTATTTACGCGGCAATCCCTTGTGCGAAAATTAGTAACAGCAATGCGTCACCCAAGGCGAAAAGCTTTAACACTGCGTTAGTAAGCGTTGCAGCTAAATAACCGAGCTTTTGTAATATCTTTGCACTCGCTATGATTCGTTGTTCAAAGGCATTTCTTACGTTCGTTTTATCTTGCTACACTGTGATACTTGCGGCTCAGACCATCACAGTCGATACCAATTATAATGCACAGCAATTAGCACAAGATATTTTGGTTAACAATCCGTGTTTAACCATTTCAAACGCATCAATCACCACTTCAACAGCCGATACATTTCAAACCACCGGATTTTTTACCGCCAATCCCGTTAATTTCCCATTTACACAAGGCATCATTCTCAGTACCGGAAACGCAAATTCGGCAGTAGGTCCAAATTCCAGTTTGCTCAGCGAAGGCAGTACCGCTTGGCCCGGCGACAACGATTTGGAAGCCGCGCTAAATGTGGGAAACAGCATCAATGCAACCGTGCTCGAATTCGATTTTGTATCCTTATCAGCCGCTATTTCGTTTCGCTATTTGCTGGCGTCCGAGCAATATCTGACCAATCCGAGTGCCAATCAGTGCAATTTCACCGACGGCTTTGCCTTTCTGCTTAAGCGAAACAACAGCAGCGAACCTTACCAAAATCTAGCCGTTGTTCCCGGAACCGACATTCCCGTTCGTGTAAATACCGTTCGCGGCAGCGGTACCGTGTGTCCGCCGGCTAACGAACAGTATTTTCAGGGATATAACGGAAGCGACAGCGCAACAAATTTCAATGGACAAACCGTTCCGCTCACCGCAAAAGCGAATGTCATTCCCGGCGAAAGCTATCACATTAAACTCGTTATCGCCGATCAGGGAAACAACTTATACGATTCGGCAATTTTCTTAGAAGCAGGTAGTTTTGAGGCAGTCACCGATCTCGGTGTCGACCGCACGCGCGCCAATGGAAATCCGCTTTGCGACGGACAAACGCTCAATCTCGATGCCACTCAAGTCGGCAGTTCGGTTTCCTACGCGTGGTACCGAAACGGAGCCTTGCAATCGGTAACAACGCCGCAATTCACCGTAACTGCTCCCGGTGTTTACGAAGTAGAAGCAAGTATCAATAGCGGTAGCTGTGTGGTTACTGGTCGTATTGAAGTGGATTACAGCAGCATTCCTGCCGTAGCTCCCGTTACTTTGCGTCAGTGCGATCCCGATTCCGACGGCCAAACGACCTTTAATTTAAACTTAGTAAACAATCTTTTAACCAGCGGAAATCCGGAATTATTGAGTCCGGTTTACTTTGAAGACGCTTCTGCTACAACACCCATTCCCAATCCGGCACAGTACACAACCAGTTTTCCAAAAACCATAACTGCGCGAATCAAAAACAGCTTTGGTTGCGAAACCACAACTACCGTTAACTTGGTTGGCGCTACCGATCGAAATGCCGCAACACTTTCTTACGTACTTTGCGATACCGACTCAACAAAAGACGGCAAAACGACTTTCAACCTAGCCGACTTAGCCACAACCGCTGTACTGTTGGGTTTACCAACGAACATAACCGTAAAATTCTTTCCCAGTGTAAACAACGCTCTTTGGGAAACTCAAGAAATTTCGGGTAGTATTACCAACGATATCGCAAACAATCAAACGTACTATGCGCGATTGTATAACGGAATCGACTGTTTTGATATCGTTCCTATCGAAATTAATATCGATTACATACCTGATAGTTTTACAACATCAGAAACGATTTATTTTTGTACAGGAAATTTTGCGGTATTAACCGGTCCAACGGGTTTTACCAACTACCAATGGTCGTACAACAGCAGTTTAACGAATCGTGAAATCCGCGTTAACACACCACAAACGTATACGCTAACGTTCGAAAACCAAAACGGTTGTACGGCATCAAAAACATTCGAAGTCATTGAGTCGAATCCGGCAGTCATTCGTACTGTTTCCGTTAGTAGTTTTTCAGGAGCGCAAAACAGTGCCACTATCGATTTTTCGGGTTTAGGCAATTATGAGTTTTCGATCGACGGCGTAAATTTTCAGAGCAGTCCGGTATTTACAAACCTAGCTGCGGGAATCTACACAGCTACAGTCGTTGATTTGTATGGTTGCGACAACAGCACAGCCGAATTTATCGTTTTAGATTATCCGCGATTCTTCACACCAAACGGCGATGGCATCAACGATATTTGGTCGATTAAAAATAGCATACTTACCAATCAGATTGAACGAATCTTAATTTTTGATCGCTACGGAAAAATCATTTTCGGCTTTACGCCAAACCAGACAGGTTGGGACGGACGTTTTCAAGGTGTAGCAATGCCATCAGACGACTACTGGTTCAGTATTTTCTTACAAACAGGTAGCCAAATTAAAGGACATTTCACCTTGAAGCGCTAAAATTCTTTACTTTTGGAATCTTGCTAGATTCTATGAAAAAGATTTACCAAATCATCCTATACTTTTTCGCTATATCTGCCTCTGCGCAGTTTAGTAAAACACATTATATACCTCCCGTATCAAACTCACCTATTCAAGCTGGACAGGGGCAATACATGTATATCTCTTGTCCATCTACGACACCCGTCAACTTCAGAATCAATATTATTGGCGGCGATGTAGTTGAAGGAACTGTTTCGAGAGATGAGCCTTTTGTGTATCTCGCCGGAAACGGAGATAACAGCCAATTTCTAATTTCAAGTGGGACAGTTGGAAACGTATTTAATAACAAAGGATTCATCGTCGAGGCGGATGATCAGGTGTATGTTACTGTTCGTATGACCACGACGCCGCAGAATTTCCAGGCAGGAAGTATTGTTTCGAAGGGCTTAGCGGCATTAGGAAAGCGATTCCGGGTTGGAGCCTTTGTCAACGAAGATGTTCCCGAATTCACGCAAAACCATTACACTTTTGCAACCGTATTGGCAACCGAAAACAATACTACAGTTAGCTTTTCAGACATAGATTTTGGTGTTCAATTGGTTAACAACGGTACAAACATACAGCCCGATATTACTTTAAATCGCGGTGAGTCGTTTTGTATTGCAACAATAGGCCCAGCAGATGGAAACAGAAACGGACTAATCGGAACACTAATAACTTCCGACAAACCCATTGCTGTAAACTGCGGCAGTATTGCTGGCACCAATGGTAACGCAAGTAATTTAGATTTGGGATTTGACCAACTTGTACCTGCCGAACTTACGGGAAGTGAATACATTTTGATTCGTGGAATTGGACCAGATATTGTGGAGCGATCGCTAATTGTGGCTGATCAGGACAACACAGAAGTTTACCTAAACGATAATACGCTAACGCCAGCAGCAGTATTAAATGCAGGCGATTATTATGCGCCAACAGGAAATGTATACAGTCCGCAGGGAAATTTATACATCAATACTTCAAAGAGTGTTTTTTTATTTCAAAGTATCGGCGGATCCGATCCTTCCGTTGCTACGCCGCAGGCCAATCAAAACATGTGTTTTGTTCCGCCACTAAAATGCGAAACACCAAAAATTATCGACAACATCCCATTAATTAACGAAATCGGAGGTAACGCCAGCTTCACGGGAACCGTTGCTGTGGTTACCGAAGTTGGATCTACTCTTTCCTTTATTCTTAATGGAACAAACTATACGATCGCTAATTTGCCACCCAACATCAATGTAAACGGTCCTGTACCCGTTACTGGTAACACAAATTTCGAAACCTATACATTTCAAGGATTTACAGGAAATGTTTCAGTTTACAGCAGCAGTCAGGTTTACGTATCGTATTACGGAACCAGCGGTGCTGCAACATACGGCGGTTTTTATTCCGGCTTCACATTTAAACCTGAAATAGCTTTTAAGGCTGTCGATACCGAGGTAGAAGCCAACTGTATACCAAATATCGAACTCTCTGTAAACGAACTGACCGCCTTCGATCAATTTCAATGGGAATTTAATGGCAACCCAATCCCCGGCGCAAACTCAGGAGTTTACATTCCTCAAGAAGTAGCAAATGGCGGATTAGGCCCTGGATTCTATGCCGTTAGAGCTACAATATCTGATTGCGGAACTACTTTAGTATCTAATGAAATCCCTGTAAGTACCTGCGCCCTAGATTCTGATGCTGACGGCACTATTAACGACGTAGATCTAGATTTAGACAACGACGGTATTGCCAACTGTACGGAATCATACGGCGATTTCACCTTGAATACAGCCGCCGTAGGACAAACACCGATCAGTGTACAGAACTACAACAACGCATATACCATCACGAATACACCTTCCTTTATAGCAACTCCACAGAGTTTCCAAGGATTTACTAATGGCAATTTCATAACAACTGTGCCTGTAGGCCTTACCAATGAAATGACCGTACAGTTTAGTTCGCTACAGCCCATCTCCATTGGCATCACCTACCCTATCTCGTCGACAGTTAATGCACAAATTGATTCCGCCGGCGATTTCCGAATTCTATCCACACCCGAAAAAAACATATCCATCATCAATCCCGCCGACTTACTTTTGATCGACACAAACTACGACGGCATCTACGAAAGTGGTATTACACAATTCTCAGGATTCGATGTTCGTTTTCGTTTAAACAGTGGTTCGCCTCTTGCTTTGGGAACGGGCAATTTCGAAATAAAAGCTTCCGACGTAACGCTACTGTATTTTATACATAAAAATTTATCAGAAACCGACGTTAATACGGCAATATTTAACCTACGGGCAACTTGCTTACCGAGAGATACTGATGGCGATGGGATTTTTGATTACAACGATCTCGATACAGACAACGACGGAATTCCAGACCCAATAGAAGCTGCTGGCGTAGCATTTCAAAATATTCCGTTCGCCGATACAAATGCCAATGGAATAAACGACGCGATAGAACCTGGCTTGGGAACCCTCGATACCGACACTGATGGCGTACCCGATTACGTAGATCTAGATTCTGATAACGATGGAATTTATGACTTGGTAGAAGCCGGTTCGGCAGCTGTCGACACTGATGGAAACGGTAAAATAGATGGCGCTAGTTTTGGAATTAATGGATTAGCAAATATCTTAGAAAC
The DNA here is from genome assembly GCF_027490375.1 of Flavobacterium sp. GTDB lineage: Bacteria > Bacteroidota > Bacteroidia > Flavobacteriales > Flavobacteriaceae > Flavobacterium. The sequence continues at coordinate 28,277 of NZ_JAIXYH010000050.1, forward strand.
AACCGTAGAAAGCGGACAAATAAACTTTACGCCCGCGAATGCCGACAGCACTACCGAGTTTGCAAATTACATCGATCTCGATAGTGATGATGATGACTGCAACGACGTAAATGAAGCAGGATTCACAGATGCAGACAACGACGGTCGGTTAGGAAGCTCACCGCTTACCGTTGATAGTAATGGCTTGGTAACTAGTAGCGCAACGGGATACACGCCTTTAACAAGCAACGATTATGTTGTGCCGGGTATTATTACCGTGACGCAACAACCACAGGATGTTACCGCTTGCCAAACGTTTACTGCCCAATTTTCAGTGCAAACAAACGCAATCGCAGGTTATCAATGGCAAGAAAGCAGCGACGGACTAACCTTTGTTGATCTTCCTGAAAATAGCGTGTATCAGGGTACGCAAACCGCTACGTTGACTATTAACAACTTACAACCTGCAATAAACAACTTTAGATATCGCGCACGTTTACTGCAAACGGCTAATGCTTGTGGCGACTTTTCAGCTTCAGCAACGCTAACGGTACTTCCGAAACCTCAGATTATCGACAATTTTATACTTAAGCAATGTGACACTGATCTCGATAACATTGCTCCATTTAATCTTGAACAAGCAAACACCGGTATTTCGGCAAACGCAGCTAACGAGACTTTTGTTTACTACTTAAGTCAATTAGGTGCTCAAAACCAAATCAGCTCCGAAGAAATTCAAAATCCGCAGTCATTCAGCAACAGCGTACAATCTACAGTTTTTGTTCGAGTAACCGATAATTCCAGCGGTTGCGTATCTATCGGAACTGTAAATTTAAATATATCCGCGACAACCATACCAGCAGGAACACTCTATTCCTTTTCAAAATGCGATGATTTTGTGGATGCTACTAACGACGACCGCGACGGTATCAGTACTTTCGACTTTTCACCGGCAGAGAATCAAATACGAAATCTTTTTGGCGGCAACCCTAACATCAATATCCGATTTTATAGAACTGAAGCCGATGCTACCGTTGAAACAGACGCTGCTGGCAGCTCACTGGCCATCACCAACATAAATTCGTACCGAAATATTGGTTTTCCGGGCGGACAACAAATTTGGGTTCGCGTTGACAGTACAACAGATAATGCGTGTTTTGGACTTGGCCCCTACATTAATTTAACTGTCGAAGAACTCCCAACATTTAACGAACCAAGTATTCCACGACAGTGCGACAGAATTCTGAACGACGGGAGTATAGATTTCGTTTTCGATACATCAAACATAAGCGCTCAAATTCTTAACGGTCAAGCCAATATTACCCTGACGTTTTTGGCGCAAGATGGCACGGTAATCGGAAATGCACTGCCTAATCCGTTTCTGACACAAACACAAACCATTACCGTTAACATGGTTAATAACAGTACCAACGATCCAAACGGACCCTGTGTAGAAACAGGAAGTATCACATTTACTGTGGATGAACGACCAACTCCGCTCACTGCGCTTACCTTTATAGCATGCGACGACGAGCCTGTAGACAACGATGGGTTTAGTGTCTTTGACACATCTACTGTTCAGAACACTATAACGCAAGGACAAACAAGCTTTTCTACACGATACTTCGACGAAAATGGCAACTTGCTATTCGATGTTTTTCCTTCAAGCTTTAATTCAAATACACAAGTTATTACCGCCGAAATCTATAATGCAAACAATCCGAACTGTTCTGAAACAGCTGTACTTTCTTTCACAGTTAATCCGTTGCCGAATATTGACGAAGTCGACGAGAATATCTACTATTTATGCAGCAATTTAGACGATAATCTAACCTTGGAAGCAGGTGTTCTTGGTGGCATTTTTACAGATTATACCTACACTTGGTTTCGAAACGGCGAGGAAATCCCCGGGCAAATCCGACCCGTTTACACCGCAAATACAGCAGGCGATTACAGCGTTCGAGTTTCCGACAGATTTACACAATGCAGCCGTACGCGAACATTTACCGTTTTAGACTCGGGTATTGCAACGATAAGCAATATTGTTGTAGAAGATTTAAGAGATAAAAATACGGTACTCATCGAAGTAACAGGATCGGGAACCTACGAATACAGTATCGACAACGAATTCGGACCGTATCAAACCGATAACTTTTTTGAAGACGTAGCACCCGGACTTCATACCGTTTATGTAAACGATGTTAACGGTTGCGGACAGATCAGCCGTGAAATAGCAGTAATTGGAGCTATGAAGTTTTTCACACCAAATGGCGATGGTTACAACGACTTTTGGCGAATAAAAGGAATCAATGCCCTGTATTTTCCTCAGAGTTACGTATATGTATTTGATCGCTACGGAAAATTTGTATTTGAGATTACTGCAGGTAATGAAATTGGTTGGGACGGAACGCTTAATGGCAACCCACTGCCCGCCGACGATTACTGGTATGTACTTTACGTTTCAGATGGGCGTATCGATCGAGGACACTTTACTTTAAAACGATAAGACATGAAAACAGTTCTAATCATGCTCGCGTTTTCCTCACTTATGCTGGCACAAACGCAAAAAGAAATTACGGGAACGGTAGAACGAATCGCCGACTTCCCTTCAAAGTACATTTCTTCGAGAAATATCGATGTCTGGCTTCCTGAAAACTACGACCCAAAATTAAAATATGCCGTGTTGTACATGCACGATGGTCAAATGTTGTTCGATGCCTCCACCACTTGGAATAAGCAATCGTGGAATGCCGATGAAACCGCGCAACAGCTCCAAAATTCAGGCGAAGTTAAACCGTTCATCATTGTTGGCATACACAATATTTCTGTTGAACGGCATGCCAATTACTTCCCAGAAAAACCTTTTAATCTTTTGCCCGAATCCTTTAAAAACGATTTGTTACAAGGAGAACGTAGCCCGGGACAAAAATTATTTGCACATAAAATCGATTCCGACAATTATTTAAAATTTATCGTAACCGAGTTAAAACCGTTTATCGATAAAAAATACAGCACATTAAAAAGTCGAGAATTTACAGCGATTGCTGGCGCAAGCATGGGCGGATTAATCTCTATTTACGCACTTTGCGAATATCCTAAAATTTTTGGTAAAGCGTTATGCTTAAGTACGCATTGGCCGGGTATTTGGACGCTTGAAAACAACCCCATTCCCGATGCTTTTTTACAATACCTCAAAGCTCATTTACCTGCTCCCAAGTCACATAAAATTTATTTCGACTACGGCGACCAGACGCTCGATGCGTTGTATCCGACCTTGCAGGAGAAAGTCGATGCATTAATGATCGAAAAAGGCTACACAAGCAAAAATTGGATGACCGTTTACGATAAAGGCGCCGATCATTCCGAAAAAGCATGGGCGAATCGATTGGCAACGCCACTAAAATTTGCGTTCAAAAATTAGTCGGTCACCAAAAAAGTACCAATTGCAGTATTGAATATGCTTTTAGTAGAAGTACGTGCGGTGCGTTTGCCTCTCAACGTATCGTTTTTCCTCCCTGAGCCCGCGCATCTTAGGAGCCTGAGCTTGTCGAAGGCGGATCTTTTTTAGAAGTTAGTCCCGATAGCTATCGGGATAGAAGTTAGAAGCTAGACTCAGCGACGTTCACCATTTAACGTATCGTTTTTGGGAAGCGAGAAGCTAGTCCCGATAGCTATCGGGATCGTGAAGTTCACCACTTAACGTACCGTTTTATCCTAATAAACCCACGTATCGTGAGAGCCTGAGCCTGTCGAAGGCAGCTTGTCGAAGGCTAATGGAGATTTGAGTATTAAGACTCAGCGACGTTCACCACTTAACGTATCGTTTTGCCCCCTGAGCCCACACTTCGTCGGAGCCTGAGCTTGTCGAAGGCGGATC
>NZ_JAIXYH010000071.1 GCF_027490375.1 Flavobacterium sp.
GCGATGAACGACAAAGAACGCTTCTATATCTCGTTAGAACGCGCGCTTCATAACTTCCTGAAAGCCAAATTGCAAATTGAAACTTCGGAAATGAGTAAGGTGAAAATTGCCGAACTTCTGCAAAACAAACACGCTACCAACGAAACGACTTCGGCGCTAATTCGACTCATCGAAAGCTGCGAATTTGCACGTTATGCGCCGACCTCAGAATCGGTTATAAATGCCGATTACGAAACGGCGGTCGACTTATTAAACCAACTCGAAAAGCAAATTAAGTAAGATGAAAAGGTTTCTTTTTTTTAGCCTGCTTTGCTGCCAGTTTTTAAGTGCGCAGCCGCTTTTTGACAAAGCCAATAATTTTTACCGTTCGGAAAAGTATAGCGAAGCGGCGAAAGCATATGAGGAAATTTTGGCCAGTGGAAAATTCTCTCCCGAAGTATATTTCAATTTGGGAAATACCTATTACAAATTAGGTAAAGTAGCGCCGGCTGTGTACAACTACGAAATGGCACTTTTGTTAAAACCCGGCGATGAAGACATAAAAAACAACCTCAAATTTGCCGAACAGCTGCGTATCGACGATATCAAAGAAGTCGGCGAAGCGGGTTTTGCTGTTTTGCTTGCCGATACTTTTCCAGGCTTTAACCACAACAGTTGGGCAAAAATTGCCGTAGTATTTATGCTTTTGGCCTGCGTTGGCATTGGCTTTTATTACTTTGGTTCACGACGCTTAGTACGAAAACTCAGCTTTATCTTTGCGAGTATTGCATTTTTTCTCGGAATTGTTGCAGGCGGATTCGCACAACTAAGCTTTACAAGCAGTAACAGCAAAAGAGAAGCTGTGGTTTTTGCAGAGAATTTACCGGTAAAATCGGAACCTAAAGCGCAATCGGCCGACGCGTTTTCAATACACGCTGGAACCAAAGTGCGCATACTCGAAACACTCGATCGTTGGTTTCACATTCAATTGCAAAACGGCAACGAAGGTTGGGTACTAGCTTCGGAAGTTAAAGAAATCAAAAGGCAGCGTTAGCTTCAAAGTCAAATCGGGGAAATACAAAACACGCCAAACGCATAGATTGCTGGATGATCGGATTTTCATAAAACCAAAAAAATTCGGGATAGTACTGCATTTCGAATGCGCGTTCGAAATAGCACATCAAAATTCCAAAAATCAACATAAACTGTACCGTGTAAGCAGCAACGCCAATAAAGTTGTTTATGATGCCCAAATTTTGAAAACGGTAGGTAGATGCTAAATCGATTATCTGCGAACGTTGATACGCCTCTAACAGAATGTAAGCACCTATAAAAGCGCAATTTTGACAAATTTGACGAGGCAATTCGAATAAAAGTCCGATTAACTGCGCCAACGACGGCTGAATTTGTAAAGCCGCATACACCACAAAAAAACGCCAGGCAAGTAACATACACGACGTATATCCCGCTAAATATAAGCCACGCAACATCGCAAGGATGAACAAAAAGTACACAGCCAATTCTTGATACATCGGACAACTATAATTTCATTCGAATTTAAATTAAAGTAAACCTAAGTTTCTAATTATTTTTGTCGAAATTAAACGAAAAACATAAACTAAAAATGTCGAGAGACCAACAATTAAAAGAACGATGGGAAGCTGTGGTGAAAAAACTCTCGGACCAATTTGCCGACGGGGAAGAACTCGACCTCGACGCCATAATTTACCTCATTGGCGTTCAAGAACTGGGACAACTGCATCGCAAGTTCGAAAAAGACGAGAAGCTCAATTTAATGCACATCGCTATCTGCCGATTGTTACAGCCGTATGGTTATTACGAACTCGACTATGTAGATGCCGAAGGTTGGCCACATTACCGCATTCTCGAACCGCTTCCGCCACTAAAAGCCGGCGAACAACGGTTGTTAATGACCGATGCCGTGGTAAATTATTTCCTCGAAACTAAGTATATTCAGTAATGTTTTTCAAGCAAAAAGGAATTAAACCCTAAATTTGCACTTTCAAAATTTGCTATGATCGATCAGATACATGCCTACATTCAAGAAGTAGAAGCGTTTCAAACTACCGACAAAAACGAACTCGAACAATTTCGAATCAAGTTTATTGGCTCAAAAGGTATTTTGAAAGATTTATTTGCCGCCTTTAAAGCCGTTCCAAACGAAGAAAAAAAGGCTTTTGGCCAATTGATTAATCAGTTGAAAAATGCTGCTGAAGAAAAAGTAGCACAAATCACGGCCACGCTCGAAGCCGCTACACTTTCGGCGCCTACGCTAAACGACCTTACGCGTCCTGGCGAAGCTTTTAATTTAGGTGCAAGACATCCGATCTCGATCGTGAAAAATCAGATTTTAGACGTATTCGCATCCATTGGATTTAATGTTTCCGATGGACCCGAAATCGAAGACGATTGGCACAATTTCACGGCTTTGAACTTGCCCGAATACCATCCGGCACGCGATATGCAAGACACCTTCTTCATACAAACCAATCCGGATATCTTGCTGCGCACCCACACCTCAAGTGTGCAAGTACGCTACATGGAAGCAAACAAGCCGCCTATTCGTACCATTTCGCCCGGACGCGTGTTCCGTAACGAAGCCATTTCATCGCGATCGCACTGTATCTTCCACCAAGTCGAAGGTTTGTACATCGATAAAGATGTTTCTTTTGCCGATTTGAAGCAAACCCTACTCTACTTCACCAAAGAAATGTTCGGTAAGTCGAAAATTCGTTTGCGACCGTCTTACTTCCCGTTCACGGAACCAAGTGCCGAAGTTGATATTTATTGGGGACTAAAAACCGAAACCGATTACCGAATTACCAAAGGAACTGGTTGGCTCGAAATTATGGGCTGCGGTATGGTTGATCCCAACGTTTTGAAAAACTGCAACATCAATCCCGACGAATTTACCGGTTTTGCCTTCGGAATGGGCATCGAGCGCATTGCCATGCTGCTTTATCAAATCGGCGACATTCGCATGTTTTACGAAAACGACGTTCGTTTCTTAAACCAATTCAGCAGCGCCATTTAAATCGTAAAAACGATGCTAAAAGATTATCAAACTCCGGAAGTAAAAAACGTATTCTTCGCTGCTGTGCAGGAATGGAGCGACGATTTTATGGCCGATGTTTGGTACATTTACTTAATAAACGACAGTGATTTCGACATCGACAGCGTGATGGTTGTTTCAAAGGCCTTCGGAACGATAGACGGCGAAATGAAAAAAACCTCGCTCTTACGCCACGCTTTCATGCAAGTTCCAGCGGTTAGCGCCATAAAAGTCGAGCTCTTAGAAAACAGCCTCATCCAACTCAACAACGAGTTTATGCTCACCTACTTTATCGGAAACACGCTGTACGACAAAAAATTCACCTTCAAAGCCAACAGCGTACACGTAAATCACACCGAAGAAGTTCCGATTTTATTTAAACCTGGCGTAATCGTAAACTAAGTACAGCTAATTTTTTGGGCGTTCCCGCTTCTGTTTTCCCCACTCCGCGAGGCTACGCGCGCAAAACAGTCGCGGTCGGGCTTTCCGCTCTAAGTTTTTTGTGGCTTAAATGCCACCACAAAAAAGCTTTCCGCTATAATCCCTAACGCGGAAAAACGTAACAAACGATCCGACTTAAAACATAATTCGTCGTGAAAAGTCGCGAAACGCAAACAGAAAATCAAACACAACTAAATACCTTTGCAAAAAAAATCTACATGCATTTTCTTTCGGAAGATTTAGAAGATTACATCGCAGCACACTCGCAAGCCGAACCGCCTTTGCTTAAGCAATTAGCCAAAGAAACCTACCAAAAAGTACTCATTCCGCGTATGCTTAGCGGACATTTTCAAGGTCGGGTTTTATCGATGATTTCTAAACTAGTGCGCCCAAATCGCATACTCGAAATTGGTACTTATACCGGTTACGCTACGCTGGCACTTTGCGAAGGTTTACAAAACGAAGGCGAGGTACATACTATCGACATCAAAGAAGAATTACAACCGTTTCAACGCAAGTTTTTCGACCTTTCGCCGTACAGTCAACAAATCACGCAACACCTAGGCGAAGCCATTCACATTATTCCTACGTTAAAACCCGGCTTTGATTTGGTATTTATCGACGCCGACAAAGAAAATTACATCCAGTATTTCGACCTGATTGTGCCTATGATGAACCGCGGCGGCATTATTTTATCCGACAACGTGCTTTGGAGCGGAAAAGTCGTAGAACCGCTCGTTCCCGGCGATGTGAGCACTGAAGTACTACTGGAATACAACAAAAAGGTAAATACCGATCCTCGTGTGGAAACCGTTCTGCTACCAATCCGCGACGGACTCACACTCACGCGCGTGCTTTAAACTACCGCTGATTTCAAGAATTTACTGCCGTAACGCGCACAAACAAATCGATGTAGCGCTAAGGCCAAGGTACCCGACAAAATACCGAAAAGATACCCGCATAGAATGTCGCTCGGAAAATGCAAACCCAAATAAATACGGCTGTACGCAAAAATTAACGGCCAAAGAAATAGCAAGAAAGCATAGCGGTAATGCTTCCGCAGCAGCGCAAAAATAAATACTGCCGACGCCATGGAATTAGATGCGTGTCCGCTGAAAAAAGAAAAGGATTTACTGCTTTTAACTTCACGCATGAATCCTTCGAGAGTCAGATCGTTACACGGACGCAAACGCATGAATGTATTTTTAACCAAATTGGTGGTTTGGTCGGTAAATACTAGCATTAATGCGATAATAAGTATCAGAACCAAAAGGTGTTTCCAACCGTAATTCTTTACCAAAAGATAAAGTAAAAAGAGAAAAAACGGCGTCCAATGCAATTGTTTGGTGATTAACAACCAAAAACCGTCCCAACGTTCTGAACCCAGATTATTCAAAAACAAAAAGACAGCGTGATCGAGCTCCGAAAGATATTCCAACATTAGCGCTGCCGTTTTACGGTTCCTTCTAGTTCTTGAATTCCGGCCTTAGCTGCATCAATTTCCCGATTCACATCGCTAATTAAGGGCGTATCCGGATTCTCGAGAACCTGCGTAATTTCGGTCGGATCGAAGCCTTTTTTCAACTTATCCAACTCCTCGCTCAATCCGCCGGTTAACGATTGCTTGTTAATTCCGTGCTCGTCGGCATTTTTCGTGATCTCATACTTAAGCTCATTGGTAGCGTTTTTGAGCTGCGCCATACCTTTTCCGAGTTGGCGCGCTACTTCGGGAATGTTCTTAGAACCAAATAACATGATGGCAACCAGAACGATAAAAATCATTTCACCACCGCCTATTCCAAACATAGCTAGATTCTTTTAGATTACAAATTTACGCACGTTCCGCGAAATTCAGCTTTAATTATTTCCCAAAAACACCCGAATCTGCCGATTTTGGCCAAGAGTTGTTGCTAACATCCACATCTGCCGTTTCCAACTTCGGATCAACCTTCACACTTTTCAACAACTTTTCGGTTGCAAACACTCTGCTTACTTCAGCGTCGTTAAAACGCCAGATTTGCGCCGGAAAACGATGCATTTCCGTTGTGCCGTCTTCAAAAGTTAGTTCTACCAACAACGGCATTACCAAGCCACCAGGCTTATCAAACGTAATTTCATAGAAATACTTCGGACTCTTCAACTTGGCACGTTCTTCTTCGCTAAACTTCGACTTCAAAAACTCGTCTAAGTTCTTTACATCCTCAATTTTTAGCGGCTTGTTGAGTTCTGTTTTAAAATCTTCGCTCGTTTCAGACAACATATATACCAACGGACCCGAATTTGCCAATCGACGACGGCGACCTACCGGTGGTGCTTTAAAATTCTTAGGCGCATCGTTGCTCACAAAATAACGAGTTACTTGCTTCACGCCAATATCAACATAATCGGTGGTATAAAACCAACCGCGCCAAAACCAATCTAAATCCACCGCCGAGGCGTCTTCCATTGTACGGAAAAAATCTTCTGGAGTTGGGTGTTTAAACTTCCAGCGATTGGCGTACGTTTTAAATGCATGATCAAACAATTCGCGTCCCATAACAGTTTCACGAAGAATATTCAATGCTGCTGCTGGTTTTCCGTAAGCATTATTCCCGAATTGACGGATGCTTTCCGAATTGGTCATAATAGGTTCCAAACCAGTTTGCGCGCCGCCCATGTACGGAGCAATTAAGCGAGCCGGGCCGCGATCAACTGGGAAAGTAGCTTCCCACTCAATCTCTGTTAAATACTCCAAAAAGGTGTTCAAACCTTCGTCCATCCATGTCCACTGACGTTCATCCGAATTCACAATCATCGGAAAATAGTTGTGCCCTACTTCGTGAATAATTACGCCGAGCATGCCGTACTTTACGCGATCCGAATAGGTACCATCGGCTTCCGGACGACCGAAATTCCAGCAAATCATCGGATATTCCATACCCTGATCTTGGGCATTGATGGAAATCGCTTTTGGATACGGATAATCGAAGGTGTATTTAGAGTAGGTCTTTAATGTGTGTGCAACGATTCGCGTAGAAAACTCGCCCCAAAGCGGATTTCCTTCTTTTGGATACAATGAAATAGCCATTGCTGTACCGTTCTGTAACTTCACCGCCATGGCATCGTAAATAAATTTTCGTGAAGTTGAAATACCAAAATCGCGGACATTGGTAGCTTTAAATCGCCATGTTTTCTTCTGATTGCTAAAGCCTTTTTCAGCAGCAATAGCCTCTTCTTGAGTAACAACTACCACAGGTTTATCGAATGTTTTCTCAGCCAATTGATAGCGCTTGAGTTGCTCGGCAGTGAACACTTCCGAACGATTCTGCAAATCGCCGGTTGCTTCCATAATGTGATCGGCCGGAACGGTGATCGCTACATCGTAATCGCCGAAAGGCAAAGCAAACTCGCCCGAACCCCAAAATTGCATGTTCTGCCAACCTTCAACATCGCTATACACTGCCATACGCGGATAAAACTGGGCTAAAACATAAAGTTTATTGCCGTCGGGAAAAGCTTCGTAACCCGATCTTCCACCATCGAGTTGGTAATTGTTTACATTATACCACCACTTGACCTTAAAGCTAAACGACTCGCCTTTCTTCAAAGGTTTTGGCAAATCGATGCGCATCATGGTGTAGTTAATCGTGTACGGCAGTGCCACGCCTTTAGTATCGGTTACGTATTCGATTCGAAAACCACCGTCGAATTTCTCTTCCATAAACCGACGTGAAAATCCGGCAGCAGCCATCGAAGTTTCCATTTTTTGCGAATCGGCTAAAGGTGTTTGCGAATTGCGCGCCTGCTGATTTTGATCAAGCTGCATCCACAAATATTCCAAAGATTCACCTGCGTTATTGGTGTAAGTAACGGTTTCCTCGCCGTACACTTTTTGGTTCTTATCGTCGAGCTCAATCGACATTTTATAATCGGCTTTTTGCTGATAATATGCCGGACCTGGCGCTCCCGAAGCCGTACGATACATGTTTGGCGTTGCTAACAAATCGTACATCTGACGAAACTTACTGGTATCGGTATGTCCGGCCGCAGGTACACGTGGCGTTTCTTGTGCCATCGAAAAAGCGCTAACCAAAAGCGCCGCAGTGCAAAATCTTAGGTTGTATTTCATAAACTCGGATAGGTAAATGTAGGTTCACTGCTGGTGAGAATGACACTCTTTTTGGTACCGTTCCACTCCAACTGAATTATATTTTGTTGTTCGTCGTAAACTTCTGTAATACATGGGTTTGAAAGCTGAATACGATTTATCTTCCCTTTAAACTTCACCCGAAGGTAAACGATAATGGTGTTGTCTTCACGTTCAAATTTCAAATATTCTAACGGCTGTTGTTTGCCGTTTATCAAAAAAGTAAATTTCTTTTGTAAGTAACTTTCTAAAGCCAGTTCGTCGGCTGCTGTGTGTTTGTTGTCGCCTAAATACGTTTTGCGTTTGATAAATGCGGTTAACGCTTCGTTTAAATCATCTATGAAAATGCGACCAGTAATTTCAAATTGAGCGGCTTTAGCATTGTGAATTACTTTGTAAAGCGACACGTAGAATTTGTGTGCGGGCCTTTCGGCGGAAGCCACCGCAGTAGCCATCAGTAAAAACAATACAAAGCACTTTTTCATAGGCCAAAAATACGGATTCTATGGCAGCAATTTATGCCTTTCGGCGTTCTTTACTTTTTGAGATGTTCTTGATAAATCACCCAATAGCGAGAAAGTTGAAACAAAAGTGCCGAATCTGTTGCTTCTTTGGCTATTTTTTGGAATTCAGGTTCCTCTGCCGCAAAACGCACCATATCTTCAACTTGCTGTTTATCAATTTTTAATCTTTTTGCTAACTCAGTAGCATCAAATTTATCGAACACACGCTGTCGAGCAATTTCAGCCCGCTCTGCATCGAGCGCACGTTTGTACTTCCGAATACCGCCATTAAGTTTATTCATAATCGGATCTAAACTAAAAGAAACTCCGCCTACTCCTGGGCCTAGACCCACACTAGGATCTAAACTAGCAATGCGTTTAAAACGCCGTTCGGCCACAGTATATCTCTTGGGTGTATAGCCAATGATACCGGCCATCATGCCGTCGTAATTCGCAATTTGAACCTCTTCCAGCGGAATTGCTTTTGCCGTTAAATTCACGCGCATGCCTAACTTGAAATGATTTTCCTCGACCAACACGCGAAAAAAATCGATGCCCTCGCCATAAAACAACAACAAATCGTCGGCTTGGCACAAAATCTCAAAACTGCCATTTTCTGCTATTTGGGTTTCCTGCTCGGTCGTAGCGTTTTGCACAAAAACCGCCGATGTCGTATAGCCGGAAATCGCAACGGTACCTTTTAAAATACTGCGCTGCGCCACTACTGTAGTCATAGAAAGACAAAAGAACAACAGGCGTATCATCTAAAACTTTTTAAATTCGGTGGCTAATTCACTCAAGGCAAACATAATTTGAAATCGATTTCCGCTCGAAAGCACAACCGTGAATTTCTGATTTTCAGCGGCGTAATACAAAAATCTTGCTACATCATCTTTCGGAATTTTTAAAGATTCTGTAAAGTAGGATTCTTCAAACATGCGATTCAACTTCTCATAATTGCGTTCATACCGCTCATGCTTGGCAGCGCGCTTCAACATTTTAGTGCGACCCGATATCGCATTTATTAATCCATCTATGGTTGTCGATTGTGCCGTATACAACCGTCGTTCGGCAACCGTTAATCGCTTAGGTTGCTTCTGTAAAATGCCCATCTTCACCAAATCATACGACTGCGTATACACGATTACTTCCTCCAATTCTTCAGGTTTTTCTTCCATGAGCAGACTAAAGTTACCCGAAAAATCGGCTTTCTCAACCAAATGTCGAGCTTTCACGTAGCCTGTTTTCTCAAACAAAATCAAGTCGTCTTCCGAAGCAGCAATACTAAATCGGCCCAGCTCATCGGTTCGGGTTTCTTGTTCGGTGCTCAAATTTAAAACAATCACACGCGGCAAGGTTCCGTTAACCGACTTCACGGTGCCGTTCAACATCTGCGCCTGAGCACACGCGGTTAACAAAAAAAGAAAACTGAAAATCGGACGAAACTTCATATAAAAATCAAATTTAAAAGTATCCCGATTCCGTTTTCAGCGTGGTACTATAAAGTTGTGTTAATTTGCCAAAAACTTCTTTTATGCGCAAACTCATCATCGCCAGTACCTCAACACTGCACGGAACCGCTTATTTAGAATACCTAACCGATACACTGGAATCTCATTTTCAAGGTGTTACAAAACTCGTTTTTATTCCGTTTGCACGTCCCGGTGGAATCTCTCACGACACTTACACCGAAAAAGTTGCAGCCGCTTTCGCGAAATTGCACATAGAAGTTGTGGGTTTACATACTTTTGATGATGCCGCAGCAGCGCTTACCCAAGCGCAAGCTATTTTCACCGGTGGCGGAAATACCTTTGTTTTGGTTAAAGAAATGCACGAACGCAACTTGTTTCCTACACTTTTAGCTGCTATAAATGCAGGAACGCCGTATTTAGGTTGCTCGGCCGGATCTAACATTTGCGGACAATCCATGCAAACCACAAACGACATGCCCATAGTCATGCCGCCGTCCTTCCAAACCTTGGGTGTGCTGCCATTTAACTTAAATCCGCATTTTCTGGATGCCGATGCCCAATCGAAGCACATGGGAGAAACACGTGAAACGCGAATTCAAGAATACCACGCCTTCAATTCAACACCCGTACTCGGACTACGCGAAGGAAGTTGGCTCGAAGTTTCCGGCGAAAAAATCATTTTAAAAGGAGCGCTAACCGCACGTTGGTTCACACCGCAACAAAATGCAACTGAACTCGAACCGGAAACCGATTTAACTAAAATGTAGTTTTTTTTGGGCGTTCCCCACACTTTTTTTACGTCGGCCTAAAGGCACTTCTGCAAAAAAGCGTGGGTCAGGCCATTCGCTGTATCCCAAAAATCCCCGACTGAGGGCCAAGGCAATTTTTGGGGATGCCGCTGCTGTCCTTAACGCGGAAAAGTCGTTATCAAAAAATGGTTTCTAAGGAAGATTAGCCCTTTACATTTTTTCATTTGTAATATTGCAATATTACCTCGCATAAATAACTGCCTATTAAGCGATTAATCGTCCAAATCCCGACTGAAAAATCAAAGATTAAGCCTAATTCAAAACTAACTTACTTGCACGAATTGCCTCAATAGTAGCACAGCGACGTCGGTTGGTATCTACAAGTCCGAAACGGAAAAGTTCTTCTTTGAAAAAAATGGTTTTTACGAGATATTCAACTTTACATTTTTTCATTTGTAATATTGCAATATTACCTTTTATAAACAATTGTTTATCAAACTATTAATTGTAAAAAATACGACTAAAAAATCAAAGATTAAGCTTAATTCAAAACTAACTTACTTGCACGAATTGCCTCAAGAGCAGCATCCCAAAGTCCGATGCGCGCTTTCAAAGCTTCGATGGTAGCAGCAGTTGCAGCTTCCCACAAAGCAGCATCGGTTCCGCACAACTCTGAAGTCATTTCTAAAGCTAAATGACTGTGATGACCGCCATCAACTTCAATATGACGCTCGATATAATATACAAACGATTTCAGTGCGTCGGGTGAATCAACGGCCATATCGCGCAGCAGCGAGGTAAACATATTTGGGATCAAGTCTTCCCGACCGAAGGTAAAAACTGCCGCCTGCAACGACACTTTACCGCTTGCTATTAAATTAAAGGTAGTGTTCAGAAATTTCGTAACGCCAGTTGCTAAATCGGCTTGTTCAATGACGTTCTTTACTGCAACACCCGACTGCAATTGCTGCAAAAACGAGGTAATGCCCGAAGTATCGGCACCGGCATTTTGCATGGCTTTCAAATACATTTCAAAATGACTCATGCGAATACCGTTTTCATCCACATCCGACTCTTCGCCACAAACAATTTCGTTGATTAAAAATCGGGTATTGGCATTTCCAACCGGAATCCAAGGAAGATCCACGCAAGTTAATCCGCGTTGCAAACTTTTCAATAAACTCATAAAGTCGAATACCGCAAAAACGTGGTGTTGCATAAAAATCCGCAAGTCGGCTAAGGTTTCCATCTCAGCGTAAAGTGAATGATTTAAGATTTGCTCGCGGTACGGAGCGATTTGCAACTGTAACTTTTCTACGTGGGCGTTCATATTCAAAATTTTTGCGAAATTACGTTCTAATTTTATCGTTTTTTAAAACTTTAGAATTTCCTTACCACTTGTTAAGAACCTTTTGCGTCCGCAGATTCCTTACAATTTCTCAAAATAAAAACTACATTTGATTTTTACTCTAATCATTATGTGGAAAAATCATCCTAAAGCACTTCCTTATTTGTTCTTGTCCGAAATGTGGGAACGTTTCGGTTATTATCTCATGATCGGCATTTTCACGCTGTACCTCAAAGACGTTGAAGCAGGCTTTGCTATGACCGAAAAAGAATCATCTGATTTATACGGAACTTTCATCGCTTTGGTTTTCTTGACACCGTTTTTAGGCGGACTCATCGCTGATCGTTATTTAGGCTATAAAAAATCAATAATCATCGGCGGTTTGTTAATGGGTGTGGGCTACTTTCTAATGGGTGTTCACAACATAACGGTCTTGTACATTGCCATGACATTAGTAATTCTCGGCAACGGCTTCTTCAAACCTAATATTTCGACTTTACTCGGTAATTTCTATTCCAAAGCGCCCTATTTGGATAAAAAAGATGAAGGATACAACATTTTCTACATGGGTATTAATATTGGCGCCTTTGTCTGTAACTTCTTTGGTGCGGCCTTAAAAATTGCACTGGGCTGGCAATGGGCTTTTATGGCAGCTGGTTTGGGTATGTTTGTAGGCGTCTTGGTTTTTGTTTTAGGAAGTAAACACTACCACGGCTATGAAGAAAAGAAAGGCGTACAGCCGGGCGATATGCCTTTTTCGAAGATTTTACTTTACATTTTGTTACCCTCTGTTGGCTTTGGAATCATTGGTTGGTTATTGAAAGGAACTGCTTCAGATACAAATCCAGACAGCTACATTTTTGGATCAGACTCAACAGATGCATTCATTTTTGCATGTATTCCGGTCGTTGCATTTTATGCTTCCCTGTATTTTCGCGCTAAAGCAGAAGACAAACGACCCATTGGCGCCCTACTCGCCATCTTTTCTGTGGTAATTTTGTTTTGGGCTGTTTTTAAATTAAACGGCTCTGCCTTAAATACTTGGGCCGACAGATACACGGATCGCGAAGTTTCAGGTTCTACACAAGAGGTTTTTAGTTCTTTAAAACTTTCACAAGAACTCGATTACAAAAAAGATACGGTTGAAAAATACGACGAACAATTTCGCCTTCAAAAAGTAGATGGTTTTGTTCAAAAAGAAGTTGCTTATCCGCTCTATTTCAGAAATGTGGCAGACGAAAAAAAACCTCAAGACGGAGCTACGATTAGCGTTTGGGCAACCAACTTAAGCCAGTCGATAAATCCGGGTTGGGTTATTTTACTCACGCCGCTGGTCGTAGCGTTTTTCACTTGGTTACGCGGTCGCGGAAAAGAACCGGGAACACCAACAAAAATCGCTTTCGGATTACTGATTTCAGCACTTTCGGTCTTAGTAATGGTCGCTGCGGTAAATGCAGGTGGAAACGGCGCCGAAAAAGTAAGCGTTTGGTGGCTCATTGCTAATTACGGCATCATAACCATTGGCGAATTATTTCTGAGTCCGATGGGATTGTCTGTCGTCTCGAAATTGAGTCCACCGAAAATTACCTCACTAATGATGGGAGGTTGGTTTCTTGCGACGTCAATCGGAAACAAATTAAGCGGCGTTTTAGCTAGTTTATGGGACACTTATCCGGATAAAGCCAATTTCTTCTGGGTGAATTTCGGTCTATTAATGATTGCTACGTTAATGATGTTTGCCTTATTGCGTCAACTCAATCGCGTGATGGCCGAAAAAGGACTGAAATAATGACAGCAGCTATTCAAGATTTTCAGGGTAAGTTTCCGAAGCAACTCTGGCCGCTATTTTTCAGCGAAATGTGGGAGCGTTTCTGCTTCTACGGGATGCGCGGAATGTTGATTATTTTTATGGTCGACGTACTACTGCTCGACACTGAAAAAGCCAATTTACAATACGGCGCCACGCAAGCTTTCGTTTATGCTTTTACGTTTATTGGCGGCTTGTTTGCCGATAAAATACTTGGCTTTCGGAAATCGCTATTCTGGGGCGGCTTACTGATGATTACTGGAAGCGTCATTTTGGCAATCGACCCAAAATCGTTCTTCTTTCTAGGCATCAGCTTTACGATTATTGGAACCGGATTTTTCAAACCCAACATCACAACCATTGTAGGCATGCTTTATAAAGAAGGCGATACGCGTCGAGATGCGGGCTTTTCGGCCTTTTATGCAGGCATCAATCTGGGCGCACTTTTGGGAGGTTATTTATGCATTTCCGTTGGAAACGGATCGCTTTTTTCAGACTATGTTCCAACACATTTGCGCTGGAATGTAGCCTTTAGCTTCGCAGCGGTAGTAATGATTATCAGTTTACTCACATTTATCAATACGCAAAAAAAGTTGGGAACCATCGGTATGAGCCCGTTATTGCATCTAACGGTGTCTAAACGTAGGTTGGTTGAAGCCAGCGTTTTTCTGGGAAGTTTGGTAACTATTCCGATCCTGATGAAACTAGTATCAGTTACAGAATACACCGATATTTTTATGGCAGTAATTGGTCCAGCTGCACTTTTATATCTCTTTTATGAAATGCGAAATTTCTCTCTAGTTGAAAACAAAAAATTGATTGCAGCATTAATATTCATTCTGTTTTCGATTGTTTTTTGGGGATTTTTTGAACAAAGTGGTGGTTCACTGAGCTTATACGCGGCTGAAAATCTGCACAATACATTCTTTGGTCTCACACTCGATCCAAACGGCGTAAACAACTCTGCAAATTCATTATTTGTTATCCTTTTTGCAACTCTTGTTGGTTTGTTTTGGGTTTGGCTCTCGATAAGAAAACGAGAACCTTCAACAACCTCGAAATTTGGATTTGGATTTTTATTTCTAGCAGGCGGATTTCTAATTTTCTTTCTCGGTAAGAACTTCGCTTCAGCAAGCGGACTTACTTCTCTTGAATTATTTACTTTGGGATGGCTGGTGGTTACTTTCGGTGAATTGTGTTTGTCGCCTATTGGAATGTCGGCAATAACAAAATTAGCTCCTGAAAAAATTCAAGGAGTGATGATGGGAATGTGGTTTTTAGCGAGTTCGTACGGACAGTACATGGCTGGAATTTTAGGCGCAGGAATCGCAAAATCGGCAAAAAACATGTCGAATTTTGAGAAACTACAAGTCTACACCGCTGAATACAAGCTGCTGGCATTATATGCGTTATTAGCAGGAATTTTACTATTATTGCTTTCGCCTTATATAAAGCGATTAACAGGCAGTGTAAAATAATTTCAGGCACGAATTTTGTAAAATTGTTAGTATGAAAAAAATACTCTTATTCGGTTTTCTTATGGTCTCATTTTTGGGAATGAGCCAAGAAGTTAAATGGCTTACTTTGGAAGAAGCCCTAGTTGCGCAACAAAAAAATCCAAAACCTATTTTCATGGATGTGTACACCACTTGGTGCGGACCATGTAAAATGTTGGATAAAAACACTTTCGTTGATCCGAGCGTAACAGCTATTATTAATGAAAAATACTACGCAGTAAAATTCAACGCAGAAGGTAACGGCGAAGTGAACTTTAAAGGCGAGACCTACTCAAATCCGGGTTACGACCCAAACAAAAAAGGTCGTAATTCCCAACATCAGTTTGCGCAATTCTTGAAAGTTCCCGGTTATCCATCGATGGTTATTATTTCTCCAGAAGGCGAGATCAAAGAAACGATCGTTGGCTACCACACTCCAGAAAATTTGATTGCACGAATTAAATAAATATGAAAAACACTCTTAAGTTACTGCTAATCTGCCTTCTATTTGCCGCGCCTTCCATACAAGCCCAAGAATTAAAGTGGTATACAAACATGGAAGAAGCTTCAACGATTGCCGTAAAGAAAAAGAAGCCTTTGATGCTTTTTTTCACAGGTTCAGACTGGTGCGGCTGGTGCATTAAATTGCAAAAAGAAGTTTTTCAAACACCCGAATTTAAAAGTTGGGCAGCAAAAAACGTGATTTTAGTTGAACTCGATTTTCCAAGAAGAAAAGCACTCGACGAGAATATTAAAACGCAAAATATGAATCTGCAAAAGTTATTTAACGTTCGCGGTTATCCTACGGTTTGGATTGTTGATGTCGATAAAAAGAACACAGCAAATCTCGAACGTCTTGGAAGTACTGGTTACGTTGCTGGTGGCCCGGCGGCTTGGATTACGGGTGCCGAACAAATCATAGCCAACAAAAAGAAGTAATTTTATCAATAGAATATGAGCTAAGCCGTATTTCTTAACAGGAATACGGCTTATTTTATGGTGATTGCTCCACGCTCGCGAACACTGTAAAAACGAATACGATTTGCGCTGCAGCTTTCTTTCCACATTCGTTCTAAATAAAGCGGAACATCGGCGCAAGCCACCACATACTCTGGTTGGTATTGCTCGATCAATCGCTGTACATTGATTCGTGCCGCCTTATTTAGAATGAAGATATGTGCGTTGCGAAGCGATTCATCTACAAAATTTGTGTCCACATACACCAATTGCTTTCCTTTTACTCGAAAATAATGCTTCGACGAAGCGAAACTCCAATCACGAACTTTTGCTTGGCGCACATAATCATTCAAAACAGATTGACTAGTAGATCTCTTCGCAGTAAAAACAGTTGCGCGATCATTCTTTTGTTCAATTAAAATTGGTGCCGACCGTTGATACACTACCGTTAAAGTATGCGTATCAGATAAAATTAATTTCTCCGCTAAACTTCCGACTTGAAAACTTAGCAACATCACACCTACTGCATAGAGATATTTGTAACGTCTAGTAATACAGTACAAGATCAAAAAAACCAGCAAAAAATAGGTTAGCAGACATTGCCAGCCTGAAAAAGATATGTTCTCAAAAACCAACTGCCTGAAATCAGATAGAAAGGCTACACAGCTGTTCATACCATCAATTAAAAACGAAACTACTTTTGCGTAAAAGTCCGGTATAACTGTAAACAAACTAATCATTACAGCTAAAGTTGCTGCTATCATAACTATTCCCAAAACAGGAATTAAAATCAAATTCGAAATCAAAAATAAAAACGAAAACTGATGAAAATAGAGTACTGTTAATGGTGCTGTGCCCAGTTGTGCTGCGAGTGAAACACTCATCAAATCACGAAAGTAGTTCACAATTCGAAATTTGCTTTCAAACAAGGAAGAGAAACGCGGTTGCAGAATTAAAATCGATAGCAACGACAAATAACTTAATTGAAATCCAACGTCGAATAAATAAACCGGATGAATCGCCAATAAAATTACTGCCGAGGCAATGAGTGTATGAATGGAATTTGTTTTGCGGTTGATGAACTTCCCAATCAAAACAAAGGACACCATAAATACCGAACGTACAACCGAAGGACCAAATCCTGCTAAAAAAGCAAACAGCCACAAAATCAGCAGCAAAGTCAGTAATTTACCGAAGCGCCAAGCAGGCGTGTTTGGTAATTTGTTCAAAAACGCATACATACAAAGCACCAAAATGCCAATATGCAAACCACTAACCGATAAAATATGAACGGCGCCGGCAACGCGATATTCCTCCGTGACGTTATCACTCATTCCTTGCTGCTGCCCTAAAACAAGTGCCATAAGCATGGCTTGCACGTTTGCCGACAATTGGCTGCGCGATAAGTTTTGCTCAGCGGTATTGCGCCACGATTCGGCAACGGTTCGAATACTCCAATCTGTCGAACGAGCAGTGGTGTACGCACAACGGTTCAAATAAATCTGCGCACTAATACCCTTCCGATTTAAATACGCTTTGTAATCAAAAGCTCCTGGATTTTTTGGAGGCTGCAACTTTGAAAAACGACCGTACGTATGAACGATACGTCCAATGGCAACGGCTGTGTCGGCTTCCGAAACGTATACAACTGCATTTCCTAAATACGCTTTCTCTTTAGTTCGATAAACTTTAGCATAAAAACGTTTGTTGTTTGAACTGTTTCGTAGGCGTTCAAAAGGCTTTATCAAAACGTGTTCAGGTTTGTTAAATTGAAAATTAGAAACCTGATTACGGCTGTACAGGCCCGTACAAATTGCTCCACAAAAAAGCGCTAGAAAGTACATCGCAAGGCTTCGAAATGTACCGCGGGTATCGAATGCACTGCGAAACTTTCCGACCGAAAACCAACAAAGCAGCAGACTCGCCGGAACTAACAACAGCAACGGAATCGCACAAAAGAAACCCAGCACGATTCCTATAAGAAACGCAACTGCTGTTTTCGATATTGGAAATTGCAACTGATTCATGAGAAAAAAAGGAGCCGAAGCTCCTTTTACAATTAAATAACCCAGTCGAAATCAGCAAAGGCCTTCCACTTAATTATCTACGTGGCATGAGATTGGATGTTTCGGAAAACAATCGCTTCTTTCAACACGGTAAAAGTAAAAGGGTCGGAAAAAATAATTTTACGGAAAAACCGTAAATTTCAAAAAAATTACGCTTTGTTCGGAATTCGGTTTATTTGAACGAAACTCCTTTTGTAATAAGGCTCTTTTGTAGAAGAAATTATAACGCCTTTATTAGTCGACGAGTGAATGAATTTAATTTCATCGCCGATAATCTCGACAACCATACCCACGTGATTGATGACGCTTCGTCCGTTGGTTTTGAAAAAAATCAAATCGCCGGCTTGTACATCGGCTAAATCAACTTTTTCACCTACTTGCGCCATTTCGTGGGAACTTCGCGGCATTTTGATATCAAAAATATTGAGTACCGCAGTTACCATGCCCGAGCAGTCCATACCTGCAGGAGTGGTTCCACCACCGCGGTAACGAACGCCGAGAAATCCCATAGCATTATTGATCATTTGGTTGCCCAAATAATTTGTGAAAGACGGAAACACCAAGTCGGAATCGGGTTCTTCATTGATGATATTCTTTTTTGAAGGCTTTGCTTGTGGTTTAGGTTTTGCAACCGCAACTTCGGGTTTCGGAGCTGGTTTCTGAGTTGCTGCTGGCTTTGTTACGGCCGGAACTTTTTGCGTTGCTGCAGACGTTTCAGTAGAAGTTTTTGTTGCAGCAGGCGACGTAGTTTCTGTACGCGGTTGGTAAACGCCTTTTTTCATGGCTTGCTTCTTAGACGTAATAATTTGCGACGAACCCACAAATGTGAACATCAAAAAGGAAATCAGAAAAAAGAATCTCAATCGCGTCATAGTTTACTTTTTATTTTTCAGACGATGTCTTTAGCTTTATTAATAAAACTGTGTCGGAGCATAACGGCAAAATTCGTGCCGTAGTACATTACTCGGACCGCAAAAATAGAAATAATTGCCTGAATTTCGATTCGAAAAAATCTTAATAACTGTTAATTAACAACTTGCAAATCGGCGAGAATCAATTCCGCTGTGCGTCGACTCGCACCGAAACTCCCCAGTTTTGCAATCAATGCCTCGTAATCGTGCAACATTTTCGCGCGGTGTTCCGGAGCTAAGCAGCGATCTAGCTCCGACTTTAAATTCTTTTCATTAAACCGATCTTGTATCAATTCGGTTACAATTTCTCGATCCATGATCAAATTCACCAACGAAATATATTTCAAAGTCAAAATACGTTTTGCAATTTGATAGGAAATAAAACTACCGCGATAGCAAACAACTTCGGGAACTTTGAACAAAGCCGTTTCTAATGTTGCCGTTCCAGAGGTTACCAAAGCAGCAGTAGCGTGATGCAGCAAATCGTAAGTAACGCCAAAGAGTAGCTTCACTTGATAATTGGAAATAAACTTTTTGTAAAACGCTGCTTCTTGCCCAGGCGCTCCTGCAATGACAAACTCGTATTGCGGATAATACGCTACCATCTTAAGCATCTGCGCAAGCATTTTCTCGATTTCTTGCTTTCTACTACCTGGCAAGAAAACAATCTTCGGTTTGTTGTTTAATTGATGCTTGGCGCAGAAGGTGTCGAAATCGTCGTAACTGCGCTGAGCCATCGCATCCAACAAAGGATGTCCGACGTAATCCACTTTAAATTGGTGTTTGTCTTCGTAAAACGATTTCTCAAACGGTAAAATAACAAACATGCGATCTACATCTCGCTTTATCGCCTTAATCCTACTTTCTTTCCAAGCCCAAATTTGTGGCGATATATAATAATGTACGCGAATGCCATTTTGTTTCGCCCACTTGGCAATTCGCATATTAAAACCGGGATAATCGATTAAAATCAATACATCGGGTTTAAATACGGCGATATCATTTTTGCAAAAAGCAATATTCTTTAAAATTGTTCCCAGATTCTTTACCACCTCAGCAAAACCCATGAACGCTAAGTCACGGTAGTTTTTTACCACCTTCGCTCCCGCACTTTTCATCAATTCGCCACCCCATGCGCGAATTTCAGCTTGGACATCGAGCTGCACCAATTCTTTAATCAAATTCGAACCGTGTAAATCGCCCGAAGCCTCTCCAGCTATAATGTAATATTTCATGTTACAGGAACAAAGTTAAAAGCGTAAGCAAAATGGCACCCAGTACAATACCACGCGCCAGAAAATCGCGCTTCTTGTACATCAACCAAAAAAATAGTCCCAAGTTTGGGATACTGCAAATGGTAATAAGTTTTCCCAACTTATGCTGCTGATGAAGCAATTCAAGTCCAGGCAAATAACTATACGGTGTTAGCAAATAGATAAACAATACCGACGTTACTACTGTCAGAAGTATTGCCAATAGCGCTCCAATAATAAGTTCTTTCCAATTACTCATTCCAATTCCATGTATTAAGTTCTGAAATGGCGTGATGCGCCGTTAAATCGAACTGCGTCGGAACAATCGAAACGTAGCCTGCTTCCAAAGCATGCTCATCCGTATCGGTTCCCTGATCCAAATTTACAAAGGTTCCGGTAAGCCAGTAATAACTTTTCCCTAATGGCGAAACGCGCTTATCGAACTTTTCTTGCCACATAGCATTTGCCTGCCTGCAGATCTTTACTCCTAGAAACTCCTTGTCCGGATGCGGAAAGTTCACATTTAAAACCACACCTTTAGGTAATCCGTTTGCCAAAACCTGAGCCGCAATACTGCGAACAAAAGGTCGGCACGGCTCAAAGTTTGCATCCCAGTTGTAATCGCTGAGCGAAAATCCAATAGCAGGTATACCTTCGATCCCAGCTTCTACAGCCGCGCTCATCGTTCCCGAGTAAATAACATTGATCGACGCATTACTGCCGTGATTGATTCCCGAAACACACAAATCGGGCTTTCGATGCAAGATTTCATTTACAGCAAATTTCACACAATCTACCGGCGTACCCGAACAACTGAACTCTTCAAAACTACCGTCGTTGCTCAACTTTTGCAGATACAGTGTATTGTTAATCGTAATTGCATGTCCCGTGGCACTTTGTGGTTTGTCGGGCGCCACAACTAAAACATCGCCAAGTAAACACATTTCCGAAATTAGCGTACGAATGCCGGGTGCGGTAACCCCATCGTCGTTGGTAACTAGAATTAAAGGCCTGCTTGTTTCACTAGACTGCATGACAACTATTGTTTAAATTTGTAACGAACGCGAAGACATTGCGTCAAACCCCAAAAATAACTAATTTTAGTGGGGCAACTAAGCTGATTTCGCTTCCGATTCGTTTCTGACACCAAAATGCACTAACAATCAATAAACCAAACAGTTATTGGTTTAACAAAAAATTATAGCGCAGCAAAAAGTATCGGCACGGTTTTTACTTACCTTAGTTATTGTTTTAGATGAAAACTCTGATAGATTTTATGAAAAAGAATTTTAAGATAATCGCAGCACTATTAGTGCTTTGCGTGGCATTGTGGTCGTTTTTTCCAAAGTCGTCCAACAATGATGAAAAAGACAAATTACTACTCGAATTGCTTGCCTTTGTATTACAAAAAGGACATTATGATCCGAAAAACATCGACGATAATTTCAGTAAAAGCGTGTACAAAGAGTACATCGAGGCGCTCGATCCAGCGAAACGCTTTTTCCTAGCATCGGATATCGAAGAGTTTAAAAAATACGAATTGGAAATCGACGATCAAATCAATAATAAAGATCTGACATTTTTTAATCTCACTTACAATCGTTTGATGGAACGCATGCAAGAAAGCAAATCGTTTTACAAAGATCTGCTCGCAAAACCGTTCAATTACGACGAAAACGAGACGTTTGATACCGATTACGAGAAAATGCCCTACGCGAACTCAATCAGTGCGCTCAAAGATCGTTGGAGAAAACAAATCAAGCTCGGAACCTTGTCGTCTTTAACCGATAAACTTAAATTGGAAGAAGACAAAGCAAAAGCCGATGCAAACTATAAAGCAAAATCGTATGCCGATTTAGAAAAAGAAACCCGCGAAAGCTCTGAAAAATCGCTCGACGATTATTTCAGCTTTGTAAAAGATTTGAACCGCGAAGACTGGTTTGCCATCTTCGTTAATTCTATTGCCGAAGGTTTTGATCCGCATACCAACTACTTTGCACCGGAAGATAAAGACAAATTCGACCTCAGTATTTCGGGAACTCTCGAAGGAATTGGTGCCCGTTTACAAAAGAAAAACGACTTCACTGAAATTACAGAACTCATTTCTGGCGGACCTGCTTGGCGCGATAAACAACTCGAACCCGGCGACGTGATCATGAAAGTGGCACAAGGCGCTGCCGAACCCGTTGACGTTGTGGGTATGCGTCTCGACGATGTCGTGAAGAAAATTAAAGGTAAAAAAGGAACCGAAGTGCGCTTAACTGTGAAGAAAGTAGACGGTTCGATTAAAGTAATTTCGATCATTCGCGATGTGGTTGAAATCGAAGAAACTTACGCTAAATCGAGCGTGGTAGAGAAAGACGGCAAACGTTACGGCATCATCCACCTTCCGAAATTTTACATCGATTTTGAAAACAAAGACCGTCGCGATGCTGCCAAAGACGTTGCGTTGGAAATCGAACGTTTGAAAAAAGAAAATATCGACGGCTTGGTCATGGATTTGCGCGATAACGGCGGAGGATCCCTACGAACTGTGGTTGATATCGCTGGTTTGTTTATTGATAAAGGTCCGGTAGTTCAAGTGAAATCGGCAGGTAAAGAACAGGAAGTTTTAGCTGATACCGACTCGCGCGTTCAATGGGACGGTCCGCTGGTACTTATGATCAATAACTTCTCGGCTTCGGCTTCGGAAATTCTGGCTGCTGCGATGCAAGATTACGGTCGTGGCGTAGTTATCGGAAGCAAGCAATCGTACGGAAAAGGAACAGTTCAAAACGTAATCGACCTCAACCAATTGGTTCGAAACAGCTCGGTGGGCGATTTAGGCGCGGTGAAAACTACAACGCAAAAGTTCTACCGCATTAACGGCGGCTCTACGCAACTAAAAGGTGTGAGCAGCGATGTGAGCATTCCAGATCGCTACAGTTATATCGAAATTGGCGAGCGCGACATGCCTAATGCAATGGCGTGGGACAAAATTGCACCCGCCGATTACAAAACGTCGACATATAAAACGGCCATTCAAGCGGCTATCGAAAACAGTAAAAAGCGTGTGGCGGCGAGCAAACAGTTTCAGCTTATCGATCAAAATGCCAAATGGTTGAGCAAGCGCAAAGACGAATTGGTGTACAGTTTAAATTTACAACAGTTCAAAAAAGAGCAAGATCAGCTGGAAAACGAATCGAAAAGATACAAGTCGATTAACGATTACAAAACCAACTACGTGTATAAATCGTTGCCTTACGAGTTGGCGCAAATCGAAAAAGACAGTATTCTGAAAGAAAAACGCAACCGTTGGCACGAGCAACTTCAGAAAGATGCGTACATGGAAGAAGCGCTTAACGTTTTGAGCGATTTAAACAACGTGTCGGGAACCAAGCCCGTGGTAAACGTAAAGAAGAAAGAAAAAGCAATTAAATCGTAATTTTTTTCTGGGCGTTCCGACAAAACAGCTAACCGCAGTAGTACACGAACCGTATAAAAGTTTATGCCCGTTCACTACTGCGGTTTGCTATTTTTGCCGTCAGGCCATGCGCTGATATAAATTTGGTCAAAAGCCATTGGTACAACGCCAGGGCAAGCTTCCGTTGGTCGCTTTCCCTTGTCGGTACCAAAAGCCTTTTGCCAGCAATTTATACCGCTGCTGTCCTTAACGCAGAAAATCGTAACACAAAAATCATCATGAATAAATCACCTCAAATGAGTTTCCCAAAACGCGCGTTCTCTATCATTGTCCTTATCGTTGCGTTTTTGTGTTTACCACTCATTCTAATGCAATTTACCGACGAAATTTACTGGACTTCAGCCGATTTCCTTGCCATGGCTGGCATACTTCTCGGCTTTTGGCTTTTTCTTGAAATCTTGTACCGTTTCGTTCACAAAAAAGCGCAACGAATTCTAGTGGGATTCATTGTACTAATCGTTTTTATACTGATATGGGCGGAACTAGCCGTAGGTATTTTCAACTCGCCGTTCGCCGGAAACTGATTTCAGGACAATGATTGCCCGCGTGAGGTGGCAACGCGAAAATAGAAAAACCGCCAGCGCTATTGCTACTTTTTACAACTGGCGACCAGCGGAAGCCCATTTGTAAAAAAAGAGTAGCAAAGCACTGGCGATTTTACTATTGCAGCAGCGCAACCGACCCCGCTCTATGTATTTCCACTAAATAGCGGGGGCACGCCCAACTACAAAAAAAGCATTAATTAATCGCGGAGCTTACGCAAGCTTTTCTCTTTCTTTTCGAGTTTAATTTTCAGATCGTTAACGCGAATTTGCTGTTTGTTGCATTTTTGCTCCATTTTCAAAACGTCTTCGTTCGAAGAGTTGCTTTTCTCGCGTACACGTTGCAGCTTTTCTTCGAGCTTCGCCAAATCTTCCTGTTCGTTTTCGATACGTCGATTTATCTTCCGGATGTCGTTTTCAGCCGTTGCAATCTTATTCTGGCGTTTTTCCAACGCTCTTTGTGCTTTTTCGGTTTTACGCTGTTCTTTAGCAATTTTCTTTAGGTTTTTTTCCGACTCCTGTTGAGCTTGCTCGGCACGCTTTTGTGCTTGCTCGGCTTCTTTTTGAGCATTCTCGGCTCGTTTTTGCGCATCGATTGCAACAGTGTTGTTAATTTGACGATACATTTCTTTATTGACCAGGGTGCTGTCGCGCTTAACCGCTAGTGAATCTGTTGGCGAAATAACGTCGTTTTCTTGCGCGTTGGCGAGTGCTCCCGTAAGGAACAATGCCGTAAATAAAATCTTTTTCATAGCTTAAATTTTTACCACTCGTTGACTTTGTTGGCATCCATCTTTACGAATATAAAAATTAGAATGCTGAAGCCCCACAAGCTAGAACCTCCGTACGAGATCATAGGTAAAGGTACGCCAATGGTTGGGAAGAGTCCGAGAACCATGGCAATATTAACAAAGAAATGTATAAATAGTATCGAAACGACGCAGTAGCCGTACACCCTACTGAACTTGGTTTTTTGTCTTTCGGCGAGGTATAAAATTCGAAACATGAGTCCAACGAACAAGCCAATAACGAGTAGCGATCCGAGAAAACCCCACTCTTCGCCGATCGTGGTAAAAATGTAATCGCTGTGTTGTTCCGGCACAAAACCGCCTTTAGTTTGTGTTCCTTCTAAAAAGCCTTTTCCGAACCAACCGCCCGAACCAATAGCAATTTTCGATTGGTTGATGTTGTATCCGATTCCGCGAAGGTCGACTTCCTTGCCGAGTAAAATATTAAAACGATCGCGGTGGTGTTGCTGAAAGACGTCGTTAAATACGTAGTTTACCGAGAACGTAAACAGTACAATAATCACAAATGCCGATGCGCTTGCAAGGATGTTTCGGTTTGCAATGCGACTTCGGTAATACGTTAAAATAATAATAGCTGCCGCCGCACCAATAATGTAAATAGGATCAAAGAGCAGGCACAGTACAAAGATGATGATGGCAATAAAGCCGGTCCATAAATACCATGCTGGCAAACCTTCGCGATACATAACCAAGATTAGCATGGTAAAAATTAAGGCACTTCCCGGATCGTGTGGCGCAATAAGAATGATGGGCAGCAAGATAATTCCGAAGGCTTGAAACTGCCGTGCAGAATCGCGCAAATTGACTTGCACATCACTTAAAAACTTGGATAGTGCTAGCGCGCAACCTACTTTAGCAAACTCGGCGGGTTGCAAACTAAAACCGCCAATTGCGTACCAGTTGGTTTGTCCGTTCACGGTTTTTCCGAAAACAAATAAACCAGCTAACAGAAATAAAGTGATGATATAAAATACAACAGAAAATTTCTCGTATACTTTACTATCCAACGACAAAACAATAATAATCAGTGGAATAGCAAGCAAGATATTAACGAATTGCTTCGTAAAAAACTGCGACAAATCGAAGAACGAGAATTCACCCTCAGGAAAACTCGACGAAAAAATATTGCACCAACCCAATAATACCAAAAGGCTGTACAGGGTAACTGTTACCCAATCGATGTGATCTCTAGTACTTTGATTCTTCATATCAGAGTTCCAATTTACCTATGGTATCGCCCACGGGTTTAATTTCACGATTGTTATATAGGGAGTCGTTTGTTTTTTTGGTGTAGCGGTTGTACTCGGCTTCCAAACTTTTGTTTAGGATAAACTTCTCCAAATCGGTACGCGTAATTTTCTTGCGCACGTATTTCTCGATCATCAGTGTAGCAATAGGTCCGGCGATAGTCGCACCAAATCCGCCATTTTCAACAAATACGGCCAAAGCAATTTTAGGGTTTTCCATCGGTGCAAACGCTACAAAAATCGAGTGATCTTTCAACTGTACTTTCTTACCTCCTATTCGAGCAAAGTTTTCAGCAGTTCCGGTTTTTCCACAGATGTTAATGCCATCAATTTGCAAATGACTTGCGGTTCCGTTCGTGTACACGGCGTGCAAGCCCCGAATTACGGGCGCAAAATACTTACGATCGATTGTGGTGGTATGCTTTTCGCGAAACTTTGGATCGATTTTACCGCCTTTTATGTATTTAATGATGTGCGGTGTGTAATAATAGCCACGATTTGCAACGGTTGCAATCATGTTTGCAAGCTGTATCGGTGTTGCGAGCACCTCGCCTTGCCCAATAGCGTTTGAAACAATTGCTGTAGAACGCCAGCCACCGTTGGGATAAATACGTTTGTAGGTTTTTGAAGTCGGAATCAGTCCGCGTTTTCCTGTTGGAAGATCGTAACCCATAAAATCGCCCAAACCAAAGCTTTTCGCGTGTTTTGCCCAGATATCAACAGCCTGTGGTGGCTTTAAATATTTGTTTATGGTTCGCATGTACACCGTTCCGAAATAGGCGTTGCACGAATTGTAGATCCCGTTGTGTAATTGGTGCGGCCCGAAGCCGTGGCAACGCATAAACCGCCCGCGCGCGTAACTGAAACCGTGGTGACACATAACGGTTGTATTCTCGTCGATTACACCTTCTTGTAGCGCAATTAAACCGGTAACGATTTTAAATGGCGAACCTGGTGCGTATTGTGCAAGTAATCCGCGGTCGAATAAAGGCTGTGCTATCGAATCGCGGTAGAGTTTGGTGTAGTTTTTAGAGCGCTGACGGCCAACGAGAATCGACGGATCGTAAGACGGTGCGGTGACCAACGCTAAAATCTGTCCGGTTTTCGGATCTAGGGCAACAATTCCGCCGCGTTTGTTTACCATAAGTTCTTCGCCGTATTGTTGTAATTCGGCGTCGATAGTTAGGGTAATGTCTTCGCCACGCACGGCTTTTACGTCGAATTTTCCTTGCTTGTACGAACCGATATCGCGGTTAAATTTATCTTTCTGACGATACTTCACGCCTTTTACGCCGCGCAATACTTCCTCGTAACTTTGCTCAACACCTTGAACACCGATTAGATCGCCGGATTGGTAGTACGGATTTTTATCAATCGTACGCTGATTTACTTGTGTTATGGAACCAAAAACATTTGCAGCCACTTTCACTTGGTAATCGCGTAGGGAACGTTTTACAATTTCAAAACCTTGAAACTTTCGTTGCTTTTCTTGAAAACCAGCGTATTCTTTCTTGTTTAGTTGCGATAAGAAAACCGACGGTAGCCGCGGACTGTACACCTTAGCTTTTTCCATTTTTTTTATGAAATCTTCCTTGGTGATGTTCAGTAAATCGCAAAACTCGGTTGTGTCGATGTTTTTTACTTCACGCGGCGTAACCATGATGTCGTACGAGGGCTGATTGGCTACCAGTAGCTTTCCGTTTCGGTCGTAAATGTACCCGCGTTCCGGATATTCGTAAATGATTTCAATAGCGTTGTTTTCTGCTTTAAGCTTGAGCTCATCGTCGATAATCTGCAGATAGAAGAGTCGCATCACGATCAGAATAACTGATATGATAATGATGGTGGGCAACAATACCTTTCTCATCTTTTAGACGGCTTAAATAAGTGAATAATGATGATACAAAGTACAATAGTAAACAAAGTAGAGAATAGCGTTCGCAGCAAGATATCCCAAAAGAAACTGAAACGGAAAGTCTCTAAAATAAACAAAATTAGGTGGTGCGTCATCACCGAAACTAAAATAAACGAGAAGCGTTCTGGGGTAAGGCGATCGTTGATTTTAATGGTCTGATATTCGTACGAAACACCAAAGGCAAATCGAAAAAAAGCGGGTCGGACATAGGCTAAAGTAACCGACGCTGCCGCATGAACGCCTCCAGAATTAGCAAACATATCGATGAGTAAACCGAGTAAAAAACTCGCCGCTAACAAGCTGTTTTTGTTGCCGTTTACCGGATAAAGCAAAATAAACAACACGTACGGATACGGGTTGAGATAGCCCCAAAACTGAATGTTGTTAAAAATGAGGATTTGTGCCGCAAGCAGCAAGATAAATCGGGCCGTATTGAATAAAACATTACTGTTCATTTGGCTGCGCTGTTTCTTGCTCTACTTGTAAAATCTCCTCGCGATCTTTGGTTTTAATGATATACACGTGACCCAAACTCGTCATATCGTTAAAGAGCTTCACGTCGAGTGTGTAATAATTGGTTTGATCGTCAATGTATATCTTGTAGATCGTTCCAATACCGATATTTTCTGGGAAAATTTTGGAATCCGCACCCGTTACAATCGTATCGCCTTTTTTAATCTGCGCCAAACGAGGCACGTCGATTAATTGGGCATATCCAGTGTTCTTGCCGTTCCAAATTAAGGTACCAAAATGATCAGACTTCTTGAATTTGGCGTTAATTTTCGACTTGATGTTCAAGATACTTTGTACGGTGGCGTAATTCGGACTCACTTTTTCAACGATACCTACAATTCCGAGATCGTTTATCACACCCATATCGCTTTTAACTCCTTGCTTGCTGCCCGAATTAAGCGTCAAATAATTTTCAGGCACGTTGAAGGAATTGTGAATCACTTTCGATAAAATGACATTCACTTTCTTAACGCCTTTAATCGTATCGGGTAGTTTTAGTGCTGCGGTGTCGGCCGAATTAAAAAGTAAAGATTTCAGTCGCGCATTTTCAATAGCAAGTTCCTGGTTACGTTCTTTCAAACTAAAATACTCGCTCACGGCATTCATTTGCTCGTAAACACCGCCCGCCAAGAAATTTGCCGAACTAATGACTTTACTTTTGTGATAGGAATGTGCCTGAATAGTAAGAGACAGCGCTATTATCAAAAGCAGCAAAAACAGCAACTTATGGCTGTTTTTAAGGATAAAATTCAATATCTGCTGCATAAGTGTCTGTTGACGCTAGTCTGATAAATCGGTTGCTTTATAGAGAAGTTCCGAATTACTTAATCAGGATACTTCTAAATTTATTGATGTTTTTCAAAGCCATACCCGTTCCACGAACAACGGCGCGTAGTGGATCTTCGGCGATGTAAACAGGCAAATCGGTTTTTTGAGAAATACGCTTGTCGAGTCCGCGCAACATCGAACCACCACCCGCTAAATAAATACCGGTGTTGTAAATATCGGCTGCTAATTCAGGCGGCGTCTGCGAAAGCGTTTCCATAACAGCATCTTCAATTCGCTGAATAGACTTGTCGAGTGCTTTAGCAATTTCGCGGTACGAAACTTCAACTTGCTTTGGCTTGCCTGTAAGCAAATCGCGTCCTTGAACCGACATATCGTCTGGTGGCGATTCTAAATCTTCCACGGCAGCACCGATTTCAATTTTAATTTTCTCTGCGGTACTTTCTCCCACAAATAAGTTGTGTTGGGTACGCATGTAGTACACGATATCGTTGGTGAAAACGTCGCCGGCAATTTTAACCGACTTATCACATACAATTCCGCCTAGAGCGATAACTGCAATCTCCGTTGTTCCACCACCGATATCGACTATCATATTTCCTTTTGGCTGCATGATATCCACTCCGATACCAATTGCCGCAGCCATAGGCTCGTGAATCAAATACACTTCTTTTCCGTTCACGCGTTCGCAAGATTCTTTTACGGCACGCATTTCCACTTCTGTAATTCCCGATGGTATACACACAACCATTCGCAAGGCAGGTGTAAACATTTTCTTTTTCAATGCCGGTATGCTCTTGATAAACATACTGATCATTTTTTCCGAGGCATCGAAATCAGCAATAACACCGTCTTTCAACGGACGAATCGTCTTGATGTTCTCGTGGGTTTTTCCCTGCATGAGGTTGGCTTCTTTACCAACGGCAATGATTTTCCCAGAAATACGATCGCGTGCTACAATAGACGGACTGTCAATTACAACTTTGTCGTTATGAATAATCAGGGTGTTGGCAGTACCAAGGTCTATCGCAATGTCCTCGGTCATGAAATCGAAAAATCCCATAGGAAATAATAAGGATTAAATTACAGTTTTTTAACGAGCAAAGGTATACAAATTAATGTTTGAAATGACGCGTACCCGTAAATACCATTGTCATATTTTGACTATTGCAATAATCGATGCTCAATTGATCTTTAATACTACCTCCGGGTTGAATAACCGCAGTAATTCCCGCCTGATTTGCAATCTCTACACAATCGGGAAACGGAAAAAAAGCATCGCTCGCCATAACAGCATCTTGCAACGAAAACCCAAAAGTTTGCGCTTTCTCAATAGCTTGCTTTAACGCGTCAACGCGAGAAGTTTGTCCGGTACCCGACGCCAGTAAAACGCCGTTCTTCGCCAAAACAATTGTATTCGATTTGGTATTCTTACAAATTTTAGATGCAAAAAGTAAATCGTCTATTTGTTCCTGAGTTGGCGAAACATTTGTTACCACTTGCAAATCGGAAGCCTGATCCGTTTTGTTGTTTCGATCTTGAACCAACAAGCCGTTTAAAGCTGTGCGGTATTGCACTTGTGCCAGTTCTTCCGGCTTCTGAACCAAAACAATGCGGTTTTTCTTTTCGCTCAAAATTGCAACCGCTTCGCCAGCATAAGCCGGAGCTATCACTACTTCACAAAATAGTTTATTAATTTCCTGTGCCGTAGCTTCATCAATTGCTGTATTCGCGATAAGCACACCGCCGAAAGCCGATGTCGGATCGCAAGCTAAAGCCGTAACATACGCATCGTATATCGTTGCAGCAGTGGCAATTCCACAGGCATTATTGTGCTTAAGAATGGCAAACGTTGGCTTATCTGCTTTAAATTCTTCAATCAAATTCACAGCAGCATCAACGTCGAGTAAATTGTTATACGACAATTCTTTACCATTCAACTTTGTAAACAAAGCATCGAAATTTCCGTAGAAACTTCCTTGTTGGTGCGGATTCTCGCCATATCGCAACGGCATTTTATGGTCGAATGCTACTTGTAAACGATCGGCAGCACCCGAAAAATAATTGGCAATTGCCGTATCGTAATGCGAGGTTACACGGAACGCTTCCAAAGCAAAGTTTTTGCGCTGCTCGAGCTCGGTAGCTCCAAGCTGATTTTTCAGTAATTCGAGCAAAACCGAATATTGACTCATATTTGAAACAATAACCGTATCGGCAAAGTTCTTGGCTCCAGCTCGAATCAACGAAATGCCACCAATGTCTATTTTCTCAATGATTTCTGCTTCCGATGCCCCTGAGGCAACTGTATCTTCAAACGGATACAAGTCTACAATCACTAAATCAATCTGCGGAATGTCGTGTTGCTCCATTTCTTCGCGATCCGAATCAACTTCCGATCTGTTGAGAATACCTCCAAAAACTTTAGGATGTAGCGTTTTTACGCGTCCGCCTAAAATCGAAGGATAACCCGTTACGGCTTCAACCGGCGTTACCGTATAACCCAATTGTTCAATGAATTGCTGTGTTCCGCCAGTAGATAAAAATGAAACTTCGTTTGCTGCCAGTTCGTGAATTAAGGGCGCCAATCCTTCTTTCGAATACACCGAAATAAGTGCTGTTTTGATGATTTTTGTAGTCGACATGTGTGTGTTGTGTTAAAAGCTGCAAAAGTACTTTTTGAAGTTCAAAATATGGAACCAAACTGTAACAATTTTTTAAAAAAGTACTCCAATAAAAAATACGCTAATGCCTACCTTTACATATGATTGTTTACCTGCGTTTAATTAAAGAGAGTTTTTCGTTTGCCGTGAGTGCACTGGTGAACAACAAACTGCGCACATTTTTGTCGCTACTCGGCGTCACTATTGGTATCTTTTCGATTATCGCCGTTCTAGCAGCGGTCGATTCGCTCGATCGAAAAATCAAAAAAGACCTCAGCGCCTTAGATAAAAATACCATTTACCTATTGCGGTTTTCTTTCGGACCTTCCGACATTCCCGAATGGAAGCGCGATCAGTTTCCAAACGTAAAATACGACGAATATACCTACCTAAAAACAGCATTAGCCGACGATGCACTCATGGCGTTTCAAGTATTCACCGGTCCGCAAACACTTAAATTCGAAAACAAACAAGTAAGTTCAGTAAACATTGTTCCGGTTTCGCACGAATTTATCGATATCCAAAATCTCGAATTTTCCTCTGGGCGTTTCTACAATGAAGCCGAGTCTAATTCCGGCGCACGCGTGGTGGTAATTGGCGAAGAAATTGCACAATCGCTATTCGATACGCCCGATGCAGTAGGCAAAGAAATCAGAATGTACGGACAACGCTTTCAAGTAATTGGCGTTTTGAAAAAACAAGGCGCAGGAATGTTTGGCGATAGCAACGACAGTTCGGCATTTATTCCCGTGAATTTTATCCGACGCTTTTACGGCGACTCAGGTACGTGGCAAACCAACGTTATTATCGTAAAACCAAATAAAGGCCTCGATATCGATGCGTTTAAAGAAGAATTGGGTATGAAATTGCGCAACTACCGCGGATTGAAAGACGGCGATATCAATAATTTCTTCATCAACATCTTAGCCGGATTCACCGATCTACTCGACGGCATTATAGCCATGCTTAACTTAGGCGGCTGGCTCATCGCTGGCTTCTCGTTGCTCGTAGGCGGTTTCGGTATTGCAAACATCATGTTCGTATCTGTTAAAGAACGCACCAACCTCATTGGCATCCAAAAATCACTAGGCGCAAAAAACAAATTCATCTTGTTTCAATTTTTATTCGAAGCCATCATTTTGTGCTTGTTTGGCGGTGCCGTTGGTCTAATTTTAGTTTGGATCATCACCATTGTTATGTCGAACGTGGCCGATTTCGAATTTGTTCTAAGCCTCGGAAACGTAATTCTGGGAACTTCCCTCGCCATAATCATCGGACTAATCGCAGGTATTGTACCGGCATTTACAGCATCGCGACTCGATCCTGTCGAAGCCATTCGAAGCGGCATGTAAACTAATTTTATGATTTTTTGGGCAACTGGCCGGCGCGCTTTTAGTTGAATTAAGGTGCCGGCCACCGCGCTTTGCAAGTCAAGGTACTTCTAAAAAGCTACAACAACTACCCGTCTTTCAGCTTCCGTTGGTCGCTAAAAGCCTGCGTGCTGTTGTACGCTTTTAAGTTCGTACGCTTGCTTTTGCAATCGCTGTTGCGAAACAATACGCAAACAAAAGACTTCAATGGAGTCTGATGGGTACAAAACCACAAAAAAATAGGCCGCTCTTTCGAAGCGGCCTAACCCCTATACTACTTAAGTAGTTCCACAAACAAAATGGAATTCAAAAATCTATCTATTTCCCGACAAATCAATACCTACTTATAGGTATTTTTTGGGTGTTTTTTCGCTGTATTTTCCTACAATAAAAAACTACAACTCAATATCTATCTGATTTCGAATCAAATCGTCGAACGATTCTGGTTTCGTGATTAGGAGCGGTTGCCCCTTATGTATCAAAATTTCCGCCGGCTTGTACCGCGAGTTGTAGTTCGACGACATGCTGTAGCAGTACGCACCCGCGTTGTGAAAAGCCAAAACATCGCCTTCATGAATTTCGCTAATGCGGCGGTTGGTTGCAAACGTATCGGTTTCGCAGATGTAGCCCACAACGGTATAAAAGCGTTCCTTTCCTTTCGGATTAGAAATATTGCGAATGTGGTGTTGCGAACCGTAAAGCATCGGCCGAATTAAGTGATTAAAACCGCTGTCAACACTAGCAAAAACGGTAGAGGTTGTTTGTTTCACCACATTTACGCGCGTTAAAAACGTTCCCGCTTCGCTTACGAGAAACTTACCGGGTTCGAATGCTAAAGTTAGCGGCTTTCCGTACTCCTTTTGAAATTGCAAAAAGCGTTTACTGAGCTTACGACCTAGTTCTTCGATATCTGTTTCGATATCTCCTTTTTTGTACGGCACTTTAAAACCGCTTCCGAAATCCAGGAAGTCGAGATTTGGAAAATGTTTTGCCGTATCGAATAAGATTTCGGCTGCATATAAAAATACTTCGATATCGAGAATATCCGAACCGGTATGCATGTGCACGCCGTTTATATGCATACCAGTGTTTTGCACAATGCGCAGCACATGCGGCAACTGATGAATGGAAATACCGAATTTACTGTCTATATGTCCGACGGAAATATTGCTGTTTCCGCCAGCCATCACATGCGGATTAATTCGGATGCAAACCGGATGTTGCGGATGCTTGCCTCCGAACTGCTCGAGAATCGACAAATTGTCTATGTTTATTTGAACACCTAAAGCGGCAGCTTGCTCGATTTCGGAAAGCGAAACACCATTGGGCGTAAAGATAATCTGCTCAGGTTGCATTCCGGCATACAAACCCAATTGTACTTCTTGAATGGAAACAGTATCTAAACCTGCACCTAGGCTCTTAAACAATTTAATGATAGCTGTATGCGACAGTGCTTTTACAGCATAGTTAATCCGCAATTGTTCGATTTTCGAAAAAGCCTGACGCAAGCGGTTGTACTGCGCAATGATTTTCTCGCTATCGTACACATACGCCGGCAAAGGGAATTGTTCTGCAATTTGTTGCAGTTGCTGGTTTTCCATAGATCAAAATTTTGGCAAAAGTAAGAGAGCACAGTAGTTCTTCAAATTTTTCAACAAAATACAACATTTTAAAACAAATTGTGTTTTTTGAAACAATTTCAAGAAAATAAATTCTTTTTAAAACAAAAAAGCTGCGCAAGGCAGCTTTTGGAATTTTTAGAAAAATGATTTTTATGCTTGAACTTCTTCGTGCATTTTCTTCTGTAAAAAGCTTGACAAGAAAAACAATATTCCTGCTGCAGCGCCAGTCATTACAATGAAAACGATAAAGAATTCGTACAAGTTAGTAATTTGAAAACCTACTATACTAGGGAAATCAGTGACGGCTGATCCGTCGGGATTTGCTGTCGGTGGAATCAACGCACTTAATGTACCTGCAAATTTATTTGCAGCCGCATTTGCCAAAAACCAAGTTCCCATTAGCAGCGATGATAGGCGTAACGGTGCTAATTTAGAAACCATAGATAAACCAATTGGAGATAAGCACAATTCGCCCATAGAGTGAATTACGTATAGCGCAAACAACCACCACATGGAAACTTTATCCGATGCTCCTATTCCCTTCACGGCAAAAGCAATTACTACATATCCTAAGGCAACTAATGCTAAACCAAGTGCCATCTTCTTTGGCGAACTCGGCTCCAATTTCCGGACATACAAAAAGCCCCAAATCAAAGTAAAAACAGGAGCTAATAAAATTACCGCAAGTGGATTGACAGATTGAAACCAGCTCGCAGGGACTTCAAACCCGAAGAAGTCACGATCGGTTTGTCTATCTGCAAATAAAGTCAGTGAAGCACCCGCCTGTTCAAACGCTCCCCAAAAGAAAATCACGAAGAAAGCCAAAATCAAGATCACAACAATACGCTGCATTTCAACATTGGTTAATGATTTATCTGTCAAAATGATAATTGGCATCAGAATCATCGCT
The DNA here is from genome assembly GCF_027490375.1 of Flavobacterium sp. GTDB lineage: Bacteria > Bacteroidota > Bacteroidia > Flavobacteriales > Flavobacteriaceae > Flavobacterium. The sequence continues at coordinate 36,019 of NZ_JAIXYH010000071.1, forward strand.
CCGTAAATGAAATAACTGATAATATCAACATCCGTTTGAAACAACGTCTTAAAATTCAGCATAAAATAGATGATACCAATAGATCCAATTATCGCTAAAATATTCGGAACATCTAATTTCTTCACAGGCAAGCCAATTTCTTTTCCTTCCTCAGAAATCAAGTACTTCTTTTGTCCAATCACAAATGCGCCAAGACCCAAAAGCATTCCGATACAAGCAGCTAAAAATCCCCATTTAAAATCCATCGAACCACAAACTAAAGGCGAGAAAAATGCGCCCAAGTTTATTCCCATGTAAAAAATAGTGAAAGCACTATCAATTCTACGGTCGTTCGCAGGGTATAGTTGCCCTACCATCGTAGAGATATTTGGTTTGAAAAATCCGTTACCAATAATGATTGCCGTTAATCCGGCCCACATTAAAGCCACACCGCCATCGGCACCAGCAGATGCACTTAGAAACATCAAAAACTGACCTATTGCCATTAACAAACCGCCAATAACAATACTTCGTCGGTTCCCTAAAAAGCGATCACATAAATACCCCCCTAGAAGTGGTGTTAAATAAACCAGTCCGGTGTAACTGCCATAAATCTCCGACGCATCAGCGTCAGAAATTAGCAGTATTTTGGTCATAAACAGAATGAATATGGCACGCATGCCGTAGTAACTAAATCGTTCCCACATTTCTGTGAAAAACAAGAAATAAAGTCCTTTTGGATGTCCGGTTTTTATTTGAGTTTGCTCCATGTAAAGAGTTTTGGTTGGTTAAAGATTATTCTTAATAAAGTCTGTCATTTTATTGTAAAGCTGTATACGAGTCATGCCTCCGTAGATACCGTGATTTTTATCGGGATAAATCGCCCAATCGAATTGCTTGTTGGCTTGCACCAATGCTTCGATCATGCGCATTGAGTTTTGTACATGTACGTTGTCATCTGCCGTTCCGTGAACCAATAAAAACTTTCCTTTCAGTTGCTTCACAAAATTAATCGGCGAATTATCATCGTAACCTTTCGCATTTTCCTGCGGAGTAGTCAAATAACGTTCCGTGTAAATCGAATCGTAAAAACGCCAATTAGTTACTGGTGCCACGGCAATAGCCATTTTGAAGATGTCGGAACCTTTGAGCAAACAGTTTGCCGACATAAATCCGCCGTAACTCCAGCCAAAAATTCCAATACGATTGGCATCAATGTAGTCGAATTTTGCCAAGCTTTTAGCAGCAAAAATCTGATCTTGAACCTCTAAGTTTCCTAAATCGCCTTGCGTACACTTCTTAAATGCAGCGCCTTTATAACCGGTGCCACGACCGTCAACACAAACAACAATGTAGCCCTGCTGCGCCAACATTTTGAACCAATAATCGTCGTAATCGTTCCAGCTGTTGCTCACTTGTTGCGAACCCGGACCCGAATACTGATACATAAAAAGTGGATACTTCTTCTTCGCATCAAAATCTGTTGGCTTTACCATCCATGCATTTAAATCTTGTCCGTCTGCCGACTTCACGGTCATAAAAACCTTTTCCGGCATTTTGAATTCGGCTACGCGCGAACGCAAAGCCTCGTTTCGCAACAAAACCTGAATCGATTTTCCAGTCACCGCATCGTTTAACGAAACCTGTGGAGGTGTTGCGCTGTCGTGAAAATTATTAATGAAGTGCGTAAACACCGGACTAAACGTGGCGCCGTTGGTACCCACTTGCTGCGATAACTTTTTTCGATTCTTGCCGTCGATTCCAATACTGCTGATCGTTCTATTGATACTACCTTCCTCAGTCGATTGGTAAAAAACACGCTTCGTTTTTTCGTCAAAACCATAATAAGCCGTTACTTCCCAATTTCCTTGTGTAATTTGGTTGATTAGTTTACCGTCGCTCCCGTACAAGTACAAATGATTGAAGCCGTCTTTTTCACTACTCCAAATGAAGCGGTTTTTAGATAAGAAAGTTAAGTTATCGGTAATATCAATATATGCCTTATCGGTTTCGGTGAACAGCAATTTTTTTTCGGCTGTTTGTGCATCTACAAAATAAAAATCGAGTTTGTTTTGGTGTCTGTTCAAAATCTGTACACTCAAAAAGCGGGCATCAGCGCTCCATTTTATTCTCGGAATGTAAAAATCGGTGTATCCCGTTAAATCCACTTTCTTGGTTGCCTGCTGCGCCACATCGAAAAGATGTAAACTCACTTTAGCATTGGCCTCTCCAGCTTTTGGATACTTAAATGTTTCGTTACCGGGATATAAATTCTGTCCGTACACATTCATGGTAAATTCAGGAACCTCAGATTCATCGAAGCGAATAAATCCGATCGTTTTACTGTCGGTACTCCACTGGTAGGCTTTCACAAAGGCAAATTCTTCTTCGTAAACCCAGTCGGTTATACCGTTAATGATTTTGTTTTTTACACCGTCGGTTGTAATAGCACTAACCGCTTTGCTTCGAACGTCAAAAAGATACAGGTTGTTTTCTCGAGCAAAACAAATTTTCGAACCATCCGGACTTAATTGCGGCTCTTGAATCAAATCTTCTGTAATGGCAGTTAGTTGCTTGGAAACCGTGTCGTACAGAAAATAACGCGCAAGAAAGGAGTGTCGATAAATAGGCGTTGATCCCGCGGTTATCAAAATGTATTTATCGTCTTCACTGAATTGAAAGCCGTCGATGCCTGCTTTAGTTTCTGGAAATGTAGCCGTACCGAAAATGGTTTCAATTTTCTTACGAGTCGCAAAATCATACAGATTTATCGACATACTACTGCCTTCTTCTTCTAAAACCGCATAGGTATTGGATTTGTGGAGAACCTGAAGTTCTTCTAGATTTTCGGTTCTAAAATAGCCCCGATAAATTTGATCAATTGTGATTTGTTTTTGTGCGTAAACCCACGTGGTTAGCACTAAAAAGAGATACAAAAATTTGCTGTTGCGCATAGAAACGAATTAAAGTGTCAATTTTAGTAAAAAAAAGGGTGCAAAAGCTATAAATGGGCATAAAATAAGCGTTCAGACATCAGAATAAAACTGTTAAAAACTACGATATCTTGTATCTTTGCAACTTAATTCGTTTAAAATGACAGATTCTGCAGCAAGCTTCTCGAAGTTAAGCAAGTTGGAAAAAATAGATTTTATTGCTTCTTCGTTTTTCAAAGAACCCACGCTCGCAAAAAACGTACTTCGAAATTATTGGAACACCGACGAAAAGTTGCAACAACTTCACGACGATTTCATCGAAAATACCATCAGTAACTTTTACTTACCGCTGGGTGTCGCGCCCCATTTTTCGATAAATGGCAACGAATATTTTGTGCCGATGGTCATCGAAGAAAGTTCGGTGGTGGCTGCTGCTGCCAAAGCCGCCAAATTTTGGAAAACGCGCGGCGGATTCTCCACTCGAATTATCGGTCAGGAAAAAATCGGACAAGTACACTTTACCTATAACGGAGCAAGCAACGAATTACAAGATTGGTTCGCAAATTGCCAGTCGCTTTTCCGCCAAGAAACCGCTTTCATCACCAAAAATATGGAGAAAAGAGGCGGCGGAATTTTAGCCATTGAACTTCGAAACGCTACCGATAAACTTCCAAATTATTACCAACTCCACGCAACTTTCGACACCAAAGATTCGATGGGTGCTAACTTTATAAACAGTTGCTTAGAACAATTTGCAGCTGTGATGCGGCGCGAAGCCGATAAACTCAACGGACAACTCGACGTTATTATGAGCATACTCTCTAATTACGTGACCAATTGCGTGGTCGAAGCTAAAGTGTCGTGCTCGATTGCCGAGTTGAAAGATAAAGGAATCGACGATCCGGAACTTTTTGCCAAGCGCTTTAAAATGGCTGTCGATATAGCACGAGCCGAACCATACCGGGCCGTGACACACAACAAAGGAATCATGAATGGTATCGACGCTGTGGTTTTAGCTACTGGCAACGATTTTCGCGCCATCGAAGCCGCTGCACATGCCTACGCATCGCGCGATGGGCAATACCGCTCGTTGTCGTTTTGCGAACTTACCGATACACAGTTTACGTTTGGATTACAAATCCCGTTGGCTCTCGGAACCGTTGGCGGCTTAACGTCGTTACATCCGCTGGTAAAATTTAGTTTGGAACTGCTTAAAAATCCGAGTGCCGCACAACTCATGGAGATAGTTGCCGCTACGGGCTTGGCACAAAATTTCGCTGCACTGCGCTCGTTAACAACGACAGGAATTCAGGCCGGACACATGAAAATGCACCTCAACAATATTTTAAATCAGCTTGAAGCAAACAGCGAAGAACGCAAAGCAGTTCAGGCAGAGTTTAACGGAAAAGCGGTGTCGCACGCCGGTGTTCACGAGTTTATCGATAAGCTCCGCCAGTCATGAACGAACAGATGTATCGGGCAAACGGCAAACTTCTCATCACAGGCGAATACGCGGTACTAGACGGAGCGCTTGCACTGGCGATTCCCACAAAATTGGGACAGCGATTGCGAGTAAGCGAGTTTGAAGACACACAAAAAATAGCCTGGGAAAGCTACAATGCTGCAGGCGAAAAATGGCTCGACACGCGGTTTACCCAAGAAGATCTTGAAAATGCAACGCAAATCGCCGATCCGGTACGACAAGCCTTGGCCAACGTATTAAATCAGGCGATAAAACGCAAAACAACCGCACCACTTTTTGGAAAGAAATTTAGCACACAGCTGGAATTCCCAAATAACTGGGGATTGGGAAGCAGCTCCACGCTGATCAGTTTGGTGGCGCAATACGTTGGTGTCGATGTATTTGAACTATCCGATGCTACTTTTGGCGGTAGCGGATACGACGTGGCGTGCGCGACAGCAAACGGACCTATTTTTTACCGGAAAATCCCAAAAGGTCGCGAAATTCGATCGGCTAATTTTCCAACAGAACTAAAAAATCACATGTATTTTGTGCATTTGAATCAGAAACAAAACAGTCGGTCGGCGATTGCACAATACAAGCAGTTGCCGAAAAGCACGGTGTTTCTTGAAGCCGTTTCCGCGATTACGAGCGCTGTAGCACAAACAACCCAATTTGCGGACTTAGCAGATTTACTGCAACGACACGAGGATTTACTGTCGGCACAACTCCAAATTCCGACCATAAAAGCACAACTTTTCAGCGACTATCCGAGTGTGATAAAGAGTTTGGGAGCATGGGGAGGCGACTTTGTTTTAGCACTCTCCGAAGCACCACCACAGCAGTACTTTACCGCGAAAGGTTTTGCTACATGCCTAGCTTTTGACGAGCTGTTCGATGTTTAATCAAACAACTTTTTTAACTGGTCTTGGAAACACTTCGGCAAGGAGCAACACAACACTTGATCGATTTAGAGAACTCGCGGGGCAGCAAACAGTGCGCAGGTAATAACCTTTTTTTACGGTTGACCACATAGGCACATAGTTTTTTGACCACCAAAAGCTCGTTTTGCTGGTTGCGGCTGACCACATAGGCACATAGTTAATTAACCACAAATTAGCGGTTTTGGTGGTTACGGCTGACCACATAGGCACATAGTTTTTTGGATACTAAAAGCTCGTTTTGCTGGTTGCGGCTGACCACATAGGCACATAGTGATTTACCACATACCTGCTCTGATGGTTACGGCTGATCACATAGGCACATAGTTTACTTAACACAAACTGCTGGTTTTGCTGGTTGCGGCGGACCACATAGGCACATAGTTAATTAACCATAAATTAGCGGTTTTGGTGGTTACGGCTGACCACATAGGCACATAGTTTTTTGGATACTAAAAGCTCGTTTTGCTGATTACGGCTGATCACATAGGCACATAGTTTATTTAACACAAACTGCTGGTTTTGCTGGTTGCGGCTGACCATATAGGCACATAGTTTTTTGTAAACCAAAAGTTCGTTTTGCTGGTTTACGCGGACCACATAGGCACATAGTTTTTTGGCAACTAAAAACTCGTTGCGCTGGTTTTGCTGGAACACATAGGCACATAGTTTATAAAAAAAACTTTGCAAGTATTCGAGTCCAAGTATTTGGGGTAAACGAGACAAAAAAAGAATTGACAAATTTCTTGGGCGGCATTTCGCGCTGTTCGTTGCAATAAAACCGCACGGCGCCGGTGCTGGCAGTCTTTCGCACAGCTTCCGCTGGTCGCTGTGCAAAAAACGCCACCACACGTTGCCGCTACAGTTTTATTTTCACTGCCATCACGGCCGCGAGAGACGTTGCCTAAGAATCGTTAATGTAATTCATAAAGCGTTAATTAATCATCCAACGAATACCGAAACACAAAATTTCATTTTCAATGTCTTGCCTGTGGTAATATTGCAATATTACGTTTGTTAAAATTCGAGTGTTTTGGTAAGGTTTTATCAGCAAACGAAACGCCGGTAACGACTTTGCGGCCCGGATGGTAGCGAAAAGCCTTGCCAAACGCGGTGCGTGCAAAAACAAAAACCGCAGAGCGACCAGCGGAAGCTCCTGCGGTTTTTAGTTTTTGCCGTACAGCGGTGGCAAGCTTGCAGCGAACAGCCGGAAGTGCCGCCCAAAATAGAATGATAAACCGAGGGTAGTGCAAAAAAAAGTCCTGCGTAAAGCAGGACTCTTATTAGGTATGTTGCCGATAATTAGAAGAACAATCTGCGGTTATCCTCGATTTGGGCAGCATCTTTAAGTGCGTTCAAAATTCGTCCCGGTGCGCTTCCGTTCTGAGCTTGTAGTTTAGCTACATAATCTTTAAAGTCTTTTATAGCAGGCGCGGCAGTAACTGCTTTTGCACTTACTACATACACACCTGAAACGCCTTCGATTGGAGCCGACAATTTGTTAGCGCCCAGTGCCATTGCCGTTGCAATTACGCGTGGTTCCGGACCAACACCTTCGAGTACACCTGCTTCGATTGTTACATCAGTTGCTACTTTCACGGTAGTCTTGTTAGCAGCAGCCATAGCAGCAAGGTTTGCACCCTTCAATTTCGCTTTGATGAGCTCGGCTTTTTTCTTGTTCTTTAATTTTACCTCCAACATCGGGCGTGCTTGATCGAGCGCCATCAAACCTTCCTCATTGTATTTCTTAATGCTTACAATAGCATTTCCTACATTAGGAATATCGAATTTTTTGAAAGAACCCACTTCGTTTCCATCATCGTACGCCCAACGAACAATCTGACGCTGATTTCCTAGTGCTCCAACAACTTCGTCCATTGGTTGTACTTTTACCACAGGCGCAACAGTAAGTTTGTAGGTTTTTGCTACTTCAGCAATTGATTTCGATTTTAAATCGTTCTCGATTTTTGAAGCGGTTGCAAAGTTCTTGTCGTTTGTTTCCTCAGACGCTTCGATTTTACGAGCAATTGTAGCTAAACGAACAGCATCTTGCTTGTCGGTTACTTTAATAATGTGGTATCCGAATTCGGTCTCAACTAAACCAACAGAGTTTACTGGATTGTTAAAAACGTAGTCGTTAAACTTGGTAGTCATTTGTCCTGGCTCAAAATAACCAAGATCTCCACCATTTTGTTTAGAACTGTCGTCGCTATTTACCATAGCGAGCATCATAAAGTTGTTTGGATTCGCTTTTACTTCGTTAAGAAGTTCGGCGGCTTTTGCAGCAGCTTCTTCTTTGGTTCTGGTTACATTTGGCTGTGCGCGCATCGCTCCTTTGTAAGCAAGTAATATGTGTGATGCACGAGCGTTTGCTCCTGCTTTACGACCCATTCCTTTAGATATTGCATAATATCCGTTGAACATATAAGGCCCGTAAACAGAACCCGCTGGCAAATTAAATAACGCTTCTGCGTGTTCAGCTGGCAAACGGTTCTTAGCAATATAAGAAGAATCGTAAGGAATATCTGAATTTTCTGAAACGAATTCCTCTGTATTTTTCGCGTTCATGAAACTCGGAATCGTATCGTTTTTACCGGTTTCTTCGTTAAGTTCCACGCGAGGTGCCATGAGGCTATTGATGGCGTTTTTAACCTCTGCCTCATCTTCTGCCGACGGTTTATCTTCAACGAGAATGTATTCTAACTCTATGTTTTCCTCAGCTTTGAATCGCTTTTGATCTTTACGCATTTCTGCGATAATTTCTTCGTCAGAAACTTTTACGTCCGAATCTTTGATTGAAGAATACAAAACTTGTACGTAGTCGAAAGAAACTTTATCAGCTTCGAGCTTATACTTCAATTTTCCTTCGAAAGCAGGTGTGTACATTCCGCCGCGAATCATGCTTCCGTACGATTGGAATTTAGCATTAAGTGCTGCTTCTTTCTTTCTTTCTGCTATTTGTTTTGCCGCTTCAGGATTTGAAGTTAGAAACTCGTCGAATTTCTTTTGGTCAAATAAACCGTTTGCGTTAACAAACATAGGATTTTGTCCGATATCTTGACTTTGCTTGAGAATATCCATGATTTGTTCTTCAGAAGAACGGATACCGAGCTTTTCAAACTCTTCAGTTAGCAACACGATGTTAACTTCTTGATCCCAAATACGATTAGCCGCTTGTGTAGTGGTCATTCCTTGCTGACTTTTCTCAAGGTTAACTACTTTTTTATTGAAATCTTCGAAGCTTATTTCTTCATCGTTTACTGTACCAACATATCGCGAAGCGCCACTAAACGCACCGCTTTGAAAGATATCACCTACGATAAAAGCGAGAAGACAAAATCCGATTACTGCAATGAGTAAAAACGAACGCTGTCTAATTTTGGATAAAACTGCCATAGTTTCTCTCTTATTTTTAAATTCAGTCTGCGAAAATACAATTATCTGCCAAATTACGGCAAGGGTAAATTTTTATTTTTTACAATGTGTCTATAAGCCTTAATTTACGGCTGTTTTTGCTGATTTTTTTTTGCTCTTTCCTCAAATTTTTTGAAATACCATTGTCTAAAAAAGAACATTCCAAGTGCCGCAAAGGTAAAAAGGAGGTATAAGTAGCGCTCGTCGGTACCGCTATTCCATAATTGTGTAGTTCGGTAAGCCATAAAAGCTGCGGCAACTAAGTAAACGTATTGAGTAAATCTTAGAAATTTCATTTTATTCTGCTTTGTTTATTTGTCCTCGAACTTGCTGGTAATTGATTCGCTTAAAGTCTTTGTTAAAATCGATTCCAGTTCCTTGAGTTGATCCGCCTTCGGGATCGGTGAATAAAAACGGTTTTTCGGTAAAGAACCAGCCATTTTTCTGGTCGAAGAACAGTTGTTCGGTTTCCAACCTTTGGCTTTCTTCGGATCGAATTACGACATTTTTTCGCAAATCAATTAAATCGCTTCCTCTATAAGAAATAGCATATTGCGCCGTAATAAAGGTCTTTTTTCCCTTTTTATCGTAAAGAGTCAGATCAATTCCTTTCGGAAATTCTGTAAAAGGATGCTTTACGGTTGCAAAATCGCGCATTTGCTTTGCTGCGAGAACGGCGGTAATGCGCCCTGAATCGGTATATTTGAGTGCCAGGGAATCGGCTTCACCACTCGGCGTGAAAGTTGCTAAATTACTTTTGTTCACGGCTTTGATTCGATCTTCGCAGGCCGTGAATGTCGCTGTAACAAGCAGAAACAAAAGCAAATGATGTAATTTCACGATTAGTCGTACTTACGTTTAACAAACCAGCGGTCGTTTAGCGATAAACTGATTGATATGTTTGTATATCTCTCCTGAACCAAACCCGCTGCAGTTGTACCGCGCTTCCCAATTTCGCAACCCAAATTAATATTTGAAAAGGTTCCGCGTAGTGGCAATCCGAAACCAAAAGTCACTGCTCTGTCTTCTATGTCTTTATTGTTGACGACAAGTCCGGTTCGTTCAAAACGAGCACCCACACGATAAGTAACTCTATTAAAGTATCCCGAAAAGGCATTGTATTTAGGAATGTAATAACCTCCTAAACTAATTTTCGCGCCGTTTTCGTAATCCACGTTTTGAATATCTGAGAACCTGTTTGCGAAACCGTTGTTAGAAGTAAGCGCAATTTCTGTACCTATCAACCAATGACGCTCTTCGCCGAAGCCTGCACCAAAGGTAAATCGTTGAGGCATTTTCAATCTGGAATCTGCTACGTTAACCTCAGTTTCTGAATCAACAGTCTCGGCATTTGCAGTGATTAAAACTGTTGCAATAAATCTGCTGTTATCTAGCTTTAAGGAAGTACTAGGAGAATAAGTCAGACTGGTGTAAAGCCTATTTTTCTTGCCTACTTTTCGTTGATACATCAATCCGGTATTCACGGTAAAGCCTGAGAGAGCCGACAAACTTAACTCACGTGTTCCCAATTGTACACCCGGTATAGTGGCCAACGTACTGGTTTCGATTTCTCCGAAATTGTACTGAAAATCGGTTCCAAAACTTAAGTTTTCGGAAAAATTATAGGCCAATGAAAAGAACACCCGGTTAAGACCTCCAGAACCAGAATATCTGCGATTTGCTGGGTTTGTCTCGGAAGCGGAGGTTTGAATTTTATATCCAACCGAGGTAAAAGGCATCAATCCGATACCTGCTCCGAACTTTTTTGTTACTGGAATAGCAAAGGCTAGGTAATCGATACTTGTTCTTCCTGCTTCGTCGTTAATAGTATTTGTTTGGAAACGTGTTTTGTTATTGGTTGCTGCAACCGAAAATGAGGTAAACTTCAAGCCGCCGTATGAAGCCGGGTTTTGCAAATTGATGTGAATACTGTCGGTAAACACGGCCACGCCGCCCATTGATCTGTTTTCAACAGAACCACGGAAGGTGACTTCTCCAATACCGTAAAAAGAATAGATAGAAGGTGTTCCGTTTTGAGCGTGAGCAACTAAACTCATAAAAAGGCTCACTGACAGCAGAATTCGTTTAATCATTAGGGTTGTAAAATTGGTACAGTGCATACAAAGCTCGCTGCATGAAATTTGAATCGGCAAATATGCCATTTTTTAATTGGGTTGCCAAAAATTCGGCATCCCCGCCCGTTAAAATTATCGTAAAGTCGGCATACTGCTCCTTATAACGGTTAATGATTCCAATTATTTCGGCTACCATTCCATTTATTACACCCGATTGTATCGCGGTTATTGTACTATTTCCGATCAAAGCTGTTTCTTGAACGTTCGAAACCAACGGAAGTTTAGCAGTAAATTCGTGTAGCGCGCGAAATCGCATGTGCAAGCCCGGTGAAATCGCACCTCCTAAATAAGAAGAATCGGGCAATAGAAAGTCGTACGTAATACACGTTCCGGCATCTATAATTAAGCACGATTTTCCTTTTTCCAGTAAAGTAGCGCCGGCGGCAAGAACTTTTCGGTCGATTCCGAGCGTCTCAGGAGTGGTGTATCGGTTAATAAATGGCCAATTAGACAGATGGGCGACATCAAAAATGCCGAGATTCGGAAAGGAATTTTGAAAAAAAGGTACTAAATCGGCAGCAACGGAACTAAAAACAACATTTTTAACATTTGGATGTTTACGCAGTAGCTCGGCAGTTTCATCGGGAAACGAATCGTGGCTAACCGTCGTAGTATCAAATTTTTGCCCATCGGATGTTAGGTGTAATTTGATGCGTGTATTTCCGTGATCAACGAGTAGTAACATGTTTTTACAGCTAGGACGGCAAGTTACAAATGAATTTTTTTAAAGATTTCTTTTGCACAAATAAAAACTCGGTTATATTTGCACCCGCATTAGCAAGGTACCTTAGCTCAGTTGGTAGAGCAACGGACTGAAAATCCGTGTGTCCCTGGTTCGATTCCTGGAGGTACCACATCCGACCCTTGATTTCTTAATGATTTCAAGGGTTTTTTGTTTTTAGTCGTGTCCCTGGTTCTTCCGATAGCTATCGGAA
>NZ_JAIXYH010000011.1 GCF_027490375.1 Flavobacterium sp.
AAAGATTAAAAGATTAAAAGATTAAAAGATTAAAAGATTAAAAGATTAAAAGATTAAAAGATTAAAAGATTAAAAGATTGAAAGATTAGCTTTCAACACGTTCAGGCTCCCACGATATTTAGGTTCAGTAGGGCAAAACGATACAGTAATTGGTGATCGCATCAAAGTCTTAATACTTATTACTCCGATCTTAATACTCCAAAAATTCCGTATTGCGATCTTTGCGAAAATCTCTGGGCCCTTTGCGGTTAAGCCTTCGAGAAGCTAAAGCAGCGAGGTAGCACAATGTTTCCCAAAGTTTTTCACAATGTACACAACGCCAGCCTTCGACAAGCTGCCTTCGACAGGCTCAGGCTCGCATGATACGCTGGTTCGGGTCGGTAAAACCATACGTAAAGTGGTGAACGTCGCGAAGTCTTAATACTTCAATCTTAATACTCAAATCTTAATACTTAATACTCCCATCTTAATACTTCTTTAAAATATGTGGAAAACCCGTAATCGTATGTCGATTTTTTTTCAAAACTTCGCTTCGATGGGGGCGGGAGGGATGGGGAGCGATTCCCACGTACGAAATTCCCGGAAATAAATTTTACGGAAAAACCACATTTTTGATAAATTTTGAGATTTCGAAATTTTGAGATGAAAAGATCTATGGAGCACAATGTTTCCCAAAGTTTTTCACAATTTACACAACGCCAGCCTTCGACCCGCTCACGTACCAGCTTTTTAAGCGCACAGAAAACACTGAACCTCACAGAATTTTGCACAATATGGTACCGTTGAGGAAAACACAGAACGTGTCAAGCCACCAAAAAATCGCACCAGCCTTCGACAAGCTCAGGCTGCGACGATACGCGGGTTTGGGAGGTAAAATGAAACGTAAAGTGGTGAATTCATCGAGTCTAGCTTCTCTCCCGATAGCCATCGGGACTATTTTCTAATTTCTAAAAATCAGCCTTTGACAAGCTCAGGCTCGCATGATTCGATGGTTCGGGTCGGTAAAACCATACGTAAAGTGGTAAACGTCGCGATTCCAAGAGCTATCTGAACTAACTTCCCAAAAACAAGGTGTGGTTTTTAAATAAGCACATTCTTAAACTGTGGTTAATCTTGCGTTAATTCACAGGAAGTTTAAAACCGTTTCGTGTTTCTCTACGTACCTTCAAGCATAATCAAAAAAATAAATTGTTATGAAAAAGTTGAAAATGATTTTAGTTGCAGCTGTACTTTTTGGCGCAACAACAGTGCATGCACAAAAAAATCCGGAAGTGGGCGGAGCACCGATGTACGCTACAAAAAACATTGTTGAGAACGCCGTAAACAGCAAAGATCACACGACTTTGGTGGCTGCTGTAAAAGCCGCTGGCTTGGTAGAAACTCTTTCGGGTAAAGGTCCGTTTACTGTTTTTGCTCCAACAAATGCCGCTTTCGACGCACTTCCGGCCGGAACCGTGGAAACTTTGTTAAAACCGGAGAACAAAAAACAATTGCAAGCAGTACTTACGTACCACGTTTTGGCAGGCAAGTTTAGCGCTGCCGATGTAGTGAAAGCTATTAAAGCAGGCAACGGAACCGCAACGTTTACCACCGTACAAGGCGGAAAATTAAAAGCTTCGCTTAAAGGTTCGAATGTAATTCTGACCGACGAGCAAGGAAGAAACGCAACCGTTACTATTGCCGACGTGAACCAATCGAATGGCGTAATTCACGTGATCGATCAAGTTCTCCTTAATAAATAGTGATTTGTTTTAAGTTTTGAGCGAAAGTCGGTCGTAATGTCCGACTTTTTTAGTTTCGATCCGAAGCTTTAATGAAATCGGTTAGTAAATAGCCAATTAGTTTTCCGAGCAATTGCGGATTTCCCGTATTTTCTAATTCGGGCGCTCCTTCGCAAATATGCAAATAACTGGCGTTGGGATGCGAGCCGAAGTGATACACAAATTGCCGCGCTTCTTCGATCGAGAATCCGCTGTTTGTCATTGCGCTGCTGGGCACAAACGGCAAGCTGTCTAAATCGATTTCCACACCAAAATAGTCGGTTTTAATAAATGAGAGTGCTTGAAAAAGTTCTTGTTCGAAGTTCTTTTGGCGTTTCACCTTAATTTCGTCGTAGGTATTGAAACGCACGCGGTCGTCGGTTTTCTTTAATAAATCGAGTACGGCTTTTGAGGTGTAGCATTCGTGCAAACCAAAGACAAAGTATTTTTTCAGAAATCCGTCTTCGTAGGCGTACGAAAAGCCGTTTCCAGAATGTCGGCCTTCCAGAATTCGGAAGTCGGAATGTGCGTCTAAATTCACGGCATTAACCGATTTCCCTTTTGCCAGCGCCGTTCCTTTAATGTTTCCGTAGGCGTTGTTGTGTCCGCCGCCAATAATAATAGGTGTTTTCCCCGCTTTAATAATCGTACACACTAAATGCGCCACCTCGCGATCGATCTTTCCCACCAAGAGTTTTAGTGCATCGCGATCGGCAGAAACTTTATAATCCAAATTTTCGGCGGCTTCCATTTCGGCATCGGTATCAATGGCGCCGAGTGCGAGAATCTTACTTCCTTTACAAAAACGGTTGTGCTGAATGTTGGCTATGGCAGTTAGGGCAACGTCCCAGGTTTGGTGTGCACCGCGTCGTCCGTGGTTAGCTCGTACGCCAATATCTTCCGGAATGCCAAACAACACGTATTTTGCTTCGCAGTTGGCGATGAAATGTTCGGCACTTACATCTTTCGGCACTGTGAGCATTTTCTCTCCAAATTTTACTTCACCACTTCTAAAATTGGTGCGTTTGGCGAGATCTGTTGCCGAAATCAATTTCAATTTCTCCATAAAAAAGTCGAATACGCTATGTTGTAAAAGTATAAACTTGCGTTAATAAGTCGTAAATAATCACAAGACTTTTTACTTTAGATTTGTCTTAAAAATAAAAACTATGGATACACAAAGAAGTAACTCAAGTTTAAAAGCAGTAGTTGTCATTTTAGCGCTATTACTCATTGCCAGTTTAGCTTATATTTTTAAGATGACCAGCGATGCTAAAACGCTTGAAACCGAGATTGTTGATGTGAAATCGGAGAAAAATGCCCTTTTAGATTCGCTAGCTGTTCAAAAAGGTATCTACGATAAAGCTATCGAAGAGAAAACAGAATTGAGCGACGAATTAATTGCTGAACGCGATAAAGTGGTGCAATTAATGGAAGATTTGAAGAAATCAAAAGGCGATGCTGCTTCATTACGTCAGTTTAAAACGCGTTACAACGATTTGCAAACTAAGTTTAAAGCTTTAATTGCAGAGAACGAAACTTTGAAGAAAGCCAACGAAGAGTTAACACAGCAACGCGATAGCACTGTTGTGGCGCTCGGCGAACAGAAGAAGTATAACGATACGCTGGTCGTACAGAACGAAAATCTGGCGAAAACCGTTGAGAAAGGATCGAAAATTGTTGTGATGAATTTGCGCACACAAGCGATCAAGCAACGTTCGTCTGGAAAACAAATTGAAACGGATAAGGCAAGTCGTGCCGATAAATTAAAAGTTTGTTTTGCGTTAGCAGCGAATGCCATTGCCAAGTCGGGAAGTCGTACCTACTATGTGCAAATTATCGACAGCAACAACAACGTTTTAGGCGATAAGAAAACCGAGTCGTTTGGCGAATCTTCGCTCACGTACAGCTTTACAACTACGGTGGAGTACAACAACGAAGCGGTTGACATTTGCGAATACTTAGATGGAAAAGGTAAAGATTTTGAGAAAGGAACGTACTATGTGAATATCTTCGATAAAAATGAATTGCTTTCTAAAACAACCTTCTCTTTAAAATAATATTTGATTGTTAATTCACTAAAGGTCGGATTCGAATAGAGTCCGACCTTTTTCATTATATCAAGTAGGAGTAAGCGCTTTTAGTTTTCCGACTCTTCGTTCTTGTCGGTTGATTTAAAATGCTTCTTGGTCCATTGCGAATTCTTGGCTTCAAACACTTTTTCAATCGATTTAATCATGCTTCCCGCAATGTCAAAATTGGTAGCGCCTTCAATGCCTTCTAGTCCGGGCGATGAATTTACTTCCAGCAGCAACGGACCTTTACTTGAACGTATTATGTCGACGCCAGCCACTTTTAAATCCATGGCTTTTGCGGCCCGAATGGCAATTTTCTTTTCCTGCGGCGTGATTTTTACCACCGATGCCGTTCCACCCAAATGAATGTTTGCACGGAATTCGCCCGGTAACGCTTCACGTTGTATGGCGGCAACCACTTTGCCATCAACCACGAAGCAACGAATATCTTTTCCGTTGGCTTCTTTGATGAATTCTTGCACCAAAATGTTTGCGTTCACACTTTTAAATGCATTGATTACGCTCTCTGCCGCCTTTTTTGTTTCGGCTAAAACCACGCCTTTTCCTTGCGTTCCTTCAAGCAGCTTGACGATCAGCGGCGGTCCGCCCACCATTTTAATTAAATCATTCGTTTCTAAAGGCGAATTCGCAAATCCCGTTGTTGGGATTTCTAAGCCGTGATTGAGTAATAATTGTAAAGAATATAGCTTGTCTCGCGATTGTGTTATCGCTGCTGCAGAATTTAAACAGTAAATTCCCAAGGTTTCGAATTGGCGTGTGAGTGCGCTTCCGTAGAAGGTCATACTTGGGCGAATTCGCGGAATAATCGCGTCGAAGTCGTTTAAAATGCGTCCGTCCCGATACCTGATTTGAGGCGTTGTGGCGTCGAGTTTCATGTAACATTCTTTGATATTCAAAAAATGCATGTCGTGTCCGCGCATCTCGCCTGCTTCCATAATTCGTTTGTTGCTGTACAATTCAGGATTGCTGGCCAGAACGCCGATGCGCAATCCCAGACTAGTTACTTGCGAGAATTTATATACTTCTTTAATACTGTCGGAAGAAGGAATTCCGAGCAGATATTTTTGTTCCGGATCAACAAGTACGCGTCCGCTCATGGCTTCGCGCCCGAGCAGCATCCGAAATCCCATCGAATCGCGGTTGGTCAGTGTAATTTCCACCGTCCATTGGCTGCCGCCGATGTTAAGCACGGAACTGATAACGTAGCGTTGTTCGCGAAAGCCACTAGAACTTTTAACAACGCGTTTTCCGACGAGTTTAGCTTCGCAATGCAACAGCGTTTGCACATTGTTTTGAATCGGATTGATATCGAACTTCACCCACGATTCGCCGTCTTTTAAAAACGGAGAAATATTGATGGCGTGAATGGCTGAGGTCTTGGCTCCGGAGTCGACGCGTGCCTTGATGTATGGGATTCCCAATTCGGGAAACGAGCACCATTCTTCGCTTCCAACAATTACTTTATCTGCAAACATTTTCTGATGTAAAAGAAGCCAAATGTAAGACGCCGATTTTGATTTAAGTTTAAGAAAATAATAAAAATGGCGTCCAGAATTTCTGAACGCCATTGAGATCAATAAAACCCGATGATAATTAACTGGTTGGTTCTTGTGCTTTATTCACAGAAACAGTTAATTCTTCGGCATTATCTTCAATATCCATAAAGATTTCATCACCTGAAGCGATTTTCGATGTGATGATTTCCTCCGCCAAAGCATCTTCCACATATTTTTGAATGGCTCGTTTTAGCGGACGTGCTCCAAATTGCTTATCGAAACCTTTATCGGCAATAAACGCTTTCGCTTTATCCGATAAATTCAATTGGTAACCCAACTCAGCAATGCGCTTGTACAGGTTTTTCAATTCAATTTCGATAATTTTATTTATGTCTTCTTTTTCTAGCGGATTGAACACGATGACATCGTCGATTCGGTTTAGGAATTCCGGAGCGAAGGCTTTTTTCAACGCATTTTCAATTACACTTTTTGCGTACTCATCGCTTTGCGAAACTTTAGCTGCGGTTCCAAATCCAACGCCTTGTCCGAAGTCTTTCAGCTGGCGTGCACCGATGTTCGACGTCATGATGATAACCGTATTTCTAAAATCGATTTTTCGACCTAAAGAATCGGTTAGGTAACCATCGTCGAGCACTTGCAGCATCATGTTGAATACGTCTGGGTGTGCTTTTTCAATTTCGTCTAGAAGCACCACTGCGTAAGGTTTTCTGCGAACTTTCTCGGTTAATTGCCCGCCTTCTTCGTAACCTACGTATCCCGGAGGTGCTCCGATGAGTCGAGAAATAGCGAATTTCTCCATGTATTCGCTCATGTCGATACGGATTAACGAATCTTCCGAATCGAATAATTCACGGGCAAGCACTTTTGCCAACTGTGTTTTTCCCACACCCGTTTGTCCTAAGAAAATGAACGAACCAATTGGTCGATTCGGATCTTTAAGACCTGCGCGATTTCGTTGAATCGATTTAGCAATTTTGTTAACGGCTTCGTCTTGCCCAATAACTTTTCCGCGAATGAGTTCCGGCAATTGAGCCAATTTATTACTCTCGGTTTGTGCGATTCGATTTACCGGAATGCCCGTCATCATGGAAACAACGTCGGCAACCTGATCTTCGGTAACTACGATACGATTCGATTTAGAGTCGGCTTCCCACTGTTCTTGGGCGATTGCCAAGTCTTTTTCGATTCGTTTTTCGTCGTCGCGAAGGCGTGCTGCTTCCTCATATTTCTGTTTTTTAACGACCGAATTTTTCAATTCGCGAACTTCATCCAATTGCCTTTCGAGTTCCAAAATGGTTTTCGGAACTTCGATATTGGTGATGTGAACGCGAGAACCCGATTCGTCGAGCGCATCGATGGCTTTGTCTGGAAGGAAACGTTCCGACATGTAGCGGTTGGTCAGTTTCACACAAGCTTCGATAGCTTCTTGGGTAAACGTAACATTGTGGTGGTCTTCGTATTTACCTTTAACGTTGTTGAGGATTTGAATGGTTTCTTCAACGGTTGTAGGTTCAACGATTACTTTTTGGAAACGTCGTTCGAGGGCACCGTCTTTTTCTATGTACTGACGGTATTCGTCGAGTGTTGTGGCACCAATACATTGAATTTCGCCGCGAGCGAGCGCTGGTTTAAACATGTTTGATGCGTCTAGTGAACCGGTTGCGCCGCCAGCACCAACGATGGTGTGAATCTCGTCGATGAACAGAATGATGTCGTCGTTCTTTTCGAGTTCGTTCATCACGGCTTTCATGCGTTCTTCAAATTGTCCGCGGTATTTGGTTCCGGCAACCAAGCTCGCTAAATCGAGTGTGACTACGCGTTTGTTGAACAAAATACGCGACACTTTCTTTTGAATGATTCGCAGTGCGAGACCTTCGGCGATTGCCGATTTTCCTACGCCGGGTTCTCCGATAAGCAGCGGATTGTTCTTTTTTCTGCGGCTTAGAATTTGCGAAACGCGTTCAATTTCTTTTTCTCTTCCAACTACTGGGTCGAGTTTTCCTTCTTCGGCCATTTCGGTTAAATCGCGACCGAAATTGTCGAGAACAGGAGTTTTCGATTTCTTGTTGGTTTTATTTCCAGGATTGTTGAAACTACTTTCTTTTAAACTGTCATCTTGTCCTGAATCGTCGTTGTAAGATTCGTTTCTTGGCAAGTTTTTCTGGAAATCATCGTCGATTGGCATCATATTTAAATATTGTTCTTTGGCTGAATCGTAGTCGATTTTCAACTTATTCATCAGCTTGGTTGTAGGGTCTGAGTCGTTTTTCAAGATACAAAGCAAGAGGTGAGCGGTGCTAATTTCTTTGCTTTCATAGAGTTTAGCTTCTAGGAAAGTGGTTTTTAGCGCGCGTTCGGCTTGTCTGGTTAGGTGCAGATTTTTCTTGTCGTTATTTGCTAACGGATTGTCGTTCGGCGGACTCAAAACCTCTACTTTTCGACGTAGGTGTTCTAAATCGACAGATAGATTATTGAGAATATTAATCGCTTTGCCATTCCCGTCGCGCAAAATGCCAAGCATAAGGTGCTCTGTGCCAATAAAATCGTGCCCTAATCGTAAAGCTTCTTCCTTACTGTAGGTGATTACGTCTTTTACCCGAGGTGAAAAATTATCATCCATTTTTTTAAGTTGGGTCTTTAATTATTGCTGAAAAAGCTTCAAAAACTGTACCCTGATGCGAAGCTGTCAGCTAAGTGACAAAAAATCTGCAATATTTTCAGTTAATTTTCTATTAATTTATCAACTATGGCGTGCAGAAAAACTGTTGATAAAAACCCGATTTTTTGAATGATATTTTCATCATCCACAAAGCAGATACCTTATATTAGCGAGATTTTTTTAACCACATAGTTTTTAAAATAGTTCAAGCTTATGGCCGATGGCGAAAAGTTAATTCCGATTAATATAGAAGATGAAATGAAGTCAGCCTACATCGATTATTCGATGTCGGTTATTGTATCGCGTGCTTTACCTGATGTTCGCGATGGACTTAAACCCGTACACCGTCGCGTGTTGTACGGAATGTACGAACTGGGCGTTCTTTCAAACCGAGCGCACAAAAAATCAGCGAGGATAGTCGGTGAGGTTTTGGGTAAATACCACCCGCACGGCGACTCGTCGGTGTATGATGCCATGGTTCGTATGGCACAAGAATGGAGTTTGCGTTACCTATTAGTAGATGGTCAAGGGAACTTTGGTTCGATTGACGGCGATTCTCCTGCGGCGATGCGTTACACCGAAGCGCGTATGAAAAAGATTTCGGAAGAAATCATGGCGGATATCGATAAAGAAACCGTTGATTTTCAACTAAACTTCGACGATACGCTTTACGAGCCTAAGGTAATGCCAACTAAAATTCCGAATTTGCTCGTTAACGGCGCATCTGGAATTGCGGTAGGTATGGCAACAAACATGCCGCCTCACAACTTAACGGAAGTAATCGATGGTACTTTAGCGTATATTGATAATCACGATATTGAAGTCGATGAGCTTCTTACACATATTAAAGCACCTGACTTTCCGACAGGCGGTGTAATTTACGGGTACGACGGCGTTAAGGAAGCATTTAAAACCGGTCGTGGTAAAATTGTTATCCGCGCGAAAGTTCATTTTGAGGAGATCGAAGGTCGTGAGTCGATTATCGTGACGGAAATTCCGTATCAGGTGAATAAGGCAGAAATGATTAAGCGTACTGCCGATTTAGTAAACGAAAAGAAAATTGAAGGTATAGCCAACATCCGCGACGAATCGGATCGTTCAGGTATGCGTATCGTGTACATTTTAAAGCGCGATGCCGTTCCGAATGTAGTGCTTAACACCTTATATAAGTATACGCAGTTACAGTCGTCGTTTAGTGTAAACAATATTGCACTAGTTGCAGGCCGACCACAAATGCTGAATCTGAAAGATTTGATTCACTATTTCGTGGAACACCGCCACGATGTTGTAGTTCGCCGTACGGAGTTCGATCTCAGAAAAGCAGAGGAGCGCGCCCATATTTTAGAAGGTTTGATTATCGCTTCGGATAATATTGATGAAGTTATCCAAATCATTAGAAGTTCAGCGAATACCGATGTAGCTCGCGAACGCTTAATGGAACGTTTCAGCTTGAGCGAAATACAATCGCGTGCTATTGTCGACATGCGTTTGCGTCAGCTTACAGGTCTTGAACAAGACAAGCTTCGCGCGGAATACGAAGAAATCATGAAATTGATCGAGCATTTGCGTGCTTTGTTGGCGAGCAAAGAACTTCGAATGAATTTGATTAAAGAAGAGCTTGCTGAAATAAAAGAGAAATACGGCGATGAGCGTCGTTCGACAATCGAGTACAGCGGCGGTGATGTAAGTATCGAAGACTTAATTGCCGACGAGCACGTGGTGATTACCATTTCGCATGCCGGTTACATTAAGCGTACACCGTTGAGCGAATACAAAACGCAAAACCGCGGTGGCGTAGGGCAGAAGAGTGCTGGAACTCGCGACCAAGATTTCTTAGAGCACATGTATGTGGCTACAAACCACCAGTATATGTTGTTCTTCACGCAAAAAGGAAAATGTTTCTGGATGCGCGTGTACGAAATTCCGGAAGGAACTAAAACCAGCAAAGGCCGTGCGATACAGAACTTGATTAACATCGAGCAAGATGATAAGGTAAAAGCATTTATCTGTACGCAAGATTTGAAAGATCAGGAATACATCAATAAGCATTTCTTAATTATGGTGACCAAAAAAGGTCAGGTTAAGAAAACGGCGCTGGAGCAATACAGCCGTCCACGGGCGAATGGAGTTGCTGCTATTACGATTCGTGAAGACGACGAATTATTAGAAGCAAAATTAACAGACGGTACTTGCGACATATTAGTTGCTGTTCGTTCTGGAAAATTAGTTCGTTTCGAAGAGCGCAAAACACGTCCGATGGGAAGAACAGCTTCTGGCGTTCGTGGAATTACCTTAGCCGACGAAGCCGACGAAGTAATTGGCATGGTTGCTGTAAGTGATAAGAACAGCGAAATATTGGTTGTGTCGGAAAACGGATACGGAAAACGTTCGAGCTTAGACGATTATCGTATCACGAACCGCGGTGGTAAAGGTGTTAAAACTTTGAATATCACCGAGAAAACCGGTAAATTAGTGGCTATTAACAACGTAACAGATGCCGATGATTTGATGATTATCAATAAGTCGGGGCTTACCATTCGTATGGCTGTGGAAGATTTACGAGTTATGGGACGAGCTACACAAGGTGTTCGTTTAATTAACTTGAAAGGAAATGATTCGATTGCCGCAGTAACGAAGGTTGTTAAAGAAGACGAAGAAGAATCAGCAGAATCGGAAACTGAATCTGGTGATGATCCAATTGTTAATGAAAATCCGGAGGCTGAAACTTCGGAAGATTAAATCGAGTAATATGAAAAAAGTATTTTTAATTACTGCTTTTACCGTTTTTAGTATTTCAGCAGTATCAGCTCAGAAAGATGAATTAAAATCTTTAAAGAAGATTTATTCTCGGGATGAGGTTAGCGCGAAAGACGCTACGGAATATAAAGGTGTAGTTCAAAAATTGAAGTCGGTTGCTGTAGAAGAAGGCGATAAACTATACGCAGCATTTTATGAGGCAAATACGCCTATGATTGAAATAGCAGCACTAGGTCCGGCAGCTTCTCCACAGGCAATGATGGCTTTAGTTTCGGCACCGAAAGTGACCGCATTTGCTACTGCTGTAAATGATTTACTTGCCTACGAGCAAAAGCAAGGAAAGAAAGTGCTAACCGATCAAATCTTGCAGCGCTACCAGACTACTAAGACTTTACTATTGAATTACGTAGTTTCTTTGGGTAACGAGAAGAAATACCAAGAGTGTGCAGAAATTCTCTATGCCATGTACACTCTCGATAAAAACGATCCAGAGAAATTGTACTATGCTGCTAATTATGCCGTAAACTCTAAGGACTACGATACGGCATTGAAGTATTACGATGAATTGAAGCGAGTTAATTATTCTGGGGAAGGTGTTGCTTACTATGCGACAAGTGTATTAAGCAATAAAGAAGAGTACTTCAATAGCAAAACAGATCGCGATAAGCTCGTTAGCTTAAAAACGTACATTAACCCAAGAGATGAAAATATCCCGAGTAAACGTGGAGAAATTTACCGCAATATTGCACTTATCTTAGTAGAAAAAGGTAAAGTAGAAGAGGCAAAAGCGGCTATAAAAGACGCTAGAAAAACGAATCCAGATGACACATCTTTGATTATTTCTGAAGCAAACTTGTATTTACAAACGAAAGATTTTGCCACATACAAAGAGCTTGTAAAAGAATCGTTGGCAAAAGATCCAAACAACAAAGATTTGATCTTCAATTTGGGAGTAATTGCTTACAATAATAAAGATATGGTTGAGGCTGAAAATCATTACAAGCGCGTAATTGAATTGGATCCGACATACGCCAATGCCTACTTGAATTTAGCTATTCTTAAACTAGATGGGGAGAAGGAAATCGTTGAGAAAATGAATAAGCTGGGTAACTCAGACGCTGACAACAAAAAGTACGAAGCTTTTAAAAAGCAACGCGAAGAAATGTTTAAAGCTGCGATGCCGTACTTAACAAAAACAGTAGAGTTACAGGCAGATAATATCGATGCAGTAAGAACTCTATACAACGTTTATCGCACACTAGATATGGAAAGCGAGGCAAAAACGTTAAAGGCACGTTTAAAAGAGCTGGAAGGTAAGTAGTAATTTTTTTACGAAACGTCTATAAAAAAACCGCCGCCGATTTAATCGGCGGTTTTTTTGTGCACTATTTTCGCGGGAAGGATTGGAGCAAGCTACCGTGTAGCGCGGAAAGCCTGTGCGCTTGCGTCCCGCCCAAAAAAATCTATTTCTTATTTGGCAGCGGACTAATAATCTCGACGTTCTGGAAGGCAATAGCACCGCGAACCACACCCGAAATAACCTGACGCAAAGCCTCGATGATGTGCATTTTTAATGCCGTTTGACCAAAAATTAGGCTTACCTGACGCGCGGGTTTAGGCTCTTCGAAATGGCGCAACTTCGCGCGATTGCGTTCCGATAAATCTAAGGTATGTAAATAGGGCAGAAGCGTTATTCCCAAACCTTCGTCAGCTAGCTTAATCATGGTTTCAAAACTGCCGCTCTCAATTTGGAAGTTCGCTTTTTTATCGGTAGAAATCGTGTTGCACAGATTGATGATGCCGTCGCGGAAACAGTGTCCGTCGCGCAGCAGCAAAATTTCATTGATTTCGAGATCTTCCGGTTTGATAAGCGACTTACGGGAGAGCTTATTTTGTTCGGGAATGTAGGCCACAAACGGCTCGTAATAGAGTACAAATTCCTTTAAACGCTCTTCGTCTAAGGGCGTGGCAGCAATCGCAGCGTCGAGATGCCCACTTTTGAGTTTTTCGATGATGGCCTGCGTGTTTAACTCTTCGATGATGAGGTTAATCTTTGGATATTTCTTGACGAAATTATTCAGGAACATCGGTAAAAGGGTGGGCATAATGGTTGGAATGATACCAATTTTGAAATCGCCGCCGATGAACCCTTTTTGCTGGTCGACAATATCTTTTATGCGTCCGCTTTCCAAGACAATATTCTTCGCCTGTTCTACAATTTGCTGGCCAACTGGCGTTAATTGAATAGGTTTTTTGGAGCGATCGAATATCAAAACTCCGAGTTCTTCTTCGATTTTTTGGATTTGCATACTCAGCGTGGGCTGTGTTACAAACGATTTTTCGGCGGCAAGAGTGAAGTTCTTGTATTCGGCTACTGCGAGAACATATTGTAATTGCGTTATTGTCATGATAGTATTTATTAATACAAATATAAGAATGTATAGTTTTACCTTATGTTTAAACTTCGTTATAAAAGTTATCTTTGATTAAAATATGCTGAAATTATGAAAAAGATGAATTTTTTAGGCCTGCCTACCGAGCAATGCGAGGCAGAGATAGCGCAGTTGAATGTTTTATTGGCAAGTTTCCAAACGTATTATCAGAATTTACGCGGAATTCACTGGAACATTCGCGGAAAGCGTTTTTTCGACTTGCATGTGAAGTTTGAGGAATTGTATAACGATGCGCAACTCAAGATTGATTTAATCGCTGAACGAATTTTAACGATCGGCGGACAACCGCTACACACCTTTGAAGATTATGTGAAGCACAATACACTAGCCGTGGGAAAAGCGATTTCGGAAGACGAGAAAGCGATTCAATTAATCGTGCATTCGCTGGCGGGATTGCTGGAGTTAGAGCGTCCGCTGCTACAACTTTCTGGCGAGATAAACGACGAAGGTACAAACTCAATGATCAGTGATTTTATTTCCGAACAAGAAAAAACGATTTGGATGATGAAAGCTTGGTTGGAAGAATCGCTATAGCATATGGTAAAAGAGCAGCTGAAAACGCAATCCTTCGGACTATTCTCTCACATTAAATCAGACGTTTCCAGCGGACTCGTAGTTTTTTTGGTAGCCTTGCCGTTATGCCTGGGCATTGCTTTGGCGTCGGGAGCATCGCCTTTACCGGGAATCATTTCTGGCGTTATCGGTGGTTTGGTTGTTGGTTTTTTATCGAATTCGCATTTAAGTGTTTCGGGACCAGCAGCCGGTTTGACCGCCATAGTTGCTAAGGCGATTATTGATCTTGGGAGTTTTGAAACCTTCTTGTTGGCCGTATTTATTGCAGGTATTTTTCAATTGGCACTCGGATTTATCAAGGCTGGCACCATTTCGAACTATTTTCCTAACAATGTAATCGAAGGTATGCTGGCAGGTATTGGAATTATCATTATTCTAAAACAATTGCCGCATGCTTTTGGATACGATGCCGACTACGAAGGAGATGAATCCTTTGTTCAGCCCGACGGTCGGAATTCATTCACAGAATTTTTTGACGTTTTTCAACATTTGGAACCCGGCGCTATTTTGATTGCCGCCGTTTCGCTTGTTGTTCTAATTTCGTGGAATTACATCCCATTTTTAAAGAAGATTAACTTGCTGCCAGCCGCTTTGGTCGTTGTAATTTTAGGTGTGTTAATCAATAGTTTATTGCTGCTAAACGGGCATTCTTGGGCACTGCAGCAGCAGCATTTGGTTGCTTTACCAGTTCCTAAAGACCTGGCCTCACTATCGGATTTGATTACCACACCGGATTTTTCGGCAATTCAAAACTCAAAAGTTTGGGTGAGTGCACTTTCTATTGCAGTGATTGCCTCGATTGAAACCTTACTTTGTATTGAAGCGGCCGATCGAATGGACGTGCACAAACGCTACACCGATACCAATCGCGAATTGAAAGCACAAGGTATTGGAAATATGTTGAGTAGTATGTTGGGCGGACTTCCGATGACTTCGGTGGTAGTGCGAACTTCGGCGAATAAAGAAGCAGGAGCACAAACCAAATTATCGACTATTGTGCACGGTTTACTGTTATTGGTTGCTGTTGTTTTTATACCTAGTTTGTTGAATAAGATTCCGCTTGCAACCTTAGCCGCTATTTTGCTGATGGTGGGTTACAAGTTGGCGAAACCCTCGGTATTTATTCACTTTTGGAAACGGGGCAAGTATCAGTTTTTACCCTTTTTGCTGACGTTTCTCGCCGTAATCTTAACCGATTTACTGATTGGCGTGGCGTTGGGATTGGTTTTAAGTATCATCTTCGTTTTGTGGGGAAATCTTCGTAAAGCCTTTGATGTTACGCGAGAAATGTATACCGACGGCGAGGTAACTCACATTAGTCTGGCTCAGGAAGTTTCCTTTTTAAATAAAACAGCGATAAAAAATACCTTAGCTGCCATTCCAGAAAATTCACGAGTGCTTATTACCGCGCATCAAACCGTTTATATTGCAAACGATATTTTGGATTTAATTAAAGAGTTTACCGAAGTTCGAGCCAAAGAACGAAACATCAGTGTGAAACTGCGCGGTTTTAAAGAAGAGTACAAACTCGATAACGCGCCCGAAACGGTACCTCAAGTGCGCATAGAACAATATTACGACGTAGCAAAGCGACAAACGGTCGTAAAAGAAATAACCGATAACAATTTTTAAAACGAGCCGATGGATGCTTTTTACAAGAAAATACTAGATAATAATCGCGAATGGGTTGTGAAATCTTTAGAGAAAGATCCCCATTTTTTTGAAGATTTAGCTAAAGGACAGCAACCGCCGTTACTCTGGATTGGTTGCTCGGATTCGCGCGTACCTGCAAACGAAATTATCGGTGCAAAACCCGGTGAAGTTTTTGTGCACAGAAACATCGCCAATATGGTTATTCACAGCGATATAAACATGCTCAGCGTTTTAGATTATGCTGTGAATGTTCTTAAGGTGAAGCACGTAATTGTTTGCGGACATTACGGTTGTGGCGGTGTAAAGGCAGCCATGGGCAACAGCAGTATCGGCATAATCGATAATTGGATTCGCCATATAAAAGACGTTTATCGTTTACATCACACGTATCTAGATAGCATCGTTCAGGAAGAAGACCGTTTTAATAAGTTCGTGGAAATTAACGTTAAAGAACAGGTGTACGATTTGGCAAAAACTTCGATCGTACAAACTGCTTGGCGAAACGGACAAGATTTGGCGCTGCACGGCTGGGTTTACGGACTTAATTCGGGATTTGTAACCGATTTACAAGTGAACATCAGCTCTGAAAAAGAACTCGATTTGGTGTATCAGTTGCGATTTTAATAGCGAGACTTTGCTTGAGACACAACGTTGAAGTGGAGGTTAAAGAAGTCACTTCAAACGATCTAACAGATATTTTTCTATCGAACTCTCGGCAACTAGTCTAAGTTTTCGTTGAACGTACTTGGAAGCAATTGCGGAATGAATTTCACCAATAACGGCAATAGCAAACTGCCGCCCGGAAGTAAAAAAATGGTTAGGGAAGGAATGGTTTTACAAATCTCCAACAGCTGTTTTTTTACTTTCTTTTTTTCTTTTTCATCCAAACTTCTAACGGTCGAATCTGTCAGTAATTTCAATAGATCTTTGTTGTTAGAAAGCTCTTTTTGGAGTCGGCTTTTGTTGCGAACAATGAGCTGCGATACGTTTGTTGCGGCGTGGTCGTAGAAATGTTTGACCGGATTTTTGTAATTCAGGTAGGGAATAGAAGCTCGGTGCGTATTCAGAAAAGCGTGTGCCGATTGCAGGAAATGCGCGCCAACCGATTTTTCAAATCCCAAATCAACGGCTAAGTCTTCCATAAACTTAATTTCAATCGGCTGCGCTTCGTCTTCATGAAATAGCGCTAACGCAGCTAAATCGAGCAGATAATACTTTTCTAGCGGCGCATCGAAGTACGAAAGCGGCAACGATTCGAGTAATTCGCGATTGTCGGTTTTGATTTTGGCGTAGCGAACCGAACTTTCAAAAACTTTGATGATGAGTTCGTCGTACGGCGTTGGAATAGAGCGCGTTTGTAAAGCACGAAGTACTATTTGAACGGCTACTTCTTCAACTTTTCGCAAGTAATTTTCCGGAATTTCGTTTCGGCGAATAAATTGTCCGAATGCCAAAACGTCTTGAAAAAGCAGTGCATTTGTGATTACGTGCGAGAAGTTCCGCGAAAAAATGTTCTCATTAGTTTGGATGCGTTCTTCCAAAATTTCTTCCAATTCTTCGAAGACATCCGAGTCGGGCAGTACTTTTTTGAGGATTGTAGAGCGATTTCCGTACAACTGATTGTAAAAAGCGATGAGTTGTGTGCCGAAATCGGTAGCATCGTCTGATAGCTGCAACAATCGATACACTTGAAAATGCGAGTAGAGTAGGCAGATTTTCGAAAGTTCGTCGTGCGAGATTTTAGCTACAAGTTGAATTTCTTCTGCGGGAAGCGAAATGGCCTGACCGTAAACAATGCCCATTTTACGCAAGCTGTCGTAAAACAACTCGCGATCTTGCGAAGGTTTCACGCTCAGATTGAGTTCGGTGAAAAATCGTTTAATCCAACCGTTTGCCGAAGGATTGATCATAATGGCACTCCCGTTTTAGACGTCAAAGCTATGAAAACGAGTGCCTATTTATAGCAATCAATCTTTATTATTTCGATATCTTTTTAAAAGCTGTCTGTTAAAATCGTCTTCAGCCTTTTTCAATTTCAGAATTTTCAATGCAGGGATGATTTGCTTGAGTTTAGAGATAAAACCGCGCCGATTTTCATGCAAATCTGTTTCACCTTTTTCAATCTCAGCCAAAGCCGTAGCCGCCTCTTTTTCAGTTAAATTGGCATTGGCGATGCCGCGAACGGTCATGTATTTTGACTTTCGGATTTCTTTCTCGCGACTGCGGTACGCGTTGTAAACCGGCCAAAATTTTTCGGCTTCAGCGGGCGTAAGTTCGAGTCGTTCGGTGATGAAAGCAATTCGCATGGCGTCTATCCGTCCGCCTTCTCGACCTTCTTGAGCAAAAGAAACCGAGCTAGCGCAAATGAGTAGTATGAGGAGTAATTTTTTCATGGTTCTGTAATTAGGAATTCCACATTAGTATTTTCAAGGAGTTCGTTTTCAACGGGATCTGTAGATTCACTTTCGGTTGTAACGAGCGAAAGTTCGTTATCTAAAGCAAAAGCCACGCTACCAAAATCGACATTGCGCAATAACTCGTGTTCGATTTCCGAAGAAGTAGGCTCGGTAGTAACCAACGAATTATTTACAATGGGAATGCTTGCGGCAATTACCACAACAGCAGCTGCAGCATACCTCCAGATTCCGCGCGTGCTGATTCTGAATGCTGCTTTTTTGTTTTTTTCTTGTTGAATGGAAGAAACTACCTGCTTTTGCAGCTGGTCGAGATACGTGTCGCTCGCCTCAAAAACAGTCTTGATCTTCGGCTGTGTATCTAGTTTAAAATCTTTCATATAGGTTTGACGTCTGAGTTTTCAA
The DNA here is from genome assembly GCF_027490375.1 of Flavobacterium sp. Classification (GTDB taxonomy): domain Bacteria; phylum Bacteroidota; class Bacteroidia; order Flavobacteriales; family Flavobacteriaceae; genus Flavobacterium. The sequence goes on from NZ_JAIXYH010000011.1 coordinate 18,288, forward strand.
AAGGTTTAAAGTGCTCGGATAAAATCTTCAATTTTTCGAACGGCGTGGTGGTACGAAGCTTTTAAAGCACCAACCGTAGTTCCGGTGATTTCGGCAATTTCTTCATAGGTAAGTTCATCAAAGTACTTCATTCTAAAAACGAGTTGCTGTTTCGCTGGGAGTTGCAACAACGCCTTTTGTAAAGTAGCTGCAATAGCCTCGCCATCCATTTCATTGTCCAAGCCACTCGTTTCAAATTCCGATACTTGCAGCTGTTCAATAGAAACGCCTGATTTTCGTGACTTTTGCTCTAAGAAGGTGAGCGATTCGTTCGTAGCAATACGATACAGCCAAGTGTATAATTTGCTGTCGCCTTTAAACGAGTCGATGTGGCGAAAAACTTTGATGAAGGTATTCTGAAGTACGTCGTTTGTATCGTCGTGACTAATTACGATTCCACGAATGTGCGCATACAAGCGTTTGCCGTAGGTCTTTACCAATAACGCGAAGGCCCGTTCCTGCGTAGCCGGATCGGATAGTTGTGCCCATATAAACGCGTCGTCTTTCAAATTGCCGTTTTGAATATGACCGAAATTAGTTCATAAGGTTTAATCCACCGAAAAAAGTTGTAATTCGTTGCACTTTTCGTCCTTTTCAACGATTTTTTCAAACAAAAATGGCTGTACCAAATCCTAAATCTTAACCTAAATTTATTTCAGAGAAACTGCATAAATACGTTCCTTTGCTTTTCCAAACTAAACCTTGTTTTTGCCTTTTAGTAGGTACTTTTCCGAAAGAAAAATCACTATGATAAATACCGTAATTTTCGATATGGATGGCGTTATTGTAGATACCGAACCCATTCATTACTACGCCTATCACCAGCATTTTAAAGAGTTAAACATCGATGTTCCCGACGAATTGTACGGAACATTCACCGGCTATTCCACCATAAATACCTACCAAAAAATTGTAGCTCATTTTCAGTTGCCGCACGATCCCGCCGAATTAGTGAATCGGAAACGCGATTTGTTCAACGATGCCTTCGATACCAAACCCGATTTGGAGTTAATCGAAGGTGCATTCGACTTGATTAAATCGTTGCATAGCTCTGGTTTTCAATTACTTTTAGCTTCTTCCTCTGCGAAAGTAACCATCAAACGTGTCTTCGACCGCTTTGCCTTACATCCGTACTTTTCTCACATCGTTAGTGGCGAAGATTTTCCGCAGTCAAAGCCTCATCCTGCTATTTTTTTAGATGCGGTGGAAAAATCAAGGCAGCCAAAAACGGCTTGCATCGTCATAGAAGACAGCACTAACGGTATAAAAGCCGCCAATGCTGCCGGTGTTTTTTGTGTGGGCTATAAAAGTCCGCACAGCCTAAACCAAAAATACGATACCGCTAATTTGGTGATCAATCATTTTTCGGAGCTTAACGCAGAAAAGATTCGCAACTTAAGATTCTAATCCGGCTTTGTACACTTGCAAACAACGATCGCGTGCCGTTTTGTGATCAACAATCGGACTCGGATAGTACGTTGTTTCTAGTTCCGGAATGTTACGTTTGCAATACACCAATTTCGGATCAAACTTTTTGATTTGTTCCGCGGGATTGAAAATTCGGAAATACGGCGCAGCATCAACACCGCTTCCCGCTGCCCACTGCCAGTTGCCCACATTGCTCGATTGCTCGTAGTCGGAGAGTTTCAAAGCAAAGTACGCTTCGCCCCAGCGCCAATCGATCAGTAAGTGCTTGCACAAGAACGACGCTACAACCAAACGCACCCGATTGTGCATCCAGCCGGTTCGGTTCAGTTCGCGCATGCCGGCATCCACCATCGGAAATCCGGTTTTTCCTTCGCACCAAGATTTAAATTCTTCCTCGTTATTGCGCCATTCAATCCGGTCATAGGCTGGCTTAAAGCTCTTGGTTACGGTATGCGGATAATGATACAAAATCATCATAAAAAACTCGCGCCAAATCAGCTCCTTCAAAAAGGTTTTATCGGCACTTTTATTGGCTTTCTGAACCAATTCGCGTATAGAAACAGAACCAAATCGCAAATGCGGACTCAATTTCGAGGTGGCTTTCACAGCAGGAAAGTTACGTTGCTCGCCATACGCATCAATCAACGATGCGGCTGTATTCGGTTCCTCAATTTTGATTGTGGGTTCGGTAAAACCAATGTCGGCAAGACCTAAAAACGGGAACGAGTGTGCAACATACGGCTCAAAGGTGTGGTCGCTTTGATAGGTTTCTAGCGTTTTGTTTTCGAAAACACTCAGCCAACGTTTGGAATAGGGCGTGTACACCACATACGGACTTCCGTCGTCTTTCACAATTTCCGAACGTTCAAAAATCACCTGATCTTTGAAACTTTTGTACTCTATTTTTTCGGCGCAAGCCCATTCATAAATGGCTTTATCTCGTTCGCGCGCGGCCGGTTCGTAGTCGCGGTTGGTGTAAATAGCTGTGATACCGTGCGTTTCGCGTAATTTCTTAAATACATCGATCGGCTTTCCGTGAAAAGTAGCGAGCGCTTTCCCGTGCTTCTGCAACTGCGATTGTATTCGTTCCAAAAGCTGATGAATAAATGCCAAACGATGATCGTCTTTCGGCAATTGATCCAAAATGTCGGTATCGTAAACAAATAAAGGTAATACCGGCTGTCCGGAAGCTAATGCCGCAGCTAAGCCCGCGTTGTCGTGCATACGCAAATCGCGTCTAAACCAAAATACGATCATACCGAAGTTAATAAAGATGACATTCCTCCATCAATATGGAAAATCTGACCACTAATCCAACTGGAATCTTCAGACAACAGATAAACTGCCGCCGAAGCAATTTCCTCAGGCGTACCGACTTTTTTAAGCGGATGACGTTCGGCCGATTTCTCGCGCTTCACATCGCTGTTTAAAAACTTATCTGCCAGTGGCGTATCGGTTAACGAAGGCGCAATCACATTCATACGAATTTTAGGTGCAAATTCTGCCGCAAAGGCACGTGCAAAACCTTCGATAGCACCTTTTGCTCCAGCTACTGAAGTGTGAAACGGCATTCCCATTTTTACGGCAACCGTGCTAAAAGCTACCACCGAAGCGTTCGGAGCTGCCTGTAAAAGCGGTAAAACCTGTTGCAAGGTCTTTACCAAACCAATAAAATTCACTTGCAAGTCTTGTTCAAACGTTTCGGGTTTTATGCCTTTAAACGGACGTAAGTTTATCGTGCCTGGGCAATACACCACACCGTCTAAATGTGCCGGAAGTGCAGCTGCTGGGAAATCGCCAGTAGCAACATCGTACTGTAAATACGTAAGGTTTGGATTATTGCTAGCCAGTGGATTACGTGAGGTCACATAAAGTTTATGTGTAGCACTTAATTTTTCAGTCAAGGCTTTTCCTATACCCGAGGTTCCGCCGATAATTAAAATATTTTTCATGATTGTTAGTCTAAGGTTCCAAATAATTCGGTTAGTTTTTTTGTTCGGTATGCAAAGATTTCGTCTAGTTTGGGTTTCACTAAAATAGGGTGGAGGAGATCTCCGAGAAAGCCCAAAGGTAAACGGTAGTGAATAATGTCTTCCATCAAAACGCCGCCCGGAATTTCAGTGATAAAATGTTTGTGGTGCCAAAATGCGTACGGACCTTGCAACTGCACGTCAACGAAGTAGTTTTTGTCGACTACATGAGAAATTTCGCTTACCCAGCGCGTTTTAAATCCCGGCAACGGCCTCACATCGTACTCGATAATTTGCCCCGGATACATCGGACGCTCGGCTCCGCTAACGATCGAAAAATCCATAGCTTCTGGAGTGATAATTTTGAGATTTTTCGGATTTGAAAGAAATTCCCAAGCCTGATCTACCGAAAGTGGCAGGCGCAACGAACCTCTTTTAATGTGTAAAGCCATAGTTTAAAAATGTTTTCAAATATACTTTGTTTAACCGATTTCGAAAAACATTAAACAAACGAATGCGGTTTTTTAAGGTAATCTTAACGATTCAGCCCAAATACGGTTCGTACTTTTGGAAAAACTTTATCCATACACTAATGAAAAAGATACTAGTAATCTTGGCAGTTGCCACTGTTTCGTTTCTACAAGCGCAATTAAAAACTCCTGCGGCTAGCCCGAAAGCTACTGTACAACAAACAGTTGGCTTAACAGAAGTAAACATCGAATACTCTCGTCCGAGTGCGAAAGGAAGAACTATTTTCGGAGATCTTGTTCCTTTTGGCAAGCTTTGGAGAACCGGCGCCAACCAAAATTCAATGGTTAGCTTTAGCGAAGATGTAACCATCGATGGCAAAACCTTGAAAAAAGGAAAATACGCGATTTTCGCTACGCCAAAAGCCGATGCGTGGGAAATTGTTTTCTATACCGATACCGACAATTGGGGAACTCCAGAAGTGTGGAGCGAAGAAAAAGTTGCCTTGCGTACAACGGCTAAACCGGAGCAATTAAACAGAAATGTAGAAAGCTTTACCATCAGTATCAATAACTTAGATAACAATTTTGCACATTTAGAATTGAGCTGGGAAAAAACTTTAGTAGCTGTGAAGTTCGAAGTTCCTACGCAAAAAACGGCTATGGCTAACATCGAGCGCGTTTTGTCGGGTCCAACAGCAAACGATTTCTTTGGTGCCGCACAATATTACTACCAGTCGAACGGCGATTTAACCAAAGCGCTTACGTACGTGAACAAAGCTTTGGAATTGAGCGCAGAAAAGCCATTCTGGTATTCTCGTTTGAAGTCGTTGATTCAAGCGAAGTTAGGCGATAAAAAAGGCGCTATCGAAACAGCTAAAATCTCGTTAGCTGCTGCCGAAGCTGCTAAGAATGCCGACTACGTGAAGATGAACAAAGACAGCATCAACGAGTGGAGTAAAAAATAAGTTCACAAACAACTGTGGAAAGTCGCCCCAAAAAGGCGACTTTTTTTATGTCTTTTCGATTGTTTTTTGGTCAGCATTTCCGGCTTTTCGCTACAAATCCGCGTCCGTACAGCTCCGTTTTGCTACGTGCAGCAGTTGGCTTCCTGCGGTCGCCACCGTGCACTGCAAAACGGGCTGTACGGTCTTGCGGGTTTTTCGCTGCAATCCGGGCTGCGGCAATCGTTTTCAATAAAAGCAGTTGCCTTTGCAAACGTATTCCCAAAATTTTGATAATAACAAATTAATCTTAGCTTTACGCTGCATTTACACAAAACAGAACTTCATGGATTTGAAATCGAAGCTTATTGGAATGAGTTTCCTCCAATTTTTTGTCTGGGGCGCTTGGTTAATAACAATTGGAAACTATTGGTTTGGTACCAAACAATGGAGTGGCGAGCAGTTTGGAGCCGTTTTTGGCACCTTGGGAATTGCATCGATTATCATGCCTGCTCTTACGGGCATCATTGCCGATAAATACATGAACGGCGAACGTTTATACGGTTTGTTACATTTGGCAAGTGCTGGGTTTATGTTGTATTTGCCTCAAGCCCAAAATCCGAACGAATTTTATTGGATTGTTTTTGGCGCTATGTTGTGTTATATGCCAACAATTTCGCTTTCAAATTCGGTGGCGTACCACATACTTAAAGGCGCGAATTACGATGTCGTTAAAGTATTTCCACCCATTCGTGTGTTCGGAACAGTTGGTTTTATTGCTGCCATGTGGTTAACCAACTTATCGGGAAATAAAGCTTCCGAAAACATGTTTTACATTTCGGGAATTGCCGGAATTATTCTCGGACTGTACAGCTTTAGCTTACCCGCTTGCACACCGCAACGACAAATTTCTGAGCGCGCTTCCATAGTCGAAAAACTCGGATTAAACGCACTTGAGTTATTTGCGCAATACAAAATGGTGTTGTTCTTTTTGTTTTCCATGTTTTTGGGTGCAGCACTACAATTAACCAATATGTACGGCGATGTTTTCCTCGATGAATTTAAAAACATGCCACAATATGCCAACAGTATTGTAGTTCAGAAATCAACGTTAATCATGTCGATTTCTCAAGTAAGCGAAACCTTGTTTATTTTGGCCATTCCGTTTTTCTTGAAGCGTTTTGGCATCAAACGCGTGATGATGATTTCGTTATTGGCGTGGGTATTGCGTTTTGGTTTGTTTGCGTACGGCAATCCGGGCGACGGACTCTGGATGATTATCCTTTCGTGTATCGTGTACGGCATGGCGTTCGATTTCTTTAATATTTCAGGATCTTTATTTGTGGAAACCACAACCGATTCTAAAATACGTTCGTCGGCACAAGGCTTGTTTATGATGATGAGTAACGGCTTTGGTGCCTTTTTCGGCGGCCTCATCAGCGGAAAGCTCATCGACGCATTCTTCACAAACAACGGCGTTCGCGATTGGCACAACATCTGGCTTTCGTTTGCCGCTTACGCCTTAGTTATTGCTGTTTTATTTGGATTATTATTCAAACACAAACACGATCCAAACGATACGCGTTTGCAAGGTGGGCATTGATTGAGCTTGTTTTTATTCCATATTCTTTTAGATATTGATGGTTGATTGATTAGTTGTTAAGGTTAAATCGCATTACTAAGTCCTGTTGAAATGATAAATTTCTCGTTTGGAATCTATTAACAGCTTAAAGTTTTGTAAAGTATTTAGAAATTCTGGCAGGATTGTAAATTGCAGTTAATCAACGCTGTTCAGATATGTATAAATGGTACAGATTAATAAAAAAACACTAGTGATATATTGTAGGAGAGTAATTATTAATATTTCTGTAATTTCATAAATAATCAGATTTCTAATACTTTATGATGGTTTATCAAAATGATCTTAAAAGGATACTGTGGCATGAATTCGGGCATTTTTTAATAGAGCTACTTTTTACAAACCAATTTCCAACTTACAAAATAGAATGCTTGCAGCTGACTCTTCACAGAAATTGTATAAATGGAAAATGCTGGGGTGGCGGCATTAAAGTTAAACCGTCAATTAATTTAGAAGAGGTTCCTTTGGATCAAGACGCAATCTCTTTTCAAATTTTAAGCTTATTTTCTGGATGCATTTTCGAATCTTTTTTTTTAAAAGATAACAAATGTCTTTTGAAATTGTTTGACAAATGTTTGTGCAGTGAAAATTCTTGCACTGGGAAAAAGGACTTAGACTTTATTCATGCGATTACAAACCGTATTCCATTACATTATAAAGATAAGACGGAATTAAATAAATATTTAAATAATGATTTTAAAACCCATTATTTTCATCTTATTTCTAAGAATGAACAATTTATAAAAGAATTAGAATCATTAATTATTTCGCTATCTAATAAAATAATAACCAATTTAGATGAAACCAATTTAGATGAAACACAAGACTACAGAATTGTTGAATCTGAATTAAGCAGTTTGATAAACGAGACAACCCAAATTTTAAGCATTATTGAGGTTGATCTCCTGACTTTAAAAGATGAAATTAAGCAAAAGATGAAAATTAAGAAGTAGTTATATAGATTTCCCCTAATTCGAAAAGTTGATAAATCAAATTTATGTTTTCTGTTTTAATTGATTTGGCGTTCTATACGGTTTTTTCATTAAAAGCCAATTTATTTTAAAATGAGCTCAACGGCAAACCGATTGAACGAGCCGTATTTTTTGCGGACTAGAGCGAACAGCCGGATTAGCTTCAAAAAAATCATTAAAAAAGCAGCTCTTTACTGGCTATTGTACACCGAAATACGGGAATTGTATTTACAAGATGTTGAGCTTCTGGCTGCTCGAGTTTTGGTTGATTTGCAGATATTACGCTATTACTTGATTGTCAAAGAAACGCAGCTGCAAACTTTTTCAGACGGCTTTAAGTAATTGGTATTCTATATTTTATTTGCCTTGTCGATAATCTTCTTTACTGTGTCTATGTCTGAAATTAGTTTTATAATTTCGGGGTCAATCCAAGTTAATAGGTTGATTATCGATTTGTGAACTTCCATTGCTTCTGTAAAATCGATATTGTTACCGTTAAAACAGATTGGTTCATTGTGATTTATTCTGTTTCTGAAACGCCTGACTTTATCCAATTCATCATTTACTTCTTTTCGTCCGTGTCCAGCAGGCAATGAGTTAAATACTTGTATGGGCTTACCTTTTAGCAAACGATAATGATGAACTTCAAATAAGTCTGTCCAAAAACCTAAGGTTTGCTCTGCAATTATTTTACCACTTGATATTGGTGTGTTAGTTTTTTGAAGTCGCTTTTCTGCTTTATTGATTTCTCTTTTGAGAAAATCATTCGTTTTTAGTTGCCCTGTTCGCTTATATGTAAACCTTAGTGATGGGTCGGACATAAATCCTGTTTTTTGATTTATGATCCAATTAGGATCTGAGAAATGAGAAGCCAAGATGTCATTGAGTCTGTTTCGTAAAATAACTTCAAAAACCCCAAGTAATGGGTGAAATGCTTGTGAGGTTTTAAGATTAGCTTTGTAGAGTTTAATTGCTTTGCTTTTAGAGTTGCCTGTTGCCAGTAAATAACGATTTACTCGTGCTGATGAAAAATAATGTCTAAAGTCTGTAAATTTCATTTCTATTTTGTCAGTTCAATATATTATAGTTACTTTTGTAATGTGATGCTTAGTCAAGCCTCTTGTCTTCGGATAACGTAACTAAGTTAAAGATTTAAGACCTGTCAGAAATGATGGGTCTTTTTTTTGGTTGTTGTAATACTAATTTGTTGATAAGTTTCGTAGTGGATTTTCGCTGCGTTGGGTTCTTGAGTTCTTCTGAATTTTCCAAACTTGCTTGTAACTTTCGAATTGTCGAACTTGCATACCTCCAAGAATTTAAATTTAAAAAAATCGCCTTTTCATATCTTGCTAATTTAAGGGATTCCGCAGTGTTAAGAAAACTACTTATAGGTATTTTTCCACCAAACGTTAGTAACGTATTTCCTAGCCCGGATGGCAGCGGCAGCCCGTAAGAAAAATACGGTATTGTGAAACGGTGGGCGCGGGGTGACTAAGAAACCTGAGTTCGATTAAAAATCTTTGTCAGATCGCTTGATATGCTCAAATTTTGAAATTAAATAGCAATGGAAATGAAGAGTTTTTCCGCTAAACAGATAAACAGCCGCCTACTTCGTTAGATTTTTTTGTGATACAACAGTATCCCAAAACAAATCTGCCTTGTATTCAGCTATTTATCTGTTTTCTGACTTTAATTTTTAAATCGAACTCAGGTTTAGGAGCCCAACACTTACCGATTGAACAAACCGTATTTTTTGCGGACTACAGCGAACAGCCGGATTAGCTTCTGAAAATTACAAGACTGTTGCTTATTGATAAACTACTTGAGATTCTAGCTACGGTGTGTTGGGGTTTTAGAACTGTTTTTTTACAGCATTCAAAAGTGGTTATTGATCTATAGCAAAGTAAAGCTCGGGTCAGGTACTAGCGAACCTGGCTTTTTAAATACATTTCCGGACTTAAAACCGCTAGTTTGCTGTTTTGGTAATCCTTTATGTTTCGAGTTAGAATGATGTTGATTGAATTGCTATTTTCTGCTGTATAATTTTGAATGGCGTCTTCGAAGTCTTTAAATTTAGAATTAAGCGCTTCGATAAGTACCTCTTTATTAACTTGCGCGATATCGATGATGCGCAAAAGTTGCTTGAGTTTTTCAATGACCAAGTCGTGTTTGGCAATCTTCGATAGCAAATAGTAGACATTGCTGATAATCACAGGAGTTGTGTAACCTTTAATTTGCTTGTTCTCACACAGGGTAAAAATGGCAGTTGCGTGTTCGGCAAAAGGCGCTCTGTCGAAAAAGAAGTCGAGAATTACGTCGGAATCAATTAGTACGTTATCCATTTACAGGTGTTTCTTTTCGATGGCTTTTATAAGTTCTTCTTTGTAGTCGAAATCCTTCGGTAGTTTGAAAGATCCGCGCAGTGATTTTACAATCGGACTCGCTTTAACAGTTTTTTTCTTAATGTCTTCGTTCGTTAGTGCTTTAAGATAATTCTCAATGATATTAGACAGGCTATCGTTTGTTTGCTTCGCGTAGTCTTTTGCTTTTTGAATGACTTCTTTTTCAAGTACGAGCGTCAATTTTGTGTTCATAACCTATTTTTTTTCAAAGATATAAAAACGGGTGAAAATGCACGTGTAAATTAGCGTTTTTTTATACGTGCCATGAAAGTGTGCGCTTACTTTTAAATACGTAATTGCTTGGAAATGTGCGGTTTTAATTGCTGGTTACTGGTTTAGTTTTCAAACATAAACACGATCCAAACGACGCACGTTTGCAGGCGGGGCATTGATTTCAACGTTCATAGATGATTCTTGTTGACCACTCACGTTGCGCAACCGATTGAGCGGATTAGCCCGCAGCGCGCCCAGATGCAATAGGGCGAAGCGAGGACTATGAGCGAAAGCGGGACGGCAAAACCACACGGAATTTCCACTAAGTAGTTTTGCCGATGCGCCCAAAAAATAACTAATCCACTTTTGTAACTTGTGTTCGGGCACTGATACCGCTGTCGTTAAATGCTTCGATGGCAAAGTAATACGCGTCGCTGCGGTCTAAGCCGTTAAAGTAATATTCGTTCTTGCCGTACACCATGATTGAACCGTAGAGTTTATCGGCCGATTTTCCAAAATAAATTACGTAACCGTCGGCAGTTGGGTTTTGCTGCCATTTGAACCATACATTTCTGCGTTCGCCTTTTACCTTAGGCGGTGTGCGTAAGGCAACGAAATTTTGTACTTCAGTAGGTTTTGCCTGATTGCCGTTGCCGAAAATACGAAATCCGCTTATCGCGAAAGTTCCGGTAGGCATTTTCACGTTTTCGAGTTTTACGTAACGTGCTGTAGCCGATTTTTCCAACTCAATGTATTCGTGCGGAACGTCTTTTTCGTTGTTGGATTTATCCACCAAGAGTGTCCATTTTTTTCCATCGTTCGACACATACAAGCGGTATTGATGTCCGTTTTTTGGGGTTGATTTGCCCATAAATTCGACATCTTGATCAGCGTAGTTGATTTGAATTGCGTTTATGGTAGCGCGTTGTCCCAGATCGGAAATTAGGTATTCGCCAGCATTTCCGGTTTTTGCCGACCAGTAGGTTTTAATGTCTTCGTCGACCGAGAAGTTCGGTTGCAATCCGCCTAAAGTAGAGCTCACGATAACGGGTTTGTTGTAATTCAACAGCATCCAACGGGTAAATTCTCCGCTTTGTTTCACGTTCGGCAGGTAGGTTGGGTAATCGCCGTAAGCGGTATTGCAAAACATAACGCCGTCGCGGTCGAATCCAGCTGGCCAAATACCGATGCGCCGCTCGAAGTTGTTTTTGGTGCAAATTCCGATGGTCGATGTATGCCAATAACTTTGGTTTGTATTTAGAAATGTGGCGCCGTGTCCGGCTCCTCGTGCAAATCCGCCGGGCTTGTACGAAAACGGATTATGCGATTGGTATTCAAACGGACCCAAGGGCGAATTGCCCACGTACACACCGTCGGCGTAGCCTGAAAATTCGGTTCCGGGAGCGCCGTATTGCAAATAGTATTTGTTGTTGTGTTTCGTCATGAACGCGCCTTCGAGAAAGGGTTGAAGGAAGGTGTTGTCGTTGTGTTCGCCAAAGCGTTCCCAACCGTGTTCATCGTCGTTGAGGGCAATCATCGGAATTGCTTCGCCTTCGGGCTGAAAAGTTTTGCGATTGAGCTTGAAGCCGTACAAGGGATACAAATTACTTGAACCGAAATACTCGTAAATCTGATCGGTGTCGGCATCCCAGAAAATTTGTGGATCCCAAGCACCCGCTTCGGATTTGTGTACCAATTCTTTCCATTCGTTATTTTTCGGATTGGTGCTCATCCAAATGGGAAATTCCTTTCCGTGTGTGGATCCAACCACAAGCAAAGTATCGTTAACGAACGACGCTGAGGGTGCGCAAAGTTCGTCGTACACTTTATGTTCTGGTCGCAGAAATTTCCGTGAAACAAACGTCCAATTTGATAAATCGTCGCTGTACCAGTAGCCCCACTGATTGGTGGAAAACAAATAGAAGGTTCCTTTGTTTTGAACGATCACCGGATCGGCGGTGGCACGGTGTTTCCCTTGTTTAACAAAATCGGGAATAGGGCAGTAGCCGTAATCGATATTGATGGGATTGCAGTACGTTCTGTTTTGTGCAAATCCTATCAGTGAAAGGAAGAGCGCTGCAACTAAAAGGCTGTATTTTAAACGATTTATCATGGCAACAACTCAATTTGTACTTTCAGCGTTGCATCGCTATTGCCGCCAACATATACTTCGAATGTGCCCGGTTCGGCTACAAAATTCAAATCACTGTTGTAGAATTTAAGATCTTCGGTACTGATTTTGAACATTACCGTTTTGGCTTCGCCGGCTTTCAGGGCAATTTTTTGGAATCCTTTAAGCTCGCGAAGAGGACGCGTAACGCTGCCCACGACATCTCGAATGTACAGTTGAACCACTTCGGAACCATCGATTTTACTGCTGTTTTTAACATCGACGCGAATTTCTATCTCTTCGTTTGTTTTGAAAGCAGTTTTGCTTGCGCTGATGTTTTTATATTCGAAGGTGCTGTACGACAGTCCGTAACCAAAAGGAAACAAAGGTTCGTTTCTTACATCGAGATAGTTCGATTTAAATTTCTCGAATTTCCCATCTTTGTTTCCTAGCGGTCGACCGGTATTTTTCGCAGCGTAATAAATAGGCACTTGTCCGACATTACGAGGAAAAGTTGCTGTTAGTTTGCCTGAAGGATTTGATTTTCCGAAGAGTGTATTTGCGATGGCAGTTCCGGCTTCACTTCCTGGAAACCAAACGTTTAGTATAGTGTCGACGAGTTCAATCTCTTCGGTTAACACTAGCGGGCGACCTGTAAACAACACCAATACAATTGGTTTATTTAGTTTTTTGAGTTCGCGAAGTAGTTCTTTTTGAGCAAGCGGAATTTCTAAACTAGTTCTGCTGCTCGATTCGCCACTCATTTCAGCAGATTCTCCTAGCGCTGCTACAATAACATCGGCGTTTTTACTGATTTCGATCGCTTCTTTGATAAGTTCTTCGGCAGTTCGGCTATCGCGGTTAAGCGATTTACCAAACATAGTAGCACGTTCTTCGAAGGCCGGATCGTGGTCGAGATTGCTGCCTTTGGCATAAGTGATGGTGCTAGAAAATGCGCGTAGCCCGTCGATGAGCGTAATCGAACGTTCTTGTTTGGTAGCTACACTCCAAGTTCCAGCCATGTTAACGGCGTTGTTTGCAAGCGGACCTACCAATGCGATGCGTTGTTTCGGGTTTAGTGGAAGAACGTGATTGTTGTTTTTTAGAAGTACAAACGATTCCTCGGCGATTTTCACCGCTTCAGCACGGTGCTCCGGCGTGAATATCTCGGTTTTAGCGCGTTTTTCGTTGCAGTATTTGTACGGATCTTCGAATAAACCTAAATCGTATTTGGCATTTAGAATGAGCCGAACGGCTTGGTCGATATCGTTTTGTGTGATTTTTCCTTCCTCGAGTGATTTTTTTAATGTACTGATGAAGCCTTCGCCCACCATATCCATTTGAATACCAGCCTTTAAAGCGAGCGCTGAAACGGTTTGTAAATTGCCAATTCCGTGTTCGGTCATTTCATTGATTCCGGTGTAGTCGGTTACTACAAATCCGTTGAATCCCCATTGTTTGCGTAGCACGTCGGTCATTAGCCATTTGTTTGCAGTTGCGGGAACGCCGTCGACTTCATTAAAAGATGCCATGACCGTTGCAACACCTGCGTCGATTGCAGCTTTGTAAGGCGGAAAATAGTCGTTGTACATTCGGATGCGGCTCATATCTACCGTGTTGTATTCTCTTCCCGCTTCGGGTGCGCCGTAAAGCGCAAAGTGTTTTACGCAGGCGAGAATGGTTCGCGGATCACGCAAATCGCTTCCTTGATATCCTTTTACCATTGCTGCTGCGATTTTACTTCCCAGGTACGGGTCTTCGCCTGAGCCTTCTGAAATTCTTCCCCAACGCGGATCTCGCGAAATGTCGACCATCGGCGAGAATGTCCAGTTTATACCGTCGGCACTTGCTTCGATAGCAGCAATACGTGCACTTCTTTCAATGGCCTCTAGGTTGAAAGTTGCCGATAATCCGAGCGGGATTGGGAAGGTGGTTTCGTAGCCGTGAATGACATCCATACCGAATAAAAGCGGAATTTTAAGTCTCGATTTCTGTACGGCTATCGATTGGATTTCCTTGATTTTAGTAACCGATTTTATGTTGAACAGGCCACCTACTAATCCGTTTTTGATTTTTGATGCGATGTCGGCATTTTGTGTTGCTCCTGTTACGATATCTCCGGCACTTGGAAGATTAAGTTGGCCAATTTTTTCGTCGATGGTCATTTGATTGAGCAGATTTTCCACAAACTCTGATTTTGTTGCGGGCGCAGCAGATTTAGATTGTGCAACGAAAAGTTGTGGAAGTAGGAGTGAGGCAAAAAGTAGTAGACGAGAAATCATTATTTGTGTTTTTTCTGATTTAATAACCAAGAGTAAAATTCGTTGTTTTGAAAAAGGGTGTCCCAACCGCCGTGTCCGACATTTGGTTCGCTGTGTAATTTAACAGTAGAGTTAACTTGTTTTAATTTTTGATAGAGCGTTTCGGAATACCAGTACGGAACTACGGTATCGTCGGTGCCGTGGTACATGTAGATGGGCGTATTTGCAAGTTTTTGGAATTCCAACATAGGAATACGGTCAACATAACCCGAGATGGTTGCCGCTGCTGTAAAAAGGTCGGGATTGTTGATAAGTATATTCCAACTTGCCCAAGCGCCCATACTAACTCCTATGAGAAAAATCTGTTGCTTATTGATTGCATTTTTTGCGAGCACGAATTCAACGAGTTTGGTTAGCGCTTCGGCATTCCAGTATTGATTATTCGGACATTGTGGTGCAAGAATATAGCAATCGGGATACTGGCGTTCGAGATAACCGATTGGACTATTGATGAATACTTTTTCAATATCCGAACCACGTTCCCCGGAGCCGTGTAAGTAGACAACAAGCGGTTTGTTCTCGCTTTTACTAGCAGGTTTTTTAAGATAGTAGTTGTAGCTTACCGCTTCGTCTGATTTCCAAACAAAAGATTCAAATTTGGTTTGACCGCTGCTGTTTAACGTACAGACGATCGCAAAAAATAAGAATGCTATGTTAGGTTTAGATGGCATGCTGTGTTGAAGAAAAGCCAAGTTTTTGCAATCCTTGTCGAATTTCAGGTGCTTGCATGAATAAACTCCACAACAATCCGGTTCTGTAATTTTCGATCATCGGAGCTATAGTTCCTTGATCGATGGCTAAATAGCGTGGTGTAACCCAGTTGTGGTGTGGAGAAAATGCATCATACGGTCCGGCGGCACCGATTAAGCGAGGTCCCCAGCTTGGATCTTCGTAGAAAAAGCGCAAAGCTTTCATAGATTCTTGTGGAGTGTAGGGGAAAGATGATAAAGCGGCTGTTGGTGTAATGACGCCACGATCGTTACCAGGTTTGTGATCTGTGTAGCCCACCGTTCCGTTCGGATTTCGTGTGTAGCTCGCCGTTAATCCCCAGCAATTTTCACCGTAACCAATCCAGCCAATCTGATTCGCCACGCAGTAGTTGTACATGATTTGCGTATGATTTTTAGTCAGCGTCCAGTAATTTGCATATTGGTCATTTAAACCTCGTGGATCGAGCGCTAAGAAAGAATAATGTGCCCAAAACATAGGTCCAACGGTTTGAGCTCCGTTGTGTTTTAGTACGATTGGAAGCTCGTAGGCGCTTTGTGCACTGACAATGCCGCCGCTTCGAGCCCAGCCTTGATGATACGCTTCAGGAGCAACCGGATGTGTAGGCGATGAGGCTGCCAAAATGTAAGTTATCAAACACTCGTTGTAACCTTCTAATTTGAAGTTCATAATCCAACCGTTGTTTGGCGACCAGTGCCAATAGAGTGCTTGTTCGCCTTTGGTATACCAAGTCCAATCGACACCTTTCCACAGCGCATCGGCTTTTGCAGCTAAGGCTTGTTCACGTTCGTTACCTGTTTTAAAGTATTCGCGTAAGCAGATTAAACTCTGACATAAAAATGCGGTTTCTACCAAATCACCGCCATCGTCGTTTGCTCCAAAAGGGATGGTATTTCCGTTAGTGCCGTTCATCCAATGTGGCCAAGCACCGTAGTAACGGTCGGCATTTTCAAGAAAGCTAAGTGCGGTTTCAAGTCGTTCAATCGCTTGTTCGCGAGTGATGAATTGACGTTCAATACCCACGATGATATTCATCAAGCCGAAACCCGAACCTCCTGTAGTGACCAGATTTGCATCAACAAACGGTTCATCGGTGTGGAAGCGTTCACGAGCGAGTTTTGAATTTACTTCAGCAAGATCCCAAAAGTACTTAAAGGCGTCGCGTTGTGCTTTTGTTAGCAGTTCTTCGTCAGAAATAGGCGTTGGAGTTTCGGCTGTTACAGTCGACTTATCGCCACATGATGATGAAGAAATACTTACTGTGATTAAAGCGAGTATTAAATAGTATACTTTCATAAGAGGTTGCTTTATAAATAACGATTGTTCGCTAGGAGATAATAGTTTGATTCCGGGGAAGTTATTGGTTTTGATAATCTAAATTTCGACGCAAGTTTGTTGAAAGTGAATAATTTCAGTTATGAGACATTATACTACTTGAGAAACTTCGGCAATTCGATGTATGATTTGAAATGAAATAGTGTTTTTAACTTCAATTAATAAATCGAACTTTTGTTAAATAAACTCCGGCAAACGTGTTGCCGGAGTTTTTAATTGAAAATTCTAAAGATTAACGTCCAGCTTTTTCTAATTCGTACAATGCACCAATTTCAGCTTGTGTTAGCGCTTTATCGTATACGCGCACTTCATCAACAGATCCTTTTAATGCTTTGTTCCAAGCATCTGTATTAGATCCGTTAACAACAGTTTCTAAAGCTCCAATTACAGGACGAGTTGGCAAGAAGTGATTTAGGTTAAGTGCTGCGCCGTTATTACGAACTTCCCAAGCAGAGTTAGAGATTTTCACACCGTTTACAAAAATTCTGTTTGATCCAGTTGGACCATCAAATACGTACACAATGTGTGCCCACTGTCCACCAATTTTGTTGGCATTCCAAGTGTGCGTTGCATCCATCCAAGGCTCTTGTTTTAACATGTTAACAGCATCTCCTCCAGTTTCAGTTCCGTCGGCTTGCTTGATTCTGTAAATTCCTTTTACTTGGATAGAATCTGAAGATACTAGTCCGTGAGTTTCTCCAAATAAATTCAAGTTACCCCAAACTTCTCCCGTTCTCGTTAAAGAAAAGATCGGTGAAATGTTTGAAGGCTGGTCTGGCGCTGGTCTTGTATTATTCAAAATAGCCCAACAGCTGATAGTTGCACTTCCCGAGGTTGAATTCAAAGCTTCAATTGCTGGGTATGCCATATATCCCACATTGAAAGATACCCCTTGTCCTTTTATACCAGCTACAAAGGTTGCTGCTACTGTAGTAGAAGGATTTGTACCCGATATGCTTTCTTTTCCATTGCCATTAAGTGGCCAATAAGCGCGCAGTGAAGATGCAGCTACATCATCAGCTTTGTCGTATCCACCAATTGGAGGTAAAGATGAGTCAGTGTCGTCACCACAAGACACCATAAAAGCAAGTCCGGTTGCCGCAAGCATACCAATAAGTAATTTGTTTGTTTTCATAAAATAATAATTGATTAGAGTTAATTTTTGTTGTTAATAATTCGGATTTTGGATTAAGCGTTGGCCGCTTTGTATGATTTGATCGTTAGGTATTGGAAATACTTCATGTTTGCCGGGTATAAATGTTTTTCCATCGGCTGCCATTTTTTGCTGGGCTCGGCCGGTTCGCACTAAATCAAACCAACGATCGTATTCCATAGCCATTTCCCATCTGCGTTC
This sequence comes from Flavobacterium sp., assembly GCF_027490375.1. Lineage (GTDB taxonomy): Bacteria > Bacteroidota > Bacteroidia > Flavobacteriales > Flavobacteriaceae > Flavobacterium. Next base: position 36,210 of record NZ_JAIXYH010000011.1, read on the forward strand.
ATCCAAAAGTTGGTCGTAGGTAATGCTGGTTCGATCACCTAGTCCGGCACGAAATCGAAGTGTGTTTACGATGCTTAGTGCTTCGCTTGAATTTCCAAGGTTTAATGCAGCTTCGGCGCGAATGAGTAGTAAATCACTGTATTTCAATATTCGGTGATTCTTAGCCGTATTTCCCTTATCGCCATTCCAAGGCTCTGCAATTTGACTCTGGTACGCTTTGTAATTGTATCTTGGATTCGCCCAAGTAGCGGGCGCAACAAAATTGTCCCACAACACAGAAGGCACGAACAATATTGATGCACTTCTTCGAACATCACCCGACTCAAATGAGTTGGCTAAGTTTGCTGAAGGAGCGTTGAATCCCCAACCCAAATCGGGAGTGCCTCGCGGTCCTTGCACGTTTGTGTAATCACGTAAACCATTAGTTAGGGTAGCTTGTACCTCAAAAATCGACTCCGCTTTGTTTTCTCCAACTTCACGCCAAACATCAGCGTAATTTGTTAAAAGCCCGTATTGTCCAGACGAAATAACTTCGCCTGCCATATCGTACGATTGTTGCCATTTTTGTTGGTATAAATACGCTTTTGCTAAAAGTGCTTGTGCGGCTCCTTTGGTAGCACGTCCTAAATCGGCGCTGGAATATGCAGATTTCAGCGGTAATCGCGTTGCAGCGTCGATAAGATCGGCTTCGATTTGTGCGTAGACTTCTTCTTTACTTTTGCGGACAAATACTACTTCATTGATCGTTTCATCATCGTTGATATCAATTTTTCCCGTAACTAGCGGAACTCCACCGAAACAACGAACCAAATCGAAATAGAATAAGGCTCTCAGAAATTTAACTTCGCCAATAAAACGCGATTTTAAATTTTCATCTATCGCAAGTTGCTCGAGGTAGAACAACGCATTATTTGCTCTGTAGATTCCTTCGTATCTTCCTCGATAAACATCACTAAAGGAAATATCTGTCGGATCGAAGGTTAGGTTGTCCATTTTGTGTTTGTCTGTTCCCGTATCTGATAAAGAAGAGCCTTTATCGGCATCATCGGAGGTTATACTTGCGATACCAATCCACGAAAACGAGTACATATTGTAATCCAACAACTTATTATAAACACCATTCACCAATTTTACGGCGTTATTCGGATCATTTAAGAAATCAAATTCCGTTTGAGCTGTGTTCGGTTCTACATTCAGATCGTCCTCGCAAGCGGATAGCAAAAAACAAGCTAGTACGGATAAGACGAATATTTTTTTATTTAAAGCTTTCATAGTCAATTAATTATAAACTTACGTTTAAGCCAATAGCAAATGTTCGGTTAGTAGGGTAGGCATTTAACTCAATACCAGCAGTTCCGAGCGGATCTCCACCATTATTTCCGACAAGTTCTGGCGAATACCCGGTGAATTTTGTGAAGACAAATGGATTCACCGCAGTGGCATACACACGTACGCGACTAACTTTTTCAAAGAATTTTGGGAAGGTGTATCCGAGCGTTATGTTGTTAATTCGGAAGAACGCTCCATCTTCGATGTAGTAGGTAGAAGATCTAGGCACATTGTTGAATGGGCGAGGATTTGTTGCATTCGGATCGCCTGGCAACCAGAAATCATCCAGTACCGCCGATTCCACATTTTCTCCACCGAAGCGCTGCGCTTTCTTTCCGTTATATAATTTGTTACCTCCAACGCCATAAGTATCCACGCTAAAGTCGAAGTTTTTGTAGTTCAGGGCAAAGCTGAGTGCGTAGGTATGTGTAGGAATGTAGGAACCTGCAGCCACGCGTTCGTCGGAGTACGTAAATTCGCCATCGCCGTTAAAGCCGGTAACATCGAAAACATAAAAGCTTCCCAAAGGTTCACCAACAAGCACTTGCTTAGTCCATTGTCCGTTATCAATCGAACCACCAATCAAATCACTGAAGAATGAATTGTTGACTTTTTGAAGCTCGTTTTTATTGAGAGATAAATTTCCTGAAACGGTGTAGCTGAATTCGTCGTTAAATTTTCCGTCCCATTTCAGCGAAATTTCAGCACCTTGATTTAGGACAGTTCCCGTATTTAGTGTTACGCGATCTGGTGAGATTACTGAAGGTAATGTAACAGGTAAAAGTACATTTTCATTTTGGCGACGGTAGAAGTCAACAGTTCCCGATAAGCGGTTTTCAAACATTCTAAAGTCGAAACCAAAGTCGATTTCCGACATGGTCTCCCATGTTAAATTAGGGTCGATTTGATAAGGCTGAACATTTCCTGGGAAGATATTTGCATCTGGGCCAAAGCTGTAGTTGTAGTTTGCGGCAAAAAGCGGGATATTTAAGGCTGTGAGTGCATTTGCATTACCAACTTCGCCATATCCACCTCTAATTTTTATGTATTGAAGAATCTTATTTTGCTTGAAGAACGCTTCGTTAGACAGTACCCAACCGGCGGAAACTGCTGGAAATACACCCCAACGGTTTGACTCCTGAAAGCGGCTGTTTCCTTCCCGACGGACTGTTGCAGAGAACAAGTATTTGTTATCGAATTCGTAATCCGCACGAGCAAAATATGCTAAAGAAACTACGGGAGTTTCCACGCGGTTTTGCACAACTTGTCCAGGTGGTTGCTCTGTGTTGTAATCGGACAAATCGAGCGACCAATAGTTTGATTGTTCGGGAACATTCCAACGTGTAGCTGATAAACTCTCCGCGTTGTTTGTTGTACTACGGTTCATACCAATAGTAGCATTTATAGTGTGCTTGTCTATTGTTTTTGAATAACTTATGAAGTTGTCCCAGTTCCAATTGTAATCGTCATACCGACGTTGTTGCAGCGTATTAATCGGGTTACTTGCTGGATAATCGGCAATTTCTTGTGTTGGGTTTTCCGACAGCCAAATGTCGCGCGATGGCGTGTACGTAAAGCCTTTTGCCCAGTTAAATGTCGAACCAAAATTGGAGGTAAATTTGATGTCTTTTGTAATTTGAAGTTCGGCTGATATATTTCCGAAAACGGCTAAATTTTTATTTTGTTCGTTGTAATAAAACAACTGTGCAGCTGGATTCCCAACATTGTTAAAACGATCTGAGCCATTAATTGCCACCTGACCCGTTGCTGGATCTCGTAACGGTACACCCCAACGTCCGTTTTCGAAACGAACTGGTACAATGGGCGCTTGCTTATACGCATTGGTAAAAGCGCTCAGTGGTTTTGGACTATTGTTGGTGATTGCTAAATTTAAGTTTTGCTTTATGGTAACTTTTCCGTCGAGAATTTTAAATTGATTTCTCGAACTTAAATTTGTTCTTTCGAATTGAGTGCCATTTAGAATTCCTTTTTCTTTGTAATTCGTTGCGGTAAATTGCATGTTAACGTTTTCGCTTCCGCCTGAAATGGAAAGTTGGTGCGAAGTCGTCTCGCCGGTATCGGTTATCTCGTCAAGCCAATTTGTATTGTACGGTTGATCAAAGTTGAAATAGGTCGACGATCCCAGCGCAGTATTGTTGTAATACACGTAGCGATAGGCATCTGCCATCTCAACCTCTCGCTGAATGAATTTCCGACCAACAAAGCCGTCGTAGCTCACTTGAAGCTTGTTTTTCTTTGCTTTCTTGGTGTTAACAACGATAATTCCGTTTGCTCCTTTCTGTCCGTAGATTGCCAGGGACGACGCATCTTTCAGGATATCAATATTTTCAATATCTCCGGGAGCGATACCGTTAAGTGACGTCGCTTCTAAACCGTCAATGATATATAAAGGCGTTCTACCTCCTAAAACAGTTCCTAAGCCACGGATGATTACAGTAGGGTTTGCTCCAGGTTCGTCGTTCGTTACGATGTTTACGCCCGCTGCTTTTCCTTGTATGGCCTGAATAGCAGATTGTGCAGGTGTTTTGGTGATTTCGCTAGCTTTTATCTGAGCAACAGAACCCGTGATCGCACCCGCTTTTTTCGTACCAAATCCAACGACAACTACTTGCTCTAACTCGGTACTAGAAAGTTGCATGCTTACTTTCATGCCGTTCTTTGCCGCTTGTGTACTGGTTTTGTATCCTACGAAAGTAAAACTTAGCTTATCGTTGTCGGCTGCTGTTATGCTAAAATTTCCGTCAAGATCAGCAGCAACAATTACCTGGCTAACTGTATTTGTTACCGTTGCACCGGGAAGCGGCAAACCATTTTCGTCGAGCACTTGTCCAGAAATCGACTGTCCAACTACAAATTGAAAGCCAGAGAAAATGAATAAAAAGAGTATTAGTTTTTTCATACCAAACTTCATTGGAAAGATTTGATTGCGAATGTAGCAACTAAATCGTTGTAGTTGTGGTATGCAGGAAGTTGTTTATTGCAACTAAAACTTTATTTAAAGAAACTTAAAGATATAAAAATCATTACTTTAAATATAATAAATTTATGTGTAAAATAGAGGCAGTGATGTAGTAGTGATGTGTTAAGTAGATGTAAAATCTTGGCAAAAAAATTGTTATCTATGTAATTTTAGGAACGATTTTATAGCGTATTCATAAATCTGTTCAAGCTAACTTCAGCATCAAGAGCTAATTTTTTGCGAAGTCGATAGCGATGAATTTCGACACCGCGATAAGTGATATTCATAAGCGGAGCAATTTCTTTAGACGATAAGTTCATTTTCAAGTAAATCGCTAGTTTTATATCTTTTGAAGTTAAGATGGGATAGTTCTCTGTAATTTTCTTAACGAATTCAGCATGACTCTGCAAGAGGTTTTGTTCGAAGTTTTCCCACTCTTTTTGAGTAATGCTGTGATTTTTAATCGCTTTCTTAATTTTAGTTTTGAGTTTCGCAACATCAGGTTCTTCTTCGACTGCAGCCGAAACAGCTTCAATAATTTCACTGTGTTTAGCGATAGCAAGTGATTTTGAAGCGACTTCACTGGCTTTTGCTTGAATCTGCATTTCCAAAATGTGCTTTTCGTACTCTTGAATTCGCAAAGCATTCTGAGCTTCAAGCTCTAAGGTTCGCAGTTCGCTCTGATGTTTAATTTCTTCTTCTTTAATAGCCAGTCGTTGTTTATAGCGAAATTGATTCCATTTGTAATACAGAAACAACAACAGTGTTAATGCACAGGCATAAAAAAAGAGCATTAATCCAGATAGAAACCAAGGTCGGGCTACTTCAAACTCGAAAGTTGCGATACGAGTTAAGTTATTATTTTGAATATTAAAAAATTCAATTTGTTGCTTTCCGCTTTCTAAGTTGTTTAAAATAAGCCTGTTATTATATGAGACCGATTTTATTTTATCGCCGTTTCGTCTGTAATAAATTTCTGCGGTATTCTGCCCAAAATACTTATGTATGATTCGTAATTCCACAGGCTTTTTATAACCAACAATCGATTCGGCGTCTAAGAATTTGTTTTGCTGAAAAGCTTCTATTCGAATTTTATCAAGCAGTCGTGTATTTTTTTGTTCGGTAAATTCTAAAAAACCGTCGTCGAGATTTACGGCATATTTAGATCCGAGCGTAAAAATCTTGGTGTCTTGGTTAATTAAACGCCCGCGATAGTATTTTTCAGGAATTAAATCCCAAACAAATAAATCGTTAACCAAACGTACCAAATACAATTGTGTGTTTTTTACTGCTAAAAGCGATTCTTTACCAGCGGCTGCCAATTCAGTAACTCCACTAAACGCAGCTGTAAATTTGGAATCGTAGTTTAGCAGATTTGTTTTTTTGTTGGGAGTATACCATTTATCAGCAATTTTTACGTAAACGCTTTCGCGGAAAGAAAGCAGCTTAACACTGAAATCGTTTTTAAAGTTTTGTAGTTTACTGATGTCAGTAATTGTGAATTTTAACTTATCGTATTCGTAATCAATGCGATAAATACCGCGGTATGCGTCGGCAGCCCACAACTGTCCTGGTTTACTTTGCACCAAGTTTTTAATAGGTTTGGTAAGTCCATTTATAACTAGGAACTTCTCCAAATTTAAGGGCGATTGGTACGCGATAATTCCCGCATAGTGCGATTGAAATATCAAAGGTTGATACACATCCGGCAAGAATTTCCAACCACCGGTTACTGTATTTACGCGCTTAATTCGATTTTGTTCGTAGCGAAACGTACCGTCGTTGTGGCCAATAGCAAATGCCGATCCAAAAGGTTCAATAGACCAAACCTGTCCCTGTGAATTTGGAATTAGCTCGAGTTTTTTTTGTTTGTAGGAGAAAAGTCCGTGGTTTGAACCAATTAACACTTCGTCGTTATTCTTGTTCAAGGCATAAACAGATCCTAACTTTCCGGATACATCTGTGAAAAACTGAAAATTTGAATTAATTTCAATATGCGAAATTCCATTGTCTAATCCCAACCATAAATCGCCTTCTAAATCGGTTTGAATTTGAAGTACCGAGTTGTTGCAAAGTCCGTTTTCACGCGAAATATTTTTATAGCTTCCATCGTTCAAATCAATGATGTACAGTCCGTTAGAGGCCGTTCCAACCGCTAGGCGATTATTTGAGAGAAATTTGGCACAAAGTATTAGTTCGCGTTTAAATCGCTGGTTTAAAGAATGATTCCAAGGTTTTGTAGTTCCTTCCTTATGACAATAGACGCCATTTTTTAGTGTAAAAATGAAATCGGTTCCCTGATTATTAGCGGCATGATGTACAATATTGTTGTTTAGAATAGTGCCGAGTTGCAGATTTTCAAACGTACCATTTACATAGCGATAAATGCCTTTATTGGTTGAGGCAAACCAGATTTCGCTGCCAACGATGAAACAATAAGAAATTTGGAACGGAAGTTTTACAGCCTTTATTAGCTTACCGTCGTAGATGAAAATGGAGTTAAACGACTGAAAATAGATTTTGCCCTCGTGTGAGAAGATTTTCCAGATTTCTTCATTGAGGGTATTTCCTTTAAATAAGTTTTTCCCTGCTGAAAGCGAAGTGTACGTTAACTGTCCTTTCTCGTAAAACCAATATCCAAATTCGTTATACGAGCCGCAATACAAGCGATTTTCAACGGCAAATACCGATCGAATAATTGTTTTATTCGGCAAACGTTTTTTCTGCCAAACGGCACCATCGTATCGCAACAAATAGTTATTGTTGGCGAAATACATCGAATAATCGGCGCCTTGCGATATGCTCCAAACCTGATTATCACCGAAATACTCAGATTTGGTAAAGTTCTCGACAAACGGCAGTAATTCTTGCCCAGACATAAAAAGTGGACAAAAAGCGCTCAAAATCAAAAACAACAATCGTTTCAATCTCAAATATTTTAACGAGTAAATGTAAATGAATTCACGCTGTAATTGTAAACTTCGCGCCGTTTTACATCATTACATGTTTAAAGAATTCTGTTTAAATAATTGAAAATGATTTATTTATATGAATTAAGCTTCTTTCGGAATGAAAAAATTTTTTTAGCTGCTTTCGGAATTTTGATGTTCAGCATTCAGATACTTTTCTGCAAAGACAATAATTAGAAATCCGATGATATAGGCCCAAATGTCTTCCCAAGCAAACGAGGTTCCTAGTATTGCTCTAGCTAAAGCCGAATGTTCCCAGCCCAATGAAAAAATTAATCCAAGATATTGCGTTGTTTCAACAGCAAAGGCAAATAGCAAAACGCCGACGGCAGTTTTCAATTTCGAAACAGCAAAAACCGATTTCAAGGCGCAATAAATCAGTATAACCACAAGTACATCACCTACATATGGTCTTATAAATTTATCGTGTACAAATAAGGCAATTACAACTTCTACAAAAAAAAGCAAGACTGCCCAAGCGAAGTAGTTTTTGTTAAATCGAACGTTTTTCATAACTAACATAACTCGTAATAATTTCAAATCTTATCTTAGGATGTAACTTATTTAAAAGAAAACTTGCAATTGGAATTCAGCTGTCGGTTCTTTGTAGGAAAGTGTTTGTTCTCGAGTACTCACAAATGTTTTATAAGTAAATAACAGTTCATGTTAAAATCAATTCATCACGTTGCAGTAATTTGTTCCGATTATGCGATTTCTAAGAAATTTTATACCGAAATACTAGGCTTAGAGGTTATTCAAGAAGTTTACCGCAGGGAACGCCATTCGTATAAGTTGGATTTGGCATTAAACGGACAATACGTTTTGGAGTTATTTTCCTTTCCCAATCCGCCCCAACGAAAATCGTTCCCAGAAGCATGCGGATTGCGGCATTTGGCTTTCGAAGTTGCCGATATAAAAGTCGTCATGGAGCACCTTTCGCGTTTCCACGTAAGTGCTGAACCGGTTCGAATAGATCCGTATACGGGAAAGAAATTCACGTTTATAAGTGATCCCGATAAACTTCCGATTGAATTTTACGAATCGTAAGTAGCAGGAGAATTGCTGTTTTTCTGGGAACGTACCGCGAAATCGCCCCAACTTGCAATCGCGTCAAGTAACGGTAATAAGGTCTTCCCGAAATCGGTTAACGAGTACTCAACACGTAACGGAGGTTTTGTCGTGTACACTGTTCGCTTTACAATACCATCGGCTTCCAAATCTTTTAACTGTAAACTCAAAGTGCGCTCGGTTATTTGTGGCATGCTACTGCGAAGTTCATTGTAACGAAGCGTTCCCGATTTTAAGTGGAATAGAATTACGCTTTTCCACTTTCCGCCAATGATGTCCATCGTAATACTTGTACAACACGGATATTCTTTATTGTTGAATGTCAACATAATACTCTTTTTTTTAATACTATACTTTTAGACCGTACTTGTGTATTATTTCTACTATACTTAATTTTGTTGCTATAAAATTTATAGTTCAAAAATAATAAAAAGATGAGTTCATTTATCGAGCATTTTCAAAAAAGATACACAACTAAGAAATACGATTCTTCGCGAAAGATAAATCCAGCTATTTTGGATGAATTGAAACAAGCTGTGCGCTTAAGTCCGTCTTCAATAAATAGTCAGCCTTGGCATTTCACTTTTGTTTCCGACGAAAGCACAAAACAACAGCTGGCGGCCGCTTCGTTGTTTAACGATAAGAAAGTTTTGGATTCGGATACAGTAGTGGTTTTTAGCAGAATTAACGACATCAGTTTTTTTGAAAAGCAAATACAGGAAAATTTGCCTGAAGGTGCCGTAGCGTATTACAACAACATGATTAAGCCTTTGCCAGAAGCTGAAATAAAAGCGTGGTTCGACAAGCAGGTGTATTTGGCTTTGGGTGTTTTACTAAGTGCTTGTTCGCAACTTGCTATTGATGCAACACCGATGGAAGGTATTGAATCTGAAAAGTATAACCAGATTTTGGGACATGACAAGTACCATGCCTTAGTTGCGGTTGCTTTGGGTTTTAGATCCGAAGACGATAGTAATCAGCCGAGCGTAAAACCAAAGTCGCGCGTGGCCACCGACAAAATAGTAACCACAGTGTAAGTTTTTTATTAAAGATTGTTTTTATTGACTAAAACCGGGTATTATATAAGTGCTCGGTTTTTTTGCTTTTATAGGAAATAAATCAATTTTGTATCTTGCTTGAAAAAGCAGCATGCAAAAATATATTCATTGCTTTTATCTGATTTTGTTCCCTTTTTTGTCGTTTTCCCAAGAACTTTATTCCAAATCTTTTGGCAAACAAACAGATCCGGCGGTGGTTTTTCTTCACGGAGGACCGGGCTATAATTCGGCAAATTTTGAGGTAATTACTGCCGAAGCCCTTGCGCAAAGCGGCTTTTTTGTTGTAGTTTACGATCGTCGAGGCGAGGGGCGAAGTTCCAACGTGCCGGCTTCATTTACTTTCGAAGAAACTTTTTCTGATTTATCTGCGATCATCGAAAAATATCAGGTAAAGCAACCCACACTTCTCGGACACAGTTTTGGAGGCATTGTTGCAACGCTTTTTGCTGCACGCAATCCGCAGCAAGTAAAGAACATTGTTTTACTGGGTGCTCCGGTTTCGTTGCAAGAAACTTTTAAAACAATCATTAAGAGCTGTAAAAGTATTTATCAAGCGAAAAATGATAATGTTAATTTGCAGTATATTAATGCTTTAGAAGGTATGGATAACACTGGTATTGAATACAGTTCGTATTGTTTTTATCATGCTATGCAAAACAATTTTTATTCGCCTAAGCAGCCAACTAGCGAAGCAAAGCAATTGTATTCTCTTTTTGGAACGGATGCGACGCTGAAGAAATACGCGTCTAAAATGACTTACGAAGCGCCTCGAGGTTTTTGGAAACAGGAAAAGTATACTTCTTTGAATCTCAGTTCAACAATTGAGAATTTGCTGAAATCGGGCGTTGCCGTAAAAGGAATCTATGGTAAAGACGACGGTTTGTACAGTGCCGAACAAGTTGCGCAACTGCAACAATTGCTTGGTTCGGAGCAGCTGCTGTATTGGGATTCCTGCTCACATAACGTTTTTATTGATCAACGTTCGAAGTTTATTACTGCTCTAGAAAATTGGTTTAAATAACTTAGGCGTTATGAAAGTGAATACTGCTATAGTTCTTGTTTTTTTCTCCATTTTTGGTTCTTTTGCACAGGAATTGGCCGAGGTTAAACACGTGATGTTAGCTTCAAAAGCGCTGCAGCAAAATCGAGAAATTTTAATTTATACTCCACAATCGTACAAAGAAAATTATCTGACACAGTACGAGGTAGTTTACGTTTTTGACGCGCATACGCGTGAATTTTTCGATCTCACACATTCCATGATTAGCTTTTTGTCGAGAGCTGATAAACAATATATTGTCGTCGGAATAACCTCGCCGTATAACGAAGCGCTAGATTATTCAAGAAGAAACGATTTTTTACCGGAAATGCAAACTGATGAAGCGCGTCAAGCTTATGGAAAATACTGCGGAAATGCCGATAAGTTCTTCCAGTTTGTCACCCAAGAAGTGTTTTCGTATATGCAAGAAAACTACCGTGTTTTAAGTCGTCGTAGTGCCATCGGACACTCGTTGGGCGCGTCTTTTCTGGTGTATTCGTTTTTGAAAAATCCCGACACTTTCGATAACTACGTGTTGATGTCGCCTAATTTAGCTTACGATGCCAATCGCTTAATTCGCGAACTAAAACAATTTGATTTTTCGACAATTAAGCCCTACAAATATTTTTATTTGAGTTTCGCTAACGAAGCCGTTTCCTTTCCAGAATGGAAGCCAGCCATTGATGAGAGCTTTGTGCTTTTTGAATCGCTTCAGGGAAAGGAGAATTTTTACGTAAAGTCGGCTAAGTTTCCTGAAAGCAATCATTTTAGTTCGGCTTTACCGGCCTTAACCGCAGCTCTTTCTACTTATTTTACGCAGGTTTATGATCGGCAGCAAGCACAGTTGTCCGACACTTTCGTAGAAGTGGAAGTGGTGGTAGAAGTTTCGAATCCGAAAGCAGAGTTATACATTACGGGCAATCAAAAAGCGGTTGGAAATTGGAATCCTGCTGCAGTAAAAATGAATCGGTTGTCTGATAAAGAACGAAGCGTCAAACTCAAGGTACAATCGCCATTTATTTTTAAGATTACGCAAGGCTCCTGGGAAAGCGAAGCTACTTTAGAAGGCGTTTCGGGTAACGTTTGTTTACTTCCTTCAAACGAAAAACGCTACCGTTTTAAAGCGATAGCGTTTGCCAATGATTAAACTTTATTGTTTTATTTTCCCGGATATGCTTCGAGTGCGTTTTTAAGAATTTCAACTGCCTGAATTAAATCTGCTTTTTTCAAAACGTAAGCAATACGTACTTCGTCTTTGCCAACATTAGGTGTACTGTAAAATCCGGCAGCTGGAGCCACCATTACAGTAGCACCGTTGTACGAATACGATTCTAAAAGCCATTGCGCGAAGTGATCGGCGTCGGCAACGGGTAACTTTGCGATGCAATAAAAAGCACCTCGCGGTTTAGCTACTTGAACGCCAGCTATTTTACTCAGTTCTTCTACTAAAGTGTCGCGTCGTTCTTTGTATTCTGCAACAACGTCATCGAAGTACGATTGTGGTGTGTCTAAAGCGGCTTCGCTGGCAATTTGTGCAAACGTCGGCGGACTCAAACGAGCTTGTGCATATTTCATGGCAGTTTGCATTACCTCTTTGTTTTTAGAAACAATACATCCGATTCGCGCACCACACATGCTGTATCGCTTTGAAACCGAGTCGATCATGATGGCGTTTTGTTCAATTCCTGCGATGTTTAATACGGATAAATGAGGTTGATCGTCGTAGATAAATTCGCGATATACTTCGTCGGCAATCAGAAACAAATCGTATTTCTTGACGATCTCTGCCAATTGAAGGAGTTCTTCTTTTGAATACAAATAACCGGTTGGATTCCCAGGATTACAGATTAAAATGGCTTTGGTTTTTGAAGTGATTCGTTTTTCGAAATCGGCAATAGGAGGTAAGGCAAATCCGGTTTCAATTCCTGAAATAATCGGAACTACTTTAACGCCACTGGCCGTTGAAAAGCCGTTGTAATTCGCATAGAAAGGTTCAGGAATAATGATTTCATCACCAGCGTCCATCGTTACACCCATTGCAAAAAGCAGCGCTTCCGAACCTCCTGTTGTGATAAGTATATCGGCTGTTTCTACAGGCAATCCGTGGGTTCGGTAATAGGCAGCGAGTTTATTGCGATACGATTCAAAACCAGCAGAGTGGCTGTATTCTAAAATTTCAAAATCAAAATTTCTTACCGCATTTAATGCAACTTCGGGCGTTTTTATATCAGGCTGACCAATATTCAAATGAAACACTTTGGTTCCTGCTTTTTTAGCTTTTTCGGAATACGGTACCAATTTTCGAATTGGTGACTCAGGCATAGACAAACCTTTCGCTGAAATTGTTGGCATAGTGATATAAAAATTTGAATTGCAAATTTGCAATAATTCCGCTACAACTGCCAACTTTTAGCTTTCTATTGTATCTTTAATGTAAAAATTAACGAATGTTGCACTTTTGCCGAAATTCAACGCTTCTTGTTGCTTTCTTTCTCTTCTCTGTTAATGGTAGTGCGCAGTCGGATTTTACTTTCAAAGATAATTCAAAGAAAACCAGTATCCCGTTCAAGCTTGTTAATAATTTGATTATCATAGAAGTTAAAGTGAATGGAGTTCTTTTAAATTTTCTTTTAGATACAGGCGTGGAAGAGACTTTACTTGTGGGTTTGGAGAGCAATCAAGAGCTTTATCTTAAGGATGTGGAAACGGTTAAATTGAAAGGGCTTGGCGCAGAGGAGCCGATAGATGGATTAAAAGCGCAAGGGAATATCTTGGAAGTAGGAAAATTATGGTCAAGCGATCATTTGTTATATGTAATACTGCAAGCGGATTTGCGATTTTCTGCATCTCTGGGAATTCCAGTGAACGGAATTTTAGGATATAATTTTTTCAAAAATCATATCGTAGAAATAAATTATCAAAGGAGAAAGATTACCGTATATCATTCAGAACACCGTTCAATTACAAATTTGGTGAAGAAGTTTACAAAAGTCCCAATTTTGATAGAAAGGTCGAAACCCTATGTATTTACTCAGGCGAGAGTTGTACAAAACCGCGTTTGTGATTCTGTAAAGTTGTTGGTTGATACCGGAAATAGTTCTGCATTATGGCTTTTTCAAGGAACCAATGATATCAATGAAATTCCTGAAAAGCGTTTTGAAGATATCCTAGGATACGGTTTTAGTGGTGTTGTAAAAGGTAAGCGATCAAAAATTGAACTTTTGAAAATCAATAATTTTGAATTTAAAAAACCTGTAACAGCGTTTCCAGATAAAGAATCTCTTGTAAATGTTAAAATGGTTACCAACCGATCGGGGTCTATAGGCGGCGACATTCTTAAGCGTTTTAACATCATTTTTGATTACCAAAATGCGGCTATGTATTTGAAAGCTAATTCGAAATTCTCCGATCCCTTCGAATACAACAAAAGCGGAATTTATCTACAACAAGCCGGTGTTCGATTGTATAAACTTCCCAACAAGGAAAAGCCAAGCGGAGCAGCACTTACGGTGACTTTCGGTGAAAAAAATGTCGAGGTCAATTTTCAATATGCTTTTAAACCCGCGTATGAAGTTGCTGCCTTAAGTCCGGATGCTCCCGCAGCTAAGGCTGGAATCCAAATTGGCGATGTTATCATTTCGATAAACGAGCAAACTGTCGGCACTATGTCGTTACTGCAAGTAGCTAATTTCTTTAAATCAGAAAAGGAAGAAATGATTGTTTTGGAAGTCGATCGCTCTGGTGAGCTTAAAAAATTTCGATTTCAACTTAAAAACATCCTCGACTAAGTCTATTTTTAAATTATGACTTATTTTTGCGCGAAACAACAACACAATGAATTCACCTAGCGGATCTCGATACGTTCAAAGAGGCGTATCTGCCGACAAAGAAGATGTACATCAAGCTATAAAAAATGTCGATAAAGGCTTGTTTCCGAAAGCTTTTTGTAAAATAGTTCCCGATTACCTTACGCAAGATCCCGAATATTGTATCGTTATGCACGCCGATGGCGCCGGAACTAAATCGGCTTTGGCTTACGCATATTACAAAGAAACCAATGACATAAGTGTTTGGAAAGATATTGCCCAAGATGCTATTGTCATGAATCTCGACGATTTACTGTGCGTGGGCGTTACAGATAACATATTGTTGTCGTCAACTATAGGTCGGAATAAGAATAAAATTGGTGGTGAAGTAATTGCCGCGATCATAAACGGCACCGAAGAACTTATTCAAAATTTGCAACAACACGGCGTAACCCTTCATAGTACAGGAGGCGAAACTGCCGATGTGGGCGATTTAGTTCGAACCATAATCGTAGATTCAACCGTAACGGCACGAATCAAAAAAACAGCTGTTATTGATAACGGAAACATTGCAGCAGGAAACGTTATTGTAGGTCTCGCAAGCTTTGGAGAAGCCAGTTACGAACAATCCTATAACGGTGGAATGGGATCGAATGGACTAACCTCGGCACGTCACGACGTATTTTCGAAGGAAATTGGTTTAAAATATCCAGAAACCTTTGATCCCGAAGTACCCGAAAACCTCGTTTACAGCGGTTCACAAAAGCTAACAAACAAAATCGACGAACTTAACACCACCGTAGGAAAACTTGTGCTTTCACCAACACGAACCTACGCACCCATTATTAAAGCAATTTTCGAGAAAATCGGACGTAAAGCCATCAACGGAATGGTGCATTGCAGCGGCGGCGCCCAAACTAAAGTACTGCACTTTGTAGAGCATTTACACATAATAAAAGACAATCTTTTTCCAGTACCTCCGCTTTTTAAAATGATTCAAGAGGAATCTAAAACGCCGTGGGAAGAAATGTACAAGGTGTTTAACTGCGGACATCGTATGGAATTGTATTGCAACGAAGAAGTAGCAGCCGAGATTATTGCTATTTCAAAATCATTTGATGTCGATGCACAAATTGTCGGTAGAGTAGAGGCTTCCGAGGCGAAAAAACTAACAATTCGTAGCCAATACGGGACGTTTGTTTACGAATAGACCATTGGATGTATTTTCGAAGTTTCTAGATTGCAAAAACTAGAACTCATTTCTGGTACTTTCATTTCGCGACAGCGATTGAAAAAGCAAGCGTGCAGTCGCAAAAGCACTAGCAATGCAGCGTTTTTGGAGCGACCAACGGAAGCTACCAAAACGCGAGCAGTGCGTGCTGTTGCGGTTGCACCTTGACTTGAAAAGCGCGGTGGCCGCCGCTGTACATTTTTCTGGGATAACGATTTGTTGCGGCGGACAGTTGCCAAAAAAATACGCCGGTAAAAATCGACGTATCTTAAAATTTATATTCTTGTAAATTATTTCGCGCGGGTCATGGTAATTTCCATAGCCTTATATTCTTTTCCGTTTTCGTCGGTGTCGTAGCTGGTAAAAACTTGCTTATCGGCGTTTACTAATTCAACGGTTTCGCGAATTTTTTTCATTGATTTAGTTAACGGATCGCTCATTTCGCCTGCATAGTTGTAGGTTTTGGATGCCTCGTCGTAAGTTCCTGTTACGTAGGTTATTCCGGTTCCCATATTGTCGGTCCAAATCGAAAAGTACTTGCCCGATGCATTGTCGTAGCCGGTAGTTGCAGTACCTTCGAACGGCATGCCAAAGTACGAACCGTTGTGTTTGGCATATTGATATCTGCCACCGTGAATCATACTGATATCTACCGTCATTTTCATGACCGTTGGTTCTGCGCCAGGTTTTGAATAAAATTTACACTCTTCGTTCCATTTCCCAACGTCGGCAGCTAAACGTTTGTGTGGCTCGCCAGGTGTACCGTAATCCATCCAAATTTTGGCAACGGCAGCCGAATCTTTCGGAATTTCTACCTTTTCAGCCGTGTTTTCCGCTGATTTTTCGGTTGCATCAGTGGGCGCTTTGTCGTCTTTCTTACAAGCTGTGAGCGCTAAAAGAAGCAAGCTGCTGCATAAAAATAGTTTTTTCATATCGATCGTGGTTTTTGGTTAATCTTCGGGAAAAGGCGCATTCTGATACGCGCCGATATCGGGATTTGTAGCAGGCGGAGTTGGACGCGGGCGACCTAAAATATCGGTTGTAATTTGCCCTAAAGTCGTTGGCGTACCTGCGTTTACTGCCGGAGATGTTTCGTCGATGTTCATTTGATTGTTTCGCAGATTGAAAAAGCCGGGCTGTCTGTTTTTGATATTTCCGTTTTCTTGGTTGCGAAGCACATCAAAAAGTACGTTGTTGTAGTACGGATCGCCGTCT
This sequence comes from Flavobacterium sp., assembly GCF_027490375.1. Taxonomy (GTDB): domain Bacteria; phylum Bacteroidota; class Bacteroidia; order Flavobacteriales; family Flavobacteriaceae; genus Flavobacterium. The sequence goes on from NZ_JAIXYH010000011.1 coordinate 52,905, forward strand.
GAAATGCGAACTAAATTATTGGTGAAACTGTAATTGAACAGTTTCAAATCAGATTTATCAAGTTGAATGTTTTTTCCACCAGAGCCATAAATGATGCAATTGGTGAAATCGCACTTACTCAAATCGAAAGCCGTTTCGGTGCCCGCATTATCTTCAAAATAATTGTTGACGATAAGTGCAGCTTGCGATGATTCGGGAAAATTATTGTTTATGGTGCAGTGTTTGAAATCGTACGAACCGCCAAAAGTGAGGGCAACTGAAGCCTGTCCGGCATTGTTCCAAACCGAATTTTCCGCTTCAATATTGGCAAATCGTGCTAGTAAGCCCACGTTTGAGCAGTTGTAAAATTGCGAATTGCGAATTTTCATCGGTGTTCCGGCGTTGTTTTGTACCAAAAATCCGACGATGGCATTTTTTAAGGTCAGGTGATTGATTTCGTGATCTTTGGAGTTATCTCGGAAGTAAATGAACCCCCACTGACCCGCAATATCGCTGTAAAAAGGTTCCAGACGATCGCCTTCGAAAATAACTTCATTTTCCAGAGCTTCGGTATTGGATAAGGCACCATTGATTTTCAACGTTGCATTTGCTTGAACAATCATGCCGCTTTGTGCGTGAAAATGCAAACGAGCACCCGGGTTTATTGTAAGTGTTTTTCCTTCGGGAACCGAGGCATAACCATAAATAACGTAAGGTTTTTCGTTGGTCATCACCAATTCGTTTCCGTTAATCGGGTGATTTTCGGATAAATTTCGTCCTTGAACCTGCGTGACATTTCCGTCGGTGTCGAAGCCAAAATCTACACCTTCAACAATACCATTCTCACGATTTGGATAAATAAAGTACGCATCCTGAATGAGCGTTACCAAATTTACTTTTTGATAATTATTGGGTGTCCCGAATAAAATCTCGTCGGTATACAGGAAGTCGGCCGGATTGGCGTCGTTGATATCGGCAGTAGCTTCTATGAAAATAAACATCGAATCCTTTGCGAGCAGTTCTACATTTTCAAAAACTTTGCCGTCGCCAATGCCGCTGTTATCGCTGTCGATTCCAGTCATACCATCCACCATAATGCGGTATTTGCTGGCATTTTCTTTCGCTAGCTTTAGTTGTGGAATTAGTATGTTTTCATTGCTGCGGTTATAAACTTTTAGCGTGTAGGTACTGGTACTGATGCTGCTGAATACCGTGTCGAGGTAAACGGTATCTTTTGAAAAACCTAGTGTTCCGGTTTTAGCTACAAAGTCAAAATCGGTTCTACAAGACAAAAAAAGTAGGGTAAATACAACGAAACAGGCGAATAACGATTTACGCATCAATTCAAAAATTTAAGTAAAAGTAAGATTTTTATCATTTGTTTAGTACTCAATCTCCAACGCACAACCGCGAAAGTAATTGTATTTTTGCCGAAAATTTTTCGTTGTATGGAATTCGATAAACAGTATTTTCTGGAAATGTGTAACAAGATTTCGGAAAAAACTTTGATGAGAACATTAGATATTGTGTACACTGATGCCGGTCCGGATTTTTTAACGGCAACGATGCCGGTTAATTCTCGTGTACATCAGCCCATAGGACTTTTGCACGGCGGAGCTATGGTTGCCTTGGCAGAAAGTGTGGGCAGCGCAGCATCGCTGATTTTAGTAAATCCGGATAAACAAGAAGTACGCGGTATCGAAATATCGGCAAATCACGTTCGAAGCATTCGCGAAGGTGTTGTTACGGGAACGGCTCGTATCGTACACCAAGGAAAAAGCGTACATCTGTGGGAGATTCGAATTACCGACGAGAAAAACCGACTCATTTCGCTCTGTAAACTCACCAATATGATACTTCCCAAACGATGATCAACCAGCCGTTAATCGATTGTTTTCAGGAAGCAATAGCCACTAAAGAGAATTTTGCATTTTGGCGTTATCCGAAGGAAAGCAGCATTTCATTCGTTTCAAATTTGAAAGAGAACGATCGTTTTTCAGACGAAAAGGCAGCTTTTTATTTCCAACGATTTGCTCCGGATTCGAATTCGGTGTATCTGTACGATTCCGGTTTGGTGCGAAAATTTGAATTGGAATCTGCTATTTTTTCCGCTGCTGACATCGCGTTTACTTCCGAAGATCGTTCGGTATTTGAAACGCAAGTAGAGCAAGGAATAAAGCGAATTTCAGAAGGAAGACTAAGTAAAATAGTGCTTTCGCGGAAAGTAAGTACGGAAATTGATTTAAACCTCATTGACTCGTACATTCACATGTGTTTGACCTATCCCGCTGCGTTTTGCTACTTGTTTTACACTGCGGAAATTGGTTTTTGGATGGGAGCGTCGCCCGAATTGTTTTGTGAAGTTTCCGACGGAATTGCTACTTCTATGTCGCTCGCCGGAACCCGATTCGCGACAAAGTACCAGCCTTTTTTAGATAAAGAGTTTAGAGAACAGGAGTTAGTTACTCAGTTTATTTCGTCGAAGCTTGCCGATTTGGTTTATCGTGTTCGAGTTTCCGACAGAACTGAAATACAAGCAGGAAACTTAATTCATTTGCAAACCATAATTAGTGGTAGGTTGCTGGAACATGCAACGCTAAATCAGTTAATTGCGGCTTTGCATCCGACACCAGCTGTGTGTGGACTACCGCAACAAAAGGCTTTTCAAGCGATTTCAGAAATCGAAAAGTACGATCGGTCGTTTTATACAGGAGTTGTTGGTGTTGTAAATGGCGTACAGCCAAACAAGATTAATGCGCGCTTGTACGTAAATTTACGCTGTATGAATTATCGTGATAAACAAACAACTCTTTACGCGGGTTGTGGTATTGTGGCCGACAGCAATCCGCCAGCCGAGTTTGAAGAAACCGAACAAAAATTCAAAACGATTAAACGTATTTTAGTTGCCAATAATAGTTGATTTAGCGAGATACTTATACGCTGAATGACACCTAATTTATATAATATGAACGATATACAACTCGATATTTTAGCTTTTGGTGCGCATCCAGACGATGTTGAATTGGGCTGCGCGGGCACGTTAGCGAAAGAAATAGCTCATGGAAAAAAAGTGGGAATTGTAGATTTAACCCGTGGGGAACTTGGTACCCGAGGAAGTGCGGAAATACGTGACGCAGAAGCCGCAGCAGCCGCAAAAATTCTTGGTGTTCAAGTACGTGAGAACTTGAGATTTCGAGATGGTTTTTTTGTCAACGATGAAGCGCATCAGCTTGAGGTCATTAAAGTAATTCGTAAGTACAAGCCGCGAATCGTAATTTGTAATGCCATTTCCGATCGTCATATTGATCATGGAAAAGGCAGTAGTTTGGTTTCGGATGCTTGTTTTCTTTCGGGATTGCGGCGCATTGAAACGGAAGTCGACGGTAGTTTTCAAGCTGCGCATCGTCCGGAAGTGGTTTATCACTACATTCAGTGGAATGATATCACGCCGCAGGTAGTTGTAGATATTACTGGATATGAGCAAATTAGGAAGGAAGCAATTTTAGCGTATCGCACGCAATTCTTCGATCCAAATAGCAAAGAACCGGTAACACCCATTGCTACACAGAACTTTTTAGAGAACTTAGATTTCCGTGCGCGGAATCTGGGCCGACTCACAAATGTTGAATTTGCAGAAGGCTTTACCGTTGAACGTTACCCGCTTACGAATTTATTGACCGATTTAAAGTAATTTTTTTAAAACGGCAGTTGTTTAAAAGCAAATTTTTGTTTTATCTTTGCAGCCGATTAAAACGGTGGTTGTAGCTCAGTTGGTCAGAGCATCGGTTTGTGGTGCCGAGGGTCGTGGGTTCGAGCCCCATCAGCCACCCAAAATCCAAAAGGTTTTCGATTGTTCGAAGACCTTTTTTTGTTTTATTTACTTTCTGAAAAATCGATTTGCTTGAGTTTTAATAGCTATGAAATAGATTTAAGAAGTTTAGTTTGCGTTTCGCTGTTTGTACTGAATGTAGCACATCTTTCAAAACTCCTTCTGTTTTAATACTCCAATCTTAATACTTAGTACTTAATACTTCAATCTCAATACTTCAATCTTAATACTTCAATCTTAATACTTCAATCTTAATACTCCAATCTTAATACTCCAATCTTAATACTCCAATCTTAATACTCCCATCTTAAAATCATACCACTCCTTTCCCGGGTGAGCGGGCGCAACGGCATCCTATTAGGCGATACCCATATTTCCATCGGTTGTTTTCGCCTAATAGATATAGTGTAGCACGCGACGGCGCCACAACAACGCGGCGAAGCCACCACAGCGCCGGCACCCCCAAATTAGAAAGAAAATTCTTAGTCAAATTGCCAGTTCGACCGATTTTCTGCAATGAAAAACCGCAATGTGCATAAAAAATTGTTAAAACGGTAACAAACAAGAAGCTGCGTCGTCTTACTCATATAAATCATCAATTAAATCAATCATCATGAAAACAATTAACATCCTTTCAGCAGTTTTATTTGCAAGTACCGTTTTTACTGCAAACGCTAGCACAACTTCGAACGCGTATTTAAACGGAGTTTCCGATTCTATTCGAATTGAAAATTCTGGAGAAGCCGATTTGGATTTGAGCGAATTAAAGAGAGCAGAAAAAACAATCGATGAGCAAATTGCCGAAGATATGCAAGTTACCGAGGCGCAACTACCTAAGTATATTTCGGTAGCCGAACCTGCGAAAACGGTTAAAATCCCGACGAAATTATTGAATTAGTTATCTTATTTATGTTGGAAGACCGCCCACGAGGCGGTTTTTTTATGGTTGTAACCGCATGACGTGGAAATCGAAAGGCGTCCACAAACAGTGTTCAACCGACGCGGCTGCAAGTGCCTGATTCGTGAACGTATTACAAGTTTTAAAAAGACTGTAGTTTCCATTCGATTCGTAAAAGGCGTCTCGGTCGTTGTAGCGAATGCCTGTTTTTACAGCAATAGGTTTAGATTCATTTTGTTGAAAACAAGCTAGATAATGAGTAACTAACTGCCGGTATTGCGTATCGCTCAATACTATTTTCTTGCAAGTTTCGTGTTCTATTCTGTTTTGATAGTAGTTCACATGGACCGCCGTTTCGTTAAATCCAGATGCCGCTTTGATTGCGGTAGATAGTTTTAAATCCGACCAAGTAGGCGTTTCCAAATAGAACTCGCGGTTCCCCCAGCCAATGGCTACCCAGGGATAGTAGGTGTTTTTAGCACGAATCAGATTTTTATCTAAAAAACCGTTCCAGTCGAACAGCTGATTTTTAACTGGCAAAACCAATTCACTGTGTACGCCGTTTGTTTGCAAATAGATTTCAATGGTTTTGGGTTCGGTTATTTCATCGCCTGAAATGGTAATATAACCGATCGTAGCAGCTAAAAGCAGATAAAAACCGATGAAAGTTAACAAACTTAAAAATACAATACGAATGCCGCGATACACTTTAAAAAGCAAACTGTTTCGCATGGCACTTTAAGTTTTCTTTTTTCTTTCGGCACGTAGTTTCTTTATCCAATATGCCGATAAATCGTCGTAGTTAACAACCACTTTTGGTTCTTGTGGGTCGAGTCGTTTTGCTTTCACTCCACGAACAATGATTGTTTCGATTAAATAGTCTTCGTTAACTTCGTAAGGTGCGTATTTGGTTTTGAGATTAATGTCGAACATGCGCGCGGTGTTGTTCGACCAAAAAGCTTTCCAGCCGCTTTTGTATTCTTTGATTAAGTCGAATGTAGTTTGTCCGGTTTGTCTGTAAATGAGTTTTACAAGAATTTGCCCGTCTTTACGACTCAATTTTTTTAACTGCGGTTCAAATTGCTTTTGCATGTAATCTTCCACAATCTTGAAGTATTTTCTACGCTCACGAGCCGTTTTCATTTTAGACATGCCTTCATTCAGCGAAATTAAAGTAGCCGAAGTAGCTTTGGCGTACGGATAAACTTTGTAAACACGTCGCTGTAAACGATTGTATATTTTAACCGCCTCAGCGTCGACTATTACTTCGTTCGGATTAATGACAACTTCTTCCAACTCTATCGGAATGTTCAAGCTATCCGGCGTATTCAGGTAGGCGTCGCGCGGATCTTCCTGGGCAAAAACCGCTGTTGTTCCCGATAGTAGCAATACGAAAAATAAAATCCACCTCATGTTTTAGTTAATTGGTTGAAAACGGATAAGCAAGTGTAGTGCCAAATTTTTAAATTCGCAGGTCTTAAAACAAATTTATGTCAATTTTAAACGAAAAGTCAGAGTTATTTATTGAGAAGTATCTCAATAATCCGTCGCCAACAGGCTACGAATCAGAAGGTCAAAAAATTTGGATGGATTACATCAGACCTTATGTAGATGACATTTTTACAGATATTTATGGTACCGCAGTTGCCGTCGTGAATCCAGGTAAATCGCTCAAAGTGGTTATTGAAGGGCATTCCGACGAGATTTCGTGGTACGTGAACTACATAACCGACGATGGTCTGATTTATGTAATTCGAAACGGCGGTAGCGATCATCAAATTGCGCCGTCCAAACGCGTACATATTCATACTGCCAACGGAATCGTAGAGGGTGTCTTTGGTTGGCCGGCGATTCACACACGAAATCGCGACAAAGAAGAAGCGGCGAAAATCGACAATTTGTTTATCGATATAGGTTGCGAAACCAAAGCCGAGGTTGAAGCGAAAGGCGTTCATGTGGGTTGCGTAATTACCTATCCAGATACTTTCACGGTGCTCAACGAGAACAAATACGTTTGCCGTGCCATCGATAATCGAATGGGTGGTGTGATGATTGCCGAAGTGGCTCGCTTATTAAAAGAGAATCAAGTTGAACTTCCGTACTCTTTATATATAGTGAACGCCGTGCAGGAAGAAGTGGGCTTACGCGGAGCAGAAATGATTACCAACACAATTAAACCAGATATTGCTATCGTTACCGATGTGTGCCACGACACAACCACGCCAATGATCAATAAAAAAATTGAAGGCGATGTGAAAATTGGTCGCGGTCCGGTAATTACGTACGCACCTGCAGTGCAAAATCAGCTGCGCGATCTTATTGTAAAAGCGGCGCAGGATAAGGAAATTCCTTTTCAACGTTTGGCGTCGTCTCGCGTTACCGGGACAGATACCGATGCGTTTGCTTACAGCAATGGGGGAGTGGTGTCGGCACTTATTTCTTTGCCGTTGCGATACATGCACACAACAGTAGAGATGGTGCACAAACACGATGTCGAGAATGTTGTGAAGCTCATTTTCGAGTCTTTGCAAAGAATCGAATCGAAAGAACAGTTTTCGTATTTCAAGTAAGAGCTAAGTTCTTTAAGAAATCGGGAGGCAGTTTTGTTTCCCGATTTTTCATTTTTGGGCCCCTGCGCGCCGTTTTGTAGTTTGCGATTAGGTTGGCGCGCACCGGGCCTTTCACTTCAAGCGCGTTTGTTTCAAACCGTTCGGCATCGCTGCGGCGGGGCTTCTAAGGTCGCCGCGCCGCAGCGGCCTTCACAGGTTTTCAACTGCCGCGGCTTTTCGTTTCAGTCCCTGGGGCGGAAGATTGTGCCCAAAAAAGTGCTTTTCTGCCCCTTTGTTTATCAGCGAGTTAAAAAATAAATTCAAAATAGTTGCTAAAAAGTTTGGAAAAGGGGTTTTAGAAACACTACTTTTGCACCCGCTAAACCGAACAGGCGCGGCGTAGGTTCTGAGTTTTTTTTGTGGGCGATTAGAAATAAGAAATGATTTTCTTGCACAGTTGCGTAAGATGTTTTATTTTGGTTGTCCGTTTCGGCAAAAGGGGGTTTAAATTTTTTTTACTTTTTTCTTGCC
>NZ_JAIXYH010000021.1 GCF_027490375.1 Flavobacterium sp.
GGGCTCACATTAATTTTCTGGGGAGAATGCTTAGTTTCGTATAAAAAAAGTTGTGGATTTTTCGATATTGAGTTCATTTTTACCATTTGGTTTATTGGCGCATTTTGATGTTGTAGATTTCAAAGAGCTCGGTGATTTAGGTACAAAGAAAGATTGTTTTGTGATTTATTTAGATGAAAAAAACTCTTTACCTAAAGGCTATTCTCGGGATGATTTTGAATCAAAAGGTTTTTATGATCCAGTCACTGTTCAAGATTTTCCCATTCGGGGAAAAGCGGCTTATTTGTGTATTCGTAGACGTCGTTGGCGCAATAAGATTGATAGAACAATGGAGATTAAAAATGATTATTCGTTTATAACAGAAGGTTCAAAATTAACAGTTGAGCTTTCTGATTTTTTAAAAGATACAGGTCGAGACCCGAGAAGATACGATAAGTAATATTGCTAGTTACTACGGCGTTAAGGCGGATTTGCTGCGCCGTCATTACAAGAAAGTGGTAAGTGGTTTTAAAGAATGGAGCCAGTTAATCCATGCTGAGGATTATTTAATTTATCCAGAAAATATTGGTTCCTACTTAAGTATCGACGAAGTTAGTTTGTCAAAAGGAGAGCTTTATACCTTTGTGACCAACAAGGAAGGTTGCGCTAAAAAGCGAACTTTAGTTGCCTGCATTAAGGGAACCAAGAGTAAAGAACTAATTGAAATACTGCACAAAATACCATTAGCTAAACGGAAATTAGTAAAAGAAATAACCCTTGATATGGCAAGTACCATGCAATTAGCCGCTAAAATGGCCTTTCCAGAGAGCCGGCTAGTTACCGATCGGTTTCATGTGGTCAAGTTAGTTGTTGAGGCCTTACAACACCAAAGAATCAAACTCAGATGGGAGGCTATTGAAAAAGAGAATCAAGCCATAAAGCTGGCAAAAGAGCAAGGCAAAAAATATACAGCTACTTTGTTAGAAAACGGCGATACGCCCAAGCAATTGCTCGCTAGAAGTCGGTACGTCATAACTAAAACACCAAACTTATGGACAGCGGATCAAAAGTGTAGAGCTGAAATACTATTCAAGCACTATCCTGAATTGCATCTGACCTATAAACACACCATGGAATTCCGAGCTATTTACGAACAAAATCAAAAAGAAAGTGCTCGAATGCAGTTCCTAAACTGGATTGAAAAAACAAAAACCTTGAAATTAGAAAACTTCAATACCGCAGCAAAAAGCATAAAATACAACTTGGAAACTATTCTGAACTTCTTTACAAACAGACACACAAACGCGAATGCAGAATCATTCAATTCAAAAATAAAGCTATTTAGAGCTAACCTAAGAGGTGTAATAGATGTGAAATTCTTCCTCTTTAGAATGGAAAAGCTTTTTGCTTAGTCCCCAATTTTTTAACGTGACCCGTTTAAAGCGTTTATTCTTGAAGTTTAACCTACAGTTGCTTTTGGTGTTGTGGTTGCCCTTATGTGCAGTGGCGCAAGAAGGCAAAACGCCGTATACCGCAAAATTAAAGGAATACCGCTACAGCAAATACCTCGATTCTACAAAATTCTACTTCAAAAAAGCATTGCCCTGGGCACTCAAACGACGCGACACTTTAGCCGCTTTTTATACCTATAAATATATGGGCGACGGTTACGAGCACCATCAAAAGCTCGATTCGACCTTGTATATGTACGACTTATGCAATACGTACTTACCCAAAAACAATTACCGCTTAAAAGCTTTTTTGCTTAATGATCGCGCGTATACCTATCAACTTTTAGGCGATTACAACAAAGCAACTAAGCTCACACTCGAAGCCTTGGTTTATGCCGAGAAATCGAAAAACGACATTCAGATTGCCAGTATTAATTTGTCTGTTGCCGATAATCTGGCGCTTTTAAAACTGAACAAGCAAGCCGAAGAATACTACTTGCGTGCCGTAGCCGCTTCAAAACGAACCGATTATTTGCCTGCAAAAGAATATACCTATCGTGTTTACGGAAATTACCTACTCAAAAGCAATAAAATCGACGGTGCGTTTATCTATTTGCAAATGGCGTCGAAATTTGCAAAGCAAACCAAAGATTCGATTTCGATGGCCTTTGCTTGGTCGAGTTTGGCCGATTGTTTTTGGAAAAGGCGCGAAACCGACAGTTGTTTTTATTACGCTAAAAAAGCCGAAGGTATTTGGTTGCGCAGAGCCGAATACATCGATTACTCACATGTATGCAACAACCAGGGGCGCTATTACTTAAATTTAAAAAAGTATGCGCAGGCACTCGATTACTTTAAAAAGGCAGAATTGTACTTGCGAAACGATTTGTATTTGAATGAAGAAGTATACTCAAATTTAGCAACAGCTAATCAGAAATTGGGTAAATACGAGCAATCAATTTTTTATTTCTCGAAAGCCAACGCTGTTTTAAAAGCGATTAAAGATAAAGAGCGCGAATCGCAAGTTGCGGCGTTGAACATAAAATATCAGGCCGATAAAAAAGAAGCTTTAGTGCGCGACGAAAAGCAAAAGAACAAACTCGCGGCTATGGAGCTGCGGGAGAAAACCTTGCAGTTCGATATAGGTTTAGTTATTTTACTTTCGTTGATCGTCATCACTATCGTAGTTGTTTTGTCGTATCGAAGAATTCAGCGCAACAACAAATTACTGTTGGAGTCGAATTTGCAACTCGAGCGCTTGGTGCTGCAAAAGCAAACTTTGTTGCAAGAAGTGCATCATCGGGTAAAAAATAATTTGTCGACCTTGAAGAGTATGTTATTCTTGCAAGCACGCGCCAGCAAAGACGAGGAAGTGAAGGCTGTATTAACCGAATCGCAACACCGGATTCAGTCTATGGCATTGATTCATGAGAATTTATACCAAGATTTAGAAAACGATCAGGTGTATTTTCATCATTTCACCCGTCAGTTATTTGATTCGTTGGTGCAAACATTTCAAACGTCGAATACGGTTGTTCAAATAGAAATCGACGATAACAATGTTACGCTTGATGTATCCACAGCAATATTTTTAGGTTTGATTTTAAATGAATTAGCAACCAATTCTTTTAAGTATGCGTTTAAAGATCGATCGGAAGGCGTGATTCGCGTCGGGATTTCTTCAACTAACGCGCAGTTTCAAGTTACCTATGCCGATAATGGAGTGGGTTTGAAATCGGGCATTGAAGATCATGATAATGGCTTCGGTTTTCGACTTATTCGCATTTTAGTAGAACAGATGAGTGCCGATTTTTCGTACAAAGATGAGAACGGTTGGGCAATATTTACGCTTGATTTTAAAATTTAGGATTTCAGCAAACGAATACGTAAATCCGCACACTTGTAAGGCTTTCCTTATAAAATAATGCAGCTATGCTTTTATCGATGTCGAACGTATACATTTTTGTGTTATTCGTACCAAAGTTATAGCGTGATGCTACTTTTTTTTACACTTTTGAACAAAGTCGTAAGGAAGGGGCATTCAACCGACTGATTTTTTTGAGACTTGTTTTTAGTAGTTTTCTTTAGTTAATGATTAGTTGTGAAAAAAACTAAAATACATGTAGTAGTAGTTTTTAAGAAGAGACGGTTTTCGAGCCGTCTTTTTTTATTTTAAGGTTTCTTGTTCGTATTTGTTTGAAGCAAAAACATCGTTTGGCAAATTAATACGTGAGTTCAAAGACGCAATGCGGTAAAAAGTCGAATCAATTTAATTGCTCAATCTGATTTATTGAAGTTGCATCTTTTTTGGAGCAGCTGCTTTAGAGGAAACGATTAGTTGTAAAAGCTGATTAATCTGTACTTTTGAGATGTAAACACGCGCTATGGAAGAATTGCTTCACAAATTCAAGGATTATTTGTTGTTAGAGAAGAATTATTCTGTGCTAACAGCAAAAGCCTACCTTGACGACTTGGAACAAATAGCGGAGTTTTTGGTTTCGACATATCAGTTAGATAGTTGGAGCGATTTGCATTATCCGTTAATTCGTTCCTTTATCGTTGGTGAAGTTGATCGCGGAATAAGCAACCGCAGTATTAACAGAAAGATTTCCACTTTACGCACTTTTATTCGTTTTCTTATGAAAGTCGGACAGTTGGAAACGAATCCGCTGGCTAAGCATCAGCCTTTAAAAGTTGCTAAGAGGTTGCAACTGCCGTTTTCTGAAACCGAAGTATACGACGTTTTTGAATTGTTCGGAACTCCAAAGACGTACGATGAGCAGTTAAAGCGTCTGTTGTTAGAGCTTTTCTACGCCACGGGCATGCGTCGTGCTGAACTCATTAATTTGAAACTACAAGATGTTGATTTACAAGCGTCAACTTTGCGAATTGTCGGAAAACGAAACAAAGAGCGTATCGTACCATTACTAGCAGTTGTTAAAGAACGCATTCGCGAGTATTTGCTCTGCCGTCCTGAAAATGCGGATACTAAGTTATTGGTGAACGAAAATGGCGTTAAATTGAGCGAATCTTTTGTGTATCGAACAATAAATACGTACTTTAGTAATGTCTCCGCGAAAACAAAGAAGAGCCCGCATATTATTCGACACTCGTTTGCGACCCATCTTTTAAACAACGGAGCGGATCTAAATTCTGTCAAGGAATTACTCGGTCATTCGAGTTTAGCGTCAACACAAGTATATACACACAGCAGTTTAGCTGAGTTGCAAAAAGTTTTTGCTAAAGCGCATCCGAGAAGTTCTGAGACGTAAAAGTCTAATAAAAACAATTTAATTATGAAGGTAAATGTTCACGCAGTCAACTTCACTGTTGACGCAAAACTCGTCGCTTTTATTCAAGCAAGATTAGATAAATTAGAGAAATATTACGATCGTGTGGTGGCGTCCGACGTGTATTTGAAAGTTGATAATACCAGCGAAAAAGAGAATAAGATCTTGGAATTGAAAATTCATGTTCCTGGTGACGATATTATGGTGAAGAAACAGTGCAGAACATTCGAAGAAGCCATTGAAGTTGCGGCGGAATCGGCCGAGCGTTTACTTGTAAAAAGAAAGGAAAAAATTAGAGCACATTCCTGATTTAAACTTTTTTAAAAATTCTTTTGTTTAAATAATTTAAACCTCTACATTTGCAGTCCGTTAGAAATAGCGGACTTTTTTTATGGCTTAAACTCAAAAAATGGGTTTGTTGTCGTGAACAAAGGTTAAGAAGTTCCTTAATTTATTGGAAAAATCAACAATAGGGGAGATACTCAAGTGGCCAACGAGGGCAGACTGTAAATCTGCTGACTATGTCTTCACAGGTTCGAATCCTGTTCTCCCCACAAACTTTTGTTGAAGAAAAATGTCTGAGAGCTTCTGCTCTCAAGGATTTTTCGAAACAAAAGTTTGAGCACCGGTTCGCCGGTGCAGGATTGCAAACGAAAGAATGCAATCGAGCAGTTAAAAGCTGCGGCGGTTTACTACCTAAATCGTCAATAACATGAATAACTAAATTTACCTTGCCGGTGTAGCTCAGGGGTAGAGTGCTTCCTTGGTAAGGAAGAGGTCACGGGTTCAAATCCCGTCATTGGCTCAATTGATTTTTGAACACTAATTTAAACTAAGATTAAAACTAAGTAAAATGGCAAAAGAGAATTTTAATCGCTCCAAACCGCACTTAAACATCGGTACTATTGGTCACGTTGACCACGGTAAAACTACTTTGACAGCTGCAATCACTAAAGTATTAGCTGAGGCAGGTTTCTCTAAAACAGCTGCGAAATCTTTCGACCAGATCGATAACGCTCCTGAAGAGAAAGAAAGAGGTATTACTATCAACACGTCTCACGTAGAGTACGAAACTGCTAACCGTCACTACGCACACGTTGACTGTCCAGGTCACGCGGATTACGTAAAGAACATGGTTACTGGTGCTGCTCAGATGGACGGAGCTATCCTTGTTGTAGCTGCAACAGACGGACCAATGCCACAAACACGTGAGCACATCCTTCTTGGACGTCAGGTAGGTATTCCACGTATCGTTGTATTCATGAACAAAGTGGATATGGTTGACGATGCTGAGCTTTTAGAGCTTGTTGAAATGGAAATCCGTGATTTGTTGTCTTTCTATGAGTATGACGGAGATAACGGACCAGTTATCCAAGGTTCTGCTTTAGGAGGTTTGAACGCAGATCCAAACTGGGTTCCTAAAATCCTTGAATTGATGGAAGCTGTTGACAACTGGATCGAAGAGCCAGTACGTGACAACGCTAAGCCTTTCTTGATGCCAGTAGAAGACGTATTTACGATCACTGGTCGTGGTACTGTTGCTACAGGTCGTATCGAAACAGGTGTTGCTAACACAGGTGATGCAGTAGAAATCATCGGTATGGGTGCGGATAAACTTACTTCAACAATCACTGGAGTTGAGATGTTTCGTAAAATCCTTGACAGAGGTGAAGCTGGAGATAACGTAGGTTTGTTGTTGAGAGGTATTGATAAGAAAGATATCCGTCGTGGTATGGTTATTATCAAGCCAGGATCAGTTAAACCACACGCTAAATTTAAAGCTGAGGTGTATATCTTGAAAAAAGAAGAAGGTGGTCGTCACACACCATTCCACAATAACTACCGTCCACAGTTCTACGTACGTACAACTGACGTAACAGGAGTTATTTCACTTCCTGCTGGAGTAGAGATGGTAATGCCAGGTGATAACTTGACAATTGAGGTTGCTTTGTTGAGCCCAATCGCAATGAACGTAGGTCTACGTTTCGCTATCCGCGAAGGTGGTCGTACAGTAGGTGCAGGTCAGGTTACTGAAATCATCGAGTAATTACTGTAAATAAATAAACAGAACCAGCAGTGTCTTGCGATGCTGCTGGTTTTTAATACGGGCGTAGTTCAAGGGTAGAATAGCGGTCTCCAAAACCGTTGATGGGGGTTCGAATCCCTCCGCCCGTGCAATAATACATCAACAATATGTCAAAAGTAACCAACTATATATCAGAAGCTTTCGAAGAGCTCAGAACAAATGTTACCTGGCCAGAGTGGGCTGACGTGCAAAAATATACAGTAGTTGTTGCTGTTTTTTCTGTAGTGTTTGCTTTAGCGACCGCTGGTGTAGACAAGCTTTTTGAAGAAGGTCTAGCAGCAATTTTTACGGTGTTAAAATAACAGAACAACCATGACAGAGACCAATGTGAAGAAATGGTACGTTGTTCGAGCTATCAGCGGACAAGAGAATAAAGTCAAAAACTATATCGAAACGGAAATTAACCGATTGGGTATGGCCGACTATATCTCTCAAGTACTTGTTCCTACTGAAAAAGTAGTCCAAGTGCGTGAAGGAAAGAAAATCACTAAAGAACGTGTGTACTTTCCAGGTTACGTGATGATCGAAGCTAATCTAGCAGGTGAAATCCCGCACATCATCAAAAGTATCACCGGAGTAATCGGATTTTTAGGTGAAGTTAAAAACGGCGATCCTGTACCGCTTCGTTTAAGCGAAGTGAATCGTATGCTAGGCAAAGTAGATGAATTATCAGTGAAAGCAGATAGCTCACACGCAATTCCTTTTACTGTTGGCGAAACGATTAAGGTTATCGACGGGCCGTTTAACGGTTTCAACGGAACCGTTGAAAAAATAAACGAAGAGAAGCGTAAACTCGAAGTTATGGTGAAAATTTTCGGTAGAAAGACACCACTAGAATTAAGCTTCATGCAAGTTGAAAAAGTATAATTTTTTGTTACAAACAATAAATCCGTTCGGCATATAGCTTCCAATTAGGTGTCGGACATAATTTTTAAACAATGGCTAAAGAGATTAGTAAAGTAGTTAAACTACAAGTTAAGGGAGGTGCTGCGAACCCATCGCCACCGGTCGGACCTGCTTTAGGTGCTGCTGGAGTTAATATCATGGAGTTCTGTAAGCAATTTAATGCGAGAACTCAGGATAAAGCCGGCAAAATTTGCCCAGTGCAAATTACTGTGTACAAAGACAAGTCATTCGACTTTGTCGTTAAAACACCACCTGCTGCCATTCAATTAATGGAGGCTGCTAAGCTTAAATCCGGATCTGGTGAACCAAATCGTAAGAAAGTTGCTAGCGTAAGCTGGGACGTAATCAGAACAATTGCAGACGACAAAATGGTCGACTTAAACGCGTTCACAATTGAATCTGCAATGAGCATGATCGCTGGTACTGCCAGATCAATGGGAATAACTGTAACTGGGGAATCACCTCTTAAATAACAGAAGCAATGGCAAAATTAACGAAGAAACAAAAAGAAGCTGCTGCAAAGATTGAAAAGAACAGACTTTACAATCTTAAGGATGCATCTGCTTTAATTAAGCAAGTTGCTTCAGCGAAATTCGACGAGTCTGTTGATATCGCTGTTAAGTTAGGTGTAGATCCGCGTAAAGCAAATCAGATGGTTCGTGGCGTAGTAACGCTACCGCACGGAACTGGTAAAGATGTACGAGTACTTGCATTAGTGACTCCAGACAAAGAAGCTGAAGCTAAAGCTGCTGGAGCTGATTATGTAGGTCTTGATGAATACCTACAAAAAATCAAAGACGGTTGGACTGATGTTGATGTAATTATCACCGTTCCTGCTGTAATGGGTAAATTAGGTCCTTTGGGACGTATTCTTGGTCCACGCGGCTTGATGCCAAACCCAAAAACCGGTACTGTAACTATGGATGTAGCGAAAGCTGTGGCAGAAGTGAAAGCTGGTAAAATCGATTTCAAAGTAGATAAGACAGGTATTGTTCACGCAGGAATTGGTCGTGTATCTTTCGATGCTGACAAAATCGTTGACAATGCACACGAAATTATCCAAACATTAATCAAACTTAAGCCAACCGCAGCAAAGGGAACTTATATCAAAAGCATTCACTTGTCAAGCACTATGAGTCCTGCGATTGCTCTAGATCCTAAGGCTGTTTAATTGGTAGTTTAAATTTCTAAGAAATGACAAAACAAGAAAAATCATTAGCAATTGAGAATTTGACTGCCCAGTTGGCTAATTCAAATATCGTTTATTTAGCTGATATTTCAGGATTAGATGCTGAAACAACTTCAAACCTGCGTAGAGCTTGCTTCAAAGCAGGAATTAAGTTGGAAGTAGTTAAAAATACCCTTCTAGCAAAAGCAATGGAAGCTTCTGAGAACAACTACGGCGATTTGCCATCTGTTCTTAAAGGAAATACTTCTATTCTTGTTGCCGACGTAGCAAATGCTCCAGGTAAAATCATCAAAGAATTTCGTAAAAAAGCTGACAAGCCAATCCTTAAAGGTGCTTTCATCAACAACGATATCTATATTGGCGATAACCAACTTGACGCGCTTGCAACGATCAAATCAAGAGAGGAACTTATTGGAGAAATCATCGGATTGCTTCAATCTCCGGCTCAACGCGTTATCTCTGCTCTTCAGAATCAATTCAAAGACGAAGACGCAGCGTAGCCACAATTTAGCGCACACTTAATAAATTATAATTTTTACAAATCATTTTAAACGATAGAAAAAATGGCAGATTTGAAACAATTCGCAGAACAGTTAGTTAACTTGACAGTTAAAGAAGTTAACGACTTAGCAACTATATTAAAAGAAGAGTACGGTATCGAGCCTGCTGCAGCAGCTGTTGTTGTTGCTGGTGGTGGTGATGCTGGTGCTGCTGCTGAAGAGCAAACAGAATTCACTGTAGTATTGAAAGATGCAGGTGCTTCTAAATTAGCAGTTGTTAAAGCAGTTAAAGAACTTACAGGTCTTGGATTGAAAGAAGCTAAAGACTTAGTTGACGGCGCTCCAACAAACGTTAAAGAAGGTGTTACTAAAGATGAAGCTGAAGGCTTGAAAAAATCTTTAGAAGAAGCCGGAGCTGTTGTTGAGCTTAAGTAAGCATAAACAGTTTTTGTTTTCAGGTTTAGGTCTTGGATGCGTTCCAATGACCTAAACCATTTTTCGTATAAGTACTTTATACGGCCTTTTTTACAATTATTAAATCAAAATTTTGTCCATTGATGATAACAAATCAGACCGAAAGACTAAATTTCGCCTCGACTAAGAATATCCCAGATTACCCGGATTTTCTAGACATACAGGTGAAATCTTTCAAAGACTTCTTTCAGCTGGAAACCAAGTCTGACGAAAGAGGGAACGAAGGTTTATACAACACCTTTATGGAGAATTTCCCAATTACGGACACCAGAAACCAGTTCGTGTTGGAATTCCTCGACTATTTCGTTGATCCACCGCGATACAGCATCCAAGAATGTATCGAAAGAGGACTTACCTACAGCGTTCCACTTAAGGCACGTTTGAAATTGTACTGTACTGATCCAGAACACGAAGATTTTGAAACGATTGTTCAGGATGTTTATTTAGGGACTATTCCCTACATGACACCGAGCGGTACTTTTGTTATTAATGGTGCTGAACGCGTTGTTGTTTCTCAATTACACCGTTCACCAGGCGTTTTCTTTGGACAGTCGTTCCACGCCAACGGTACTAAATTATACTCGGCTCGTGTAATTCCTTTCAAAGGTTCTTGGATCGAATTTGCAACCGATATCAACAGCGTAATGTACGCCTATATCGATCGTAAGAAAAAACTTCCAGTGACTACGCTCTTCCGTGCCATCGGATTCGAAAGAGATAAAGATATCTTGGAGATTTTCGACCTTGCAGAAGAAATTAAAGTTTCTAAAACCGGTCTTAAAAAATACATCGGACGTAAATTAGCTGCTCGTGTTTTGAACACTTGGCACGAAGATTTCGTTGATGAAGATACAGGTGAAGTAGTATCTATCGAGCGTAACGAAATTATTCTCGACCGCGATACCATCATCGATAAAGATAATGTGGAAGAAATCATTGAAGCAAACGTTAAGTCGATCCTTCTTCACAAAGAAGATTCGAACCAAGCGGATTATGCGATCATCCACAATACCTTACAAAAAGACCCAACAAACTCTGAAAAAGAAGCTGTTGAGCACATTTACCGTCAGTTGCGTAACGCAGAACCACCTGATGAAGAAACTGCTCGTGGCATCATAGATAAATTGTTCTTCTCAGATCAACGCTATAACCTAGGTGAAGTTGGTCGTTACAGAATGAACAAAAAACTTGGTCTCGATATTTCTATGGAAAAGCAAGTGCTTACCAAAGAAGATATTATTACCATCGTGAAGTACCTTATTGAGTTGATTAACTCAAAAGCTGAGATCGATGATATCGACCACTTGTCAAACCGTCGTGTAAGAACCGTAGGCGAACAACTTTCAGCACAATTTGGTGTCGGTTTGGCGCGTATGGCCCGTACTATCCGTGAGCGTATGAACGTTCGCGATAACGAAGTATTTACACCGATCGATTTGATCAACGCAAAAACACTTTCGTCTGTGATTAACTCGTTCTTCGGAACCAACCAGTTATCACAGTTCATGGATCAAACCAACCCGCTTGCTGAAATTACGCACAAACGTCGTTTATCAGCTCTCGGACCAGGTGGTCTATCTCGTGAGCGCGCTGGTTTCGAGGTTCGTGATGTTCACTATACGCACTACGGACGTTTATGTCCGATTGAAACTCCGGAAGGTCCGAACATCGGTTTGATTTCTTCCTTGGGTGTGTATGCGAAAGTAAACGGAATGGGCTTTATCGAAACGCCTTACCGCAAAGTAGAAAACGGTAAAATCGATATCCATTCAGAGCCAATTTACCTTTCTGCTGAAGAGGAAGAAGGTAAAATGATTTCGCAAGCAAACATCGAAGTAGGTGCTGATGGAACCATTCTTGCCGACCGTGTAATTGCACGTGAGGAAGGCGATTTCCCAGTTGTAGAACCGTCACGTATTCACTACGCAGACGTTGCTCCGAACCAGATCGCTTCGATTTCCGCATCTTTAATCCCATTCTTAGAACATGATGATGCGAACCGTGCCTTGATGGGATCAAACATGATGCGTCAGGCAGTTCCTTTGCTCCGTCCAGAAGCACCAATTGTTGGTACTGGATTAGAGCGTCAAGTAGCTTCTGATTCTCGTGTACTTATCAACGCTGAAGGCGATGGAGTTGTAGAATACGTTGATGCAAACATCATCACGATTAAATACGATCGTACTGAGCAAGAACGTATGGTGTCTTTCGACCCAGATGAAAAAACATATAATCTGATTAAATTCAGAAAAACCAACCAATCGACTACGATTAACTTGAAGCCTATCGTAAGAAAAGGCGATCGCGTAGTTAAAGGTCAGGTGCTTTCTGAAGGATACGCTACTCAAAACGGCGAATTAGCCTTAGGTAGAAACCTTAAAGTGGCGTTTATGCCATGGAAAGGATACAACTTCGAGGATGCGATTGTAATTTCTGAGAAAGTTGTTCGCGACGATATATTCACGTCAATTCACATCGATGACTATTCATTAGATGTTCGTGATACAAAATTAGGCAACGAAGAACTTACCAACGACATACCAAACGTTTCTGAAGAAGCTACCAAAGATTTGGACGAAAATGGTATGATTAGAATAGGAGCAGAGGTAAAACCTGGCGATATTCTAATCGGTAAAATCACGCCAAAAGGAGAATCAGATCCAACACCAGAAGAGAAACTTCTTCGCGCGATTTTTGGTGATAAAGCGGGCGATGTTAAAGATGCGTCGTTAAAAGCTTCACCTTCACTACACGGTGTTGTTTTGGATAAGAAACTTTTCGCGAGAGCTGTAAAAGACAAGCGTAAGCGTACCAAAGACAAAGACGATTTAGGTAGTCTTGAAATGGAATTTGAAACCAAATTTGTTGAATTAAAAGACAAATTGGTTGAAAAATTGTTCAACATCGTTAACGGAAAAACCTCACAAGGCGTTATGAACGATTTAGGAGAAGAAGTACTTCCAAAAGGAAAGAAATATACCCTAAAAATGTTACACGCTGTGGAAGACTTTGCACACTTAAGTAAAGGTCAGTGGGTTGCCGATGACGAAACTAATAAAATGGTCAACGATTTGATTCACAATTATAAAATCAAATTGAATGACTTGCAAGGTGCTTTGAGAAGAGAGAAATTCACCATTACCGTGGGCGACGAACTTCCAGCAGGTATTTTGAAATTAGCTAAGGTATACATCGCTAAGAAACGTAAGTTGAAAGTGGGTGATAAGATGGCAGGTCGTCACGGTAACAAGGGTATTGTTGCTCGTATCGTAAGACACGAAGACATGCCGTTCTTGGAAGACGGAACACCAGTAGATATCGTATTGAATCCGCTAGGGGTACCTTCTCGTATGAACATCGGACAGATTTACGAAACCGTATTAGGATGGGCCGGACAAAAGTTAGGTAAGAAATTTGCAACGCCAATTTTCGACGGAGCAACTCTTGATCAAATCAATGAGCTTACCGACGAAGCAGGTATTCCACGATTCGGACACACCTACTTGTACGATGGTGGTACCGGAGAGCGTTTTCACCAGCCAGCAACTGTAGGTGTCATCTATATGTTGAAACTCGGACACATGGTGGATGACAAGATGCACGCACGTTCTATCGGACCTTACTCATTGATTACGCAACAACCGTTAGGTGGTAAAGCGCAATTCGGTGGTCAGCGTTTCGGAGAGATGGAGGTATGGGCACTTGAAGCGTATGGTGCATCGAGCACACTCCGCGAAATCCTTACCGTTAAATCAGACGACGTAATCGGAAGAGCTAAAACTTACGAAGCAATCGTAAAAGGCGAAACGATGCCAGAACCTGGTTTACCTGAGTCATTTAACGTATTGATGCACGAATTGAAAGGTCTCGGTCTCGATATTCGTTTAGAAGAGTAACAGTTCGCCCGAATATTCTTCGGGCCAACTGATTTTAGCAATAAAATCGACTCCTTAGTTTTTGACTAATCGAAAACCAAGATTCGCGAAAGCAAAAAAACAAGAATTTCAAAAAATCAATAGTTGTAACTATGATGAACAACAGAAATAATAAAGAGAAGAACACCATCAAAAGATTCGATAAAATTTCTATCGGACTTGCTTCTCCGGAGTCAATCTTAGCCGAATCTCGCGGCGAAGTATTGAAGCCAGAAACCATTAATTACCGTACACACAAACCCGAAAGAGATGGTTTGTTTTGCGAGCGAATTTTTGGTCCGGTAAAAGACTTTGAATGCGCCTGCGGTAAGTACAAAAGAATCCGATACAAAGGAATCGTTTGCGACCGTTGTGGTGTTGAAGTTACCGAAAAGAAAGTACGTAGAGACCGCGTCGGACACATCAACCTAGTGGTGCCTATCGCTCACATCTGGTACTTCCGTTCCCTTCCAAATAAAATTGGCTACATCCTAGGTTTGCCTTCGAAAAAACTGGACATGATTATCTACTACGAGAGATACGTAGTGATTCAAGCCGGTATTGCAAAAGGTCCAGACGGAGAAAGCTTGAACAGACTCGACTTCCTTACTGAGGAAGAGTACTTGAATATTTTGGATAGCTTGCCGCAAGACAACCAATATCTCGATGACAACGATCCTAACAAATTCATCGCCAAAATGGGTGCTGAATGTATTATGGATTTATTGGCACGTATCGATTTGGATGCCTTGTCGTACGAATTGCGTCACAGCGCAAACAACGAAACTTCAAAGCAACGTAAAACCGAAGCCTTGAAGCGTTTGCAAGTTGTAGAATCGTTCCGCGAAGCAAACCAAAACCGCGAAAATCGTCCAGAGTGGATGATCATGAAAGTAATTCCGGTTATTCCGCCAGAATTGCGTCCGCTTGTGCCTCTAGATGGTGGTCGTTTCGCAACTTCCGATTTGAACGATTTGTATCGTCGTGTGATCATCCGTAACAATCGTTTGAAGCGTTTGATGGAAATCAAAGCTCCAGAAGTAATCTTACGTAACGAAAAACGTATGCTACAAGAATCTGTAGATTCACTTTTCGATAACACACGTAAAGCTTCTGCAGTAAAAACAGAATCAAACCGTCCGTTGAAATCACTTTCGGATTCCCTAAAAGGAAAACAAGGTCGTTTCCGTCAGAACTTACTTGGTAAGCGTGTCGATTATTCAGCACGTTCGGTAATTGTCGTTGGACCAGAATTGAAATTATACGAGTGCGGTTTGCCAAAAGATATGGCTGCCGAACTTTACAAACCATTCGTGATTCGTAAGCTTATTGAGCGTGGAATCGTGAAAACCGTTAAGTCGGCTAAGAAAATTATCGATAAAAAAGAGCCGGTTGTTTGGGATATCCTTGAAAACGTAATTAAAGGTCACCCAGTATTGCTAAACCGTGCTCCTACTTTGCACCGTTTGGGTATTCAGGCGTTCCAGCCTAAATTAATCGAAGGAAAAGCGATTCAATTACACCCATTAGTGTGTACGGCGTTTAACGCGGATTTTGATGGTGACCAGATGGCGGTGCACTTGCCACTTGGCCCAGAAGCAATCCTTGAAGCGCAGTTATTGATGTTAGCATCGCACAACATACTTAACCCAGCTAACGGAGCGCCAATCACCGTACCTTCTCAAGACATGGTTCTTGGTTTGTACTACATGACTAAAGAGCGTTTGTCAACTCCAGAGCACAAAATTTTAGGTGAAGGCCTAACATTCTACTCTGCAGAAGAAGTGAATATCGCATTAAACGAAGGAAAATTAGAGTTGAATGCACGCGTGAAAATTCGTGCAAAAGACTTCAATGAAAACGGCGATTTAGTATACAAAATCATCCAAACAACTGCCGGTAGAATTCTATTTAATGAAGTAGTTCCTGAAGCAGCAGGTTACATCAACGAAGTTCTTACAAAAAAGAGCTTGCGTGATATCATCGGAAAAATCCTTTCGGTAACCGATGTGCCTACAACTGCCGCTTTCCTTGACAACATCAAAGATATGGGTTACCGCTTTGCGTTTAAAGGTGGTTTGTCGTTCTCTTTGGGCGATATCAAAATCCCAGAACAAAAAGAAAACCTTATCGCCGATGCTAACGAGCAAGTGGAAGGTATCTTGATGAACTACAACATGGGTCTGATTACCAATAACGAACGTTACAATCAGGTAATCGACGTATGGACATCAACCAATGCTATGCTTACCGAATTAGCGATGAAAAACATCCGTGAAGACCAACAAGGCTTCAACTCGGTGTACATGATGCTTGATTCTGGAGCGCGTGGTTCGAAAGAGCAAATTCGTCAGCTTACCGGTATGCGTGGTTTGATGGCTAAGCCTAAGAAATCGACAGCAGGTGGTGGAGAAATTATCGAAAACCCAATTCTTTCTAACTTTAAGGAAGGTCTTTCGATTTTGGAGTACTTCATCTCAACGCACGGTGCACGTAAAGGTCTTGCCGATACCGCTCTTAAAACGGCGGATGCGGGTTACCTAACACGAAGACTACACGACGTTTCTCAAGACGTTATTGTAAATCTAGACGACTGCGGAACACTTCGTGGTGTTGAAGTCACAGCCTTGAAGAAAAACGAAGAAATTGTTGAATCGCTGAGCGAGCGTATCCTTGGACGTGTCGCGCTTCAAGACGTTATCAACCCATTAACTAGCGAAGTCATTGTTGGAGCCGGTGAAGAAATTACCGAAGCTGTTGTTAAAGTAATCGAGCAATCGCCAATTGAGCGCGTAGAAGTACGTTCTCCATTGACATGTGAAGCACATAAAGGTATTTGCGCTAAATGTTACGGACGTAACTTGGCTACAGGTCGTATGACCCAAATCGGAGAAGCTGTCGGTGTTATCGCTGCACAGTCGATTGGTGAGCCAGGTACACAGCTTACACTTCGTACGTTCCACGTAGGTGGTGTGGCAGGTGGAATCTCGGAAGAGTCAAGCATCGTAGTTCGTTTCAATGGCCGCGTAGAAATCGAAGATCTTAAAACAGTTAAAGGAGAAGATAACGAAGGAAACACTGTAGACATCGTTGTTTCTCGTTCAACGGAATTGAAATTAGTAGATGAAAAAACAGGAATTGTCCTCAATACACATAACATCCCTTACGGTTCAAGCATCTTTGTAAAAGACGGCGATTCGGTACAAAAAGGAGCTGTTATCTGTAAGTGGGATCCATATAACGGGGTAATCATCTCTGAATTTACAGGTAAGATTGCTTACGAAGATTTAGAGCAAGGACAATCGTTTGTTGTTGAAATCGACGAACAAACCGGTTTCCAAGAAAAAGTGATCTCGGAAGGTCGTAACAAGAAATTAATTCCAACCTTATTGATTTACGGTAAAGACAACGAGTTGATTCGTTCGTACAACTTACCAGTAGGTGCACACCTTATGGTAGAAGACGGTGAGAAGATTAAAGCAGGTAAAATTCTTGTGAAAATCCCA
Source organism: Flavobacterium sp. (assembly GCF_027490375.1). Classification (GTDB taxonomy): domain Bacteria; phylum Bacteroidota; class Bacteroidia; order Flavobacteriales; family Flavobacteriaceae; genus Flavobacterium. Next base: position 17,296 of record NZ_JAIXYH010000021.1, read on the forward strand.
CGTCGTTCTTCAAAAGCAGGCGATATCACCGGAGGTTTACCACGTATTACCGAGCTTCTCGAAGCACGTAACCCATCAAATCCAGCTGTAGTTTCTGAAATCGACGGTGTGGTTTCCTTTGGAAAAATCAAACGTGGTAACCGCGAAATCATTATCGAATCGAAATTCGGTGAAGTGAAGAAGTATTTGGTGAAATTATCAAGCCAAATCTTGGTACAGGAAAACGACTTCGTGCGTGCCGGTGTACCATTGTCGGACGGTGCCATCACACCAGACGATATTTTGAGAATTCAAGGTCCAGCAGCTGTTCAACAGTATTTGGTGAACGAAATTCAAGAAGTATATCGTCTACAAGGGGTGAAAATCAACGACAAGCACTTTGAAGTAGTGATTCGTCAGATGATGCGTAAAGTTCAAGTTCAAGATCCAGGAGATACCTTATTCCTAGAAGATCAATTGATTCATACAAAAGACTTTATCATGGAAAATGATAAGCTCTACGGAATGAAAGTGGTTGAAGATGCAGGTGATTCAGATAACTTGAAGCCAGGACAAATCGTATCGCCTCGACAATTACGCGACGAAAATTCGCTTTTGAAGCGTTCAGACAAGAATTTGGTTGTGGCCCGCGATGTAATCACCGCAACAGCTACGCCAATCTTACAAGGTATTACAAGAGCTTCGCTACAAACCAAGTCGTTTATTTCGGCAGCGTCCTTCCAGGAAACTACTAAAGTATTGAACGAGGCCGCAGTAGCTGGTAAAGTGGATACTTTGGAAGGCTTGAAAGAAAACGTAATTGTAGGACACAGAATTCCTGCAGGAACCGGAATGCGCGCTTACGATCACACTATCGTAGGTTCAAAAGAAGATTTTAACGAGCTTATGGCAGCAAAAGAAGAATACAACTACAGCAGCTAAATCGTAAAAATCACTTATATTTACAAAGCCTGACAGCAACGTCAGGCTTTTTTTAATACCTATTATTATGAGCGATCAAAAAGAACAACAAATTAATATCGAACTCGACGAAGCAACCGCAGAAGGAATTTACAGTAACCTTGCGATAATCAACCATTCACATTCTGAATTTGTAGTCGATTTCGTAACGCTAATGCCGGGCGTCCCTAAAGCCAAAGTAAAGTCGCGTATCGTTTTAACACCGCAACACGCAAAACGATTGGTAGCTGCCTTAGCCGAGAATATTCAACGATTCGAAGCTACGCACGGAGCAATTAAAGATACCGGACATCCGCAAATTCCATTAAATTTCGGACCAACAGGTCAGGCTTAAAATCAAAAAATCGCTCTCCCCGGGCGATTTTTTTGGTTTCTCGCCTCTCATTTCTCGCTTCTAATTTCTAACTTCTAGCTTCTAGCTTCTAGCTTCTAACTTCTAGCTTCTAACTTCTAACTTCTCGCTTCTCGCTTCCTCTTGGGTGTTGCGGCGTAATCAATCCCACTCGCTTCGCAGACATCCAATAACCGCCGCCGCGCCATTCGTTGCAATAAAAAGCGGTTTTACCTACTTCAATTGGGCGCTGCGTGGGCTCATAAAATCGCCTCTTCGCCGCCCATTTCACTACGGTAAAACCGCTTTTTATTTCCACTGCTGTCGCTAACACGGAAAAAAGTGCACAAAAAACGATTCTAACAGGCAATTGTTTTTGCTAGGAACGACAAGTAAATCACAATTTTTAGACAAATACCGCCGCTATTAAGCAGTTCGTCGGTGATTTTGTTCTTTTGCCGAAATTTCTTAACACGCAAACGTTTTCGGAATAAAATTTTATAACTTTTCTTTACTAAATTGTAATAAAGCCTTTACTTTGTAGTCCGTTTTTTTTCTAGAAGCCTGCGTATTTCTCAGTTTTTTAATGATAAAAGTACGGGAGCCTTAAAAAATTTAAAACTATTTTTATGAATCAATTTTTACGACTTTTTCAGAAGAGCTGGAAATTTACGTTAATGCTTTATCTGGTTACCTTGTCTGGGGTTTATTCCCAACCAACGGTTTTGTTTACTGGTTTAAGCAATACGAATCCAGCGCCGAGTAATTCGCGCTTTACTCTTTCTGTAATGTCCCCGACGTTCAGACAAGCGCGTTTTCAGTCGAACCAGACCGTTAATGCAAGTACCACCGGATGGGCTTTCCACATTGGTACTACTGGCTCGCCTAGTTACACCTCATGTTGGCGACCCTACACCGGCGGTAACACCTTGTCGGTAAATTCATATATCCCAACCACCTTCGCAAATGGTGCACGATTTAATAGCAATGGAGGAGGAGCCGACGGCTTGCTTCCTGCAATAACGAGTGGAAATTACTACACATTTAACGTAACGAGTAATGCTGGTGATAATATCATGCAGTTATTAGAGACCACTTTTAATCCAGTGACTATCTCAAATGTATCTTTTACTACACCTGCAAATACGAATAGCGCTTCAAGAGTAACTATCACAACATCTACCGCACCGTCGGCGGGTGAGAACGTTTATGTGCGCTATACTTTCGATAACTACGTGACCTCTACTTTGGCCGAAGTTACATTTGTCGGAACTTCTGGTACAGCTTTTATTCCTTGTAGAGGAAGTGCTGGTAACGTAAGTTTTTATGTTTACTCAAGTAACAAAACATTAGCTCAGATCAATGCAGATGTTACCGCCAACGGGCAGACAGCGCACGACATGGCTACGCTCAACCTTAATAACAATGGTGGTACAAATTACAACTATACGCAAGGTGCTGGTAGTGCATCAAATTTTGCAGGAGATTACGTTGTCCCAAGCAATTGCTATCCAACACTAGCGTCTTTTGTAACAGCTTTAAACGCAGGGACAATTACAGGAGCAGTGAATTGTTACATCAATGCAGGTCATACAGAAACTGCACCTCCAACTGGAATTGCTTTAACGGCAACCGGTACTGCTACGAATACCATTTCATTTATTAAAAACGGAGCTGGTGCAAACCCAGTTATCAATGCCGGTGTGGGAACAGCTACACCTGCTTCAGCTGCGCCAGACGGAATTTTTAGCGTACGAGGGTCAGATTATGTTACTTTCGACGGTATCACATTTACAGATGGAAACACAACAAATCCAGCAACTATGGAGTTTGGGTTAGGATTTTTTAAAGCAGGTGCTGGCGATGGTTGTAATTTTAATACTGTTCGAAATTGCGTGTTTAACATGCAACGTATTAACAATGCTACCCAATCTCTTCCTATGGTTGATGGTTCTGTTGGTATTTTAATGGTAAATTCAACAGCGATAGCGGCTACTACTGCACTTACACCAACTAACGGCGGAACTTTAGCTACTAATGGTACTAATTCAAACAATACATTCCGCAGTAACACCACAAACGGAGGGAATGTTGGTATCGCGATCATTGGTTTTGCTGCTAGCTCTGGGGTAGGTCCTGCGCCAACAGCAACAACATTCTTAGGTGATCTTAATAACGATATTGGAGGAACTTCGCTTGCAACCGGAAATTCAATCCTTAATTTTGGGGGTGCTGCAAGTGCTACTAACCCATCAGCGGGTATTCGAGTGAATAACCAATGGTCGGTGAATATTTCGTTCAATACTGTAAACAATAACAATGGTACTGGGGTTAATCACCCATTTACTTTACGAGGCATCTTCGCGCAAGCTGGAACAAGCGCAAACGCTACGATTAACAACAATACAGTTACCATTCAAAGCGCTGGAACAACAAATATCTGTAACGCGATTGACAACGGGATCGGTTCAACAGCGGCTTCTAATACGGTAACTATAAACAATAACACGGTTAACGTTAATTATACAACGGCAACATCTGGTGTCTACACAGCAATCAATAACAGCGGTACAGCTGCAGTTGTAAACATTAATGGAAATAGCATAACGCGTGTTAGTGGTGGAGACTTAGCGGGTACAGGCACTCACGTAATGATTGAAACCGGAAGCCCAGTTTCTGTAACAACCAACAACAATTCTATCACTAATTTAGTGAGAAGTGGAGCAAGTGGTTCTTGGAGAATCATTAAAACGACTAGTCCAACAGATTGGACAGTCAACAACAACTTGATTGATGGTATGAGTTGGACAGCGGCAACTTCTACAGGCTCAATCGATGGTATTTACTCGTTTAGTTCGGCGGTAAATGTCACGGCAAGTAACAATACGATTCGCAATTTTTCAACGCCTACTACTGGTATATTAACAGGCATTGCAGAGTTTGGAAATTCGGGAACAAAAACTTTTCAGGGTAACACTATTTCTAATTTTACGACAACAGCTGGAGGTGCTGGCGGTTTTTCCGCTCGCGGTATTTCCGTATCCACAGGAACTGTTGTTGCATCTGGAAATACGATTAATAGTCTAAATAGTACTGGTTCGACTGGCGGAACAGGGGGGGTTGTGCTTGGGCTTAGAACAAGTGGGGGCGCAACAATAACATTTACTGGTAATAAGGTTTATGATTTATCCTCTACAAGTACAAACCCTCTTGTTTCTGGTATAAATTTCGAAGGCGGGACAACATTAACTGCTTCGAATAACGTAATTGGTGATTTACGCGCCCCCGCAGCAAATGCAGCGAATGCTGTAGTTGGTATCAATATTACTGGCGGTACAACAGTTACTGCCTTTTTCAATACGGTTCGTCTTTCTGCAACAAGTACAGGAGCATTATTCGGGTCCAGTGCCATTTCAGCAGTGACTAGCCTTACTTTAACGCTTAGAAACAACAATTTCGTAAACCTTTCTACGGCCAATGGTGCTGGTTTAACGGTTGCATACAGGAGATCATCAACAACCTTAACTACTTACACAGCGGCATCAAATAACAATAATTTCTTTGCAGGCACACCAAGTGCAAGTAATGTTATTTTTACAGATGGCATAAATACCGACCAAACTATTGTAGCGTACAGAACGCGTGTTTCTGCAAGAGATAACGCTTCTTTTGCCGAAAATGCACCTTTTGCTAGCACAACCGGAGCGAATACTAATTTCTTGAACATTAATACTGCTGTTGCTACACAATTGGAAAGCGGAGGTACACCTGTAAGTGGTATAACTACGGATTTTGCCGGTACTACGCGAAATACATCGACGCCGGATATTGGTGCTTTCGAATTTGCTGGAACACTCCTTGATTTGGTAGCACCAACAATTTCGTATAGCAATCTTACGAATGGTGTTGTCGAAAGTACTCGTGCTGTTTCTGGAATTTCCATTACAGATGCTACAGGAGTAAATACGACGGCAGGTACAAGGCCTCGTCTGTATTTCAAAAAATCTACAGATACAAATGATTTATCGGGTTGGAAGTTCGTAGAAGCCACAAATACAACTTCGCCTTTTACATTTACAATCGATTACAGCTTGCTTTCATCAGGTTCTGTTACTGTTGGGGATGTCATTCAGTATTTTGTTGTGGCACAAGACACTGCTGCTCCTACGGTTGGTATAAATTCAGGGCAGTTTACTGCTCAGCCAGCGTCTGTTGCACTTACAGCTGCTGCTTTTCCAATTACAGGAACAATTAATTCGTATAACATTGTAAACAGTATCTCAGGCTTAATTACCGTTTGTAGTTCGGGCTGTACCTATCCATCGCTTACATTAGCAGGAGGTGCATTCGAGGCAATCAACAATGGTGCGGTTACGGGCGATGTTACAATTCAGATAAATGGTAATTTGACTGGTGAAAACGGAACAATTGCACTGAACGAATTCGCTGCTCCGCATACCGTTACGATTAAACCACAAAATGCAGGTACAACAATTACAGGCTCATCTGCAACAGGAATCATTGTGTTGAATGCGGCTGATCGTGTTATCATCGACGGTTCTATTTCATCAACGGTAAACTCTGTTTGTCCACTAGTTCAAGCAAGTCGCGATTTAACAATTTCAAATACAAATACAGGTACTTTATCTGCGGTTATTGTACTCCAAAATTCGGGAACCAACGGTGCGTCAAACAACATTGTTAGAAACTTAATCTTAAACGGAAATACTAACCAAACAACAAGAGCATGCGTTGGAATTGGTCAGACTTCGGCAGGTCTAGGTAACAATAACAACATTGTTGAGAACAACTCTTTAAATAGAGCTCAGAATGGTATAGCAACTACTGGAAATAGTATTTCAAATAAAAATAGCGGTAATATTTTTAGATTGAATACTATTGCAGGAACTGGAGGTCTTCAAATGAACTTTTCTGGTATAGCTGCTAGTTTTGAAGATAATCTTACAATAACTGGGAACACGATATCAAATGTTACTAACGCGAATACATCAGGTAACAGAGATGCATTCGGAATTGTTTTAGGTATATCAGACATAAGTACATCAACAATCACTGGTAACGAGGTAACAAATTATACGATCACAAACAATTTTATAAGCAATATCAATGGTGCATCCACATATTCAACTGCTGGAATAGTTGTTGTTACTGCTACAAATAGTAGTACCAATTTAATTGCTAATAATAGTTTAGTAGATGTATTCTCTAATGGTACAGTAGGAGACTTCGGTGCATCGATATATCATGGTGGAGGTGCTGGTACAACCCGCATTTACCATAATAGCATTTCGATGTCAGGATCTAAAACTGGCGGAAGTCAACCTAATTTTGGTATCGCAATTGGAGGTAATAATCCTTCAGTTGATATCAGAAACAATATTATAGTTAACTCAGCTGTTTCTGGGTCGGCTACGACTTTAGGAGTTGGGTCCTATGCTATTGGTTTTGCTTACAATACGTATACTAATCTTACACTTAACAACAATAATTACTTTACTTCAGGTGTTCAAGCTAAATTCGCAAAAGTAGGATCCCTGGCTACTGCGGCGGGCACAGATGTTGCTAACTTAGCTGGTATACAAACTACAATAGGCCAAGATGCAAATTCATTGAATGGTAATCCTGCTTTCGTAAGTGGAACTAATTTACGATTATTAGATGATTCTGCGAATTTGGCTATCTCCACTGGTGGGGCTAATTTAAATTCCTTTACACCAACAGATATTGATTGTGCAACTCGTCCGGCTACCCCTTCGCTTGGGATCTTCAATGTTACAATTTCAACTTGTAATTCTGCAAATGCGGGAACGGCTAGCGCAGCAACATCAATAATTTGTGGTTCAGGTAGTACAACATTATCGGCAACAGGTTATTCAGGAGGGCTTGGTACCACTTATCAGTGGCAAAGTAGCACAGACGCTGCTTTTACTACTCCGGTAAATTTGGGCAGTGCGCTAACTTCTTACGCAAATGCTTCAACAGGAACTATTTCAACTACAACTTATTATCGATTGGTAGTTACTTGTAGTACTGGTAGTTTAGAATCAATTTCTAATGTGGTTACAGTATCTGTAAATCCTGTTCCAACCGCAACTGCAAGCAGCAATAGTCCAGTTTGCGTTGGTCAGACTCTATCATTAACAGGGACAACTAATATTGGCACAACGTTCTCATGGACAGGTCCAAACGGATTTACTTCAAGTTTACAAAACCCAACAATCACAAATGTAACAGCGGCAGCCGCTGGGGTTTATAGTTTTACCGCAACTGCAAATGGTTGTACCTCTACGGTTTCAACAGTGACGGTAGTAGTAAACCCTGCGCCAATTACACCAACGGCTAGTTCTAATTCTCCTGTATGCGTCGGTTCTCCAATTAATTTGACAGCATCTGCCGTTTTTACAAATGACTATACAGTTACTGATAATAGTGGAATTTCTTTTATTGATATTTCTACAACAGGTACTGCTGTAACGGGCACCTTAGCAGATGATTCAGAGCATAATTTAACTATACCATCATTTACTTACGCGGGTGTTAACTATACAACGGCAAGAGTAGGCAACAACGGTATTTTTGCTTTCGGAGCAACTGCGGGTGACTTAAATTACACTAATTTAGCGCTGCCTGTTGGATTTGGTCCTGATGCAGACATTACCCTTCCTGGTGGAATTGCTTCGAATGTTGTAGGTAGTAGTATTGCAGCTATTTGTGCTTATTGGGATGATATGACTCCGGGATCAGGTGGAAGCATTAGAACACAACAGATAGGGAATACATACATAGTTCAATGGACTAACGAAGATCATTTTGATGCTGCTGGTACAGGTACAATTACTTTTCAGATTCAACTGGATTTAACAACTAGTCAGATTCACTTAGTTTATCCAGATGTTATTTTTGGTGCTGTTGCACAAGATGCGGGTGCCAGCGCAACTATTGGTTTGAATATTTCAGCGACTAAAGCTTTTCAATACAGTTTTAATACTGCAAGCTTAACAAATGGTCAGAGTATAACCTATTCGCCAGTTTTAATGAATTACTCGTGGACTGGTCCAAACGGGTTCACCTCATCATTACGAAACCCTACTTTAACTGCAACTGTTAATACTGCGGGTACTTATAATGTTGTTGCTATTAACCCTGTCACTGGCTGTTCATCGGCTCAAGCGTCGACGGTTGTTGTTGTTAACCAGTCTGTTGCTGGTGCAGCTTCATCAGATCAAACCATTTGTACAGGTACACAACCTGCTAATATCACTTTAACAGGTAATACAGGTACAATCCAATGGCAAGTATCTTCTGATAACAACGATTTCGCTAACATTTCTGGAGCTACTGCAGCTACATTAACGGCTGCACAAATGGGTACTTTAACAGCTACTCGTTACTACCGTGCGGTTGTTACCAACGGTGTATGTAGTTCGGCGAACAGTAATGTAGTTACAATAACTGTAAACGCATTAACGGTTCCGACCTTCACTCCAGTAGCGGCAGTTTGTTACAATACAACAATTCCTGCGTTACCAACGACTTCAAACAATGGTATTACAGGAAGCTGGTCTCCGGCCTTGAATAACTTGGCTACAACTACGTATACGTTTACGCCTGATTCAGGTCAGTGTGCCGATGTAACAACACTTCAAGTTGTTGTTAACTCAACTACTTGGGATGGTACAGCGTGGTCGAATGGTGCGCCATCTTCTACAGTGGGAGCAATCTTTGGCGGTAACTACAACCAAGCAACAGA
>NZ_JAIXYH010000010.1 GCF_027490375.1 Flavobacterium sp.
CGCTCAACCATGGTTTTTTGCCCAACGATAACTTTGTTCATTTCCATCGACAACAAGTCGATAAATGCACTTTCGCGTTCAATTTTCTCATTAATTGCGCGGATATCTACCGATGTTCTTTGGTCTTCCATCTCCTGTGTTATTAATTCAGTTTGTTTTATGTTAAAATCCGGTCACAAATTGAATTTTTTTTTAGGCTTATGATTGTTAAAGGATGGTTAAATTCTAACAGCACGTTTAAACCTTAAGTGTCATTTGTGATTTCCTTTTTATATTTTTAAGACTTTTGGGAAACTATTGAAAAATCAAGTAAAAATGACAGAAAAATTGCCCGACAAAATAATTGCTGGAGTCATGACATGGGGCGTCTGGGGCAAAGACTTAACTGTAAACGAAATGGCCGAGCGCATTCGTACCTTCCACGAAAGTGGCATTACCGATTTCGACCATGCCGACATCTACGGAGGTTACACTACTGAAGCTACTTTTGGCGCCGCTTTACGCGAAAGTGGAATCGATCGTTCAAAAATTCAATTGATTACTAAATGCGGTATTCAGTACGTAAGTGAAGCGCGTCCGGTAAAAATCAAACATTACGATTATAGTTTTGAACACATTATCGCTTCCGCAGAACAATCGCTCACCAATCTAAAAACCGATTATCTCGATGTTTTCTTACTGCATCGACCAAGTCCGCTGTTACAGCCCGATGAAGTAGCGGCAGCCATCACTCGTTTGCTAGAAACGGGTAAAATTCGTTCGTTTGGCGTGTCGAACTTTACTAACGAGCAAACAGCCATGCTTCTAAAGTATCTTCCGGTTCAGGTAAATCAAATTCAGTTTTCGGCTACCCATCACGAAGCCGCAACTTCAGGAGCACTCGATTTTATGCTCCTTCACCAAATAAAACCAATGGCGTGGAATCCGCTCGGAAGTTATTTTAAAACCGATTCTGAAACCGCTAAACGCCTAAAACCCGTTGTTGAAGAACTCGCTAAAAAATATGAGGTCGGAACCGATACCATTTTACTAAATTGGATTTTAAAACATCCGGCGCAAATTGCTCCCGTGGTCGGAACTACCGATGTAAACCGACTCAAAAGCCAACTGAAAGCACTAACCTTTTCGATGAGCACCATCGAATGGTTTGAAATATATACCGCAGCATTAGGACATAAAGTACCATGAAAAAAACAGCTCTTATTACCGGCGCAACCGGAGGTATCGGATCGGCTATTGCACGAAAATGTGCTGAAGCGAATTTCCAATTGATACTCTGCGGGCGCAATAGCGAAAAGCTTGAACTACTAAAAACCGAACTTGAAAATCAAACAGCAGTGCATACCGCGCTTTTCGACGTGAGTTCGCGGGAAGAAGTAGCCCGTTTTGTAGCTTCTCTACCAAACGAATTTTCGCAAATTGATTTGTTAGTAAATAATGCTGGAAACGCGCACGGCCTCGATTTATCGCAAGACGCAGCGCTTTCAGATTGGGAACTCATGATCGATACGAACATCAAAGGCGTGATGTTTCTCACCAAAGCCATTTTGCCCAAGATGCTAGCAGCGGGAAGCGGACACATCATAAACATTGGTTCGACGGCCGCAAAAGAAGTGTATCCGCGCGGAAACATGTACTGTGCAACAAAATCGGCAGTCGATACCCTAACCAATGGCTTGCGAATCGATTTAAACGGAACGGGAATTCGCGTAAGTGCCGTACATCCGGCTATGGTACAAACCGATTTCTCCAAAGTTCGCTTCAAAGGCGATGAAGCGCGAGCAGCAAAAGTTTACGAAGGTTTTCAGCCGTTAAAACCGGAAGACATTGCCAATATTGTGCATTTTATAGCAACCATGCCGCCTCACGTAAATATTTCAGATTTAGTGGTTTATCCAACCGATCAAGCTTCGGCAACTTTGGTAAATAGAAAACTATGATAAATAAGCGGTTGCTCATAAAAAATCTGCTCGCGCACAACGACGAGTCGAGTTTTTACGATAAAAAGCGACAGCTAAACTTGCACACACGCGAGGGAAAAGCAAAATTTCTGAAACACATTTGTGCGCTTTCAAATTCCAACCCGGCCAATCACTCGTATATCGTGGTAGGTGTGGAAGACAAAGACAACGAAATTGTTGGCGACGATTTCTTCGACGACAGTCGGATTCAAAACTTAGTGAATGCTTTTTTGGAACATGCGCCTAAAATTCAATACGATAACGTGCCGTTTCCGCATCTTCCGAAAGGGAAAGTGGTCGGATTGGTAACGATAAGTCCGAAAAATAAAGCGTCGTTCTTTAAAAAAGGCATACATACAATCTTGCCCAAAAGCTGTTTTGTGCGTATCGGTTCAAACAGCGTACCGGTTGAAATGCCCGTTTCTCGGAATTTTACGAACGTAGCCACAGTGGTAAGTATCGAGAACAACAGCCGAAACAGCATTCAAGATACGCTCGATAGTGTCATGGATTTTATGTACGTAAAACACCGCGACATGCCCGCGCATTACAAGGTTTTTAAAGAACTCTTTGTGATTTGCTGGGCAGGAATTCCCAAAAAAGTAAAAGACAAAACCTACCTCTCGCGCGTAGACATCGAATTGATAAACGAACAAGTAAAATTGTTTTATTCAGCTCAAGACGAAGTACTTATAGAATTCGACGATTCAAGCTTTACCATAACCGAGTTTATTGCACTCGGACTTAACGATAAAACCAGTTACTATCCCCTCGAACGGCAAACCATACGTTTTTTCGACAACGGTTATTACAAACTCGACACCGAAATGCTTTTCGAACCGCCCGAATACAACCGAAAAGTTTTACACCATATTTATAACGCAACGCTTGCAACTTTGAACCGCGCTGTTCAAAAACCCGAAACAGTTCGCGAATCCGAATTAGAATCGGTGCCGCAAACCCTTATGATTGCCTATTTAAACGGTTTCGAAGACGCCAAGCAAAAACTAATCGATGCAAAATCGATTTTCAAAAGCTTATCAAATGCTACCGCTTTTCAAAATTTCAAACACGCTTTGCGCATTCTTCGAAAAATGAAGTACAACGCTGTTTAAATAAATAGCTTAAAAAATAGCGCGTGGATCTTATTTTTACGTTCGCTAGAATATTCCCTTCCGGCGATTTAACGAAGATTTTTGTGTCGAACTCACCTTATTTAAGCCCATCCACCTTAACCGTCACTTTGCCACTTACTTCCAAAAACGCCAAAATGGCTTTGTTGTTCACTTGAATTTTATCAAAAACAACATCGTTCATCGTTCCGTTAACAAAAACGCCCGGCATCACGCTGTAGTTCGAGGTGTAGCGTTGCAATTGTTTTTTACCTTCTTCCAAATTTGGCGCAATGCTGTACCGGCAGGCTTGTTGCATTTTCTTCAGTATCGTGCCCGAAGCCAGCCAGTTAGCCGCTTTTACTAATGTACTTTTTGTGTCGAGTACATAATCCAAATTATCAAAGTAAATTTCTTTGGTTTGCGCGTTGTAAGCTGGGAATCCGCTAAGGTAAATATCGCCATTCAAACTACCCGAAAGCGTTAAGGCTACAACTATTTTGCCCGATTTGTGCCACAATTTTACCTGCTCTACTTTTACTTTTCGGCTGCCGGAAGCAAATTCTTGGCCGGCAAAATTTTTGGTGATTATCGCCTCCGCGTCGGCATACGTCGAAACGGCAATAACTTTAGCATTCACTGCATGCGGAACCGATTTTACCGCTTTCAATACAACCGCATCTCGATCAAAAAGCGATTTCGGTTTGGCGCCTACAAGCGTCTCAATTTTACACTTCACACCCATATCCATCACCAAAGTACTTTTTCCTATCGTTGCATCAGTGGCATACACTTCAATGGGCGTAAATCGAACCCACGATTGATAGGCTTCGCTTGCCAAACTCGGTTCCGACATTTTAGCCAACGCATCTAAAACCTGCGGCTTAAAATCAACCGTTTTCTTAATCGCATCGTCTATGTTTTTCTCGATTTTTCCCTTAAAGTATTTAATCGCCGGATCAACCAAATACGTAATCGAAACTACTTTGCTGCCAATAGTCATGCTCGGCGATTCCTTCCAATCCAAATCGCTAATTCGTGTTTTGGTTTGTAGTTTCCAGTTCAGCAAATTCACCTCGCTCAGTAAACTCACCACCCCGTTTAAGTCAAATTCCCGCGTGTCGTACAAGTCAATTCCCAATTTCGAAGTGCCGTAACGGTAAAAAATCTTCGCTTTCAAAGGTAAAATCACCTTCATTTTGCCACTTTCCGAGCGCAATTGTATCGGCGCTTGTTTCCAAACCGTGAGTTTAATATCGTCGTCGGTAATGTCTTTATCCTCGTAAATAACGCCGTTTAGCGTTTTATTTATCTGGTTTTCAATATCTTGTATCGAAATTTCTACCGGCATGTTAATAAACGAGGGTTCGGTATCGTAAATCAATGGCGCCGCATCGTCGGGCTCCGGCTTGAGCGATTCTATTTTTTTTACAGAAGAACAGGCTGTAAGCACCACCGCCAAAAGCCAAACTAGGTTTTTCATAATCAGAATTTAAGCAAAAGTAATAAAGTGAATGAATAATTTTTGGGCGAAACCCTGCACCACCCATTTCCCCACCGCAGGGCCGGTCTTTTCGCTGCAACACCACCTGCGCAAAAGCTTTCGGCTGGCGGGTCTGCGGTGCTTCCTCCGGTCGCACGCAGCTGCCGCGCCTCAATGCTTTTGCTACAGGCGTTGTTTCCGCTGCAATACCTTTCGCGGGCAATCGTTTCCAAAAAAAAGTGCACAATTTTTACGTCAAACTGTAACACTCTGCATTTCTTTTCGTCAATTTACAGAGCAAATCAAACCTAATGCCAAAAGTTAAAGCACAGCTATTCGTTCTTTTTGTAG
>NZ_JAIXYH010000034.1 GCF_027490375.1 Flavobacterium sp.
AACAAAACCGAGCGCAACGGCTTTGATATTTCGGTGAAGAACAATAAAAAGCAAGCAATTGATATTGTTATTCTCGATCAGTTTCCCATTTCAACCGAAAGCGATGTTGTTGTTGAAGACGCCGAAGCCGATGGTGCAAAAATAGCTCCCGATACCAAAGAAATTCGTTGGGAATTGAAAGTTGAACCCAAAACGGAAGTAAAGAAACGGATGCAATACACCGTTAAATCGCCGAAATCGAGTAGGGTAGTTCTGGAATAAACGCTGGGATAGATTGCTTGTGGCGACGATACGTTTGTGCACAATTTTCGGCTAGGGATTGCAGTGAAAATAGCAACAGCTAAAACTGTATTGAAGCTAGACAAGCCAACGCGACCAACGGAAGCGCTTGGATTGCCTTAGCTGAAAACGGTTTTAGCTGTTGCTGTTGTAACGGAAAGCCCGGTTGCTTGCAAAGCCGCCAAATCAAACTAATCGTGATAGACGCGCGTTACCTTATCAATACCGTCGATTTTTTTAATGTTGTCGACCAAGCGGCGCAAAATGGTATTGTTTTGAACAACCACAGCTACTTGTCCGGTGAAAATTCCGGCTTCAGAACTTAATGAAATACTTTGAATGTTTACGTGCATGTTACTCGAAATCACTTGAGTAAGTTGGTTGGTAAGTCCGAGTGAATCCATGCCGGTAATTTTAAGTATGGCCTTAAATTCTTGCTGCGTAGAGTCGATCCATTTTGCGGGAATGATGCGATACGCGTAGTTTGATTGCAAACTTATGGCATTCGGGCAGTCTTTGCGATGCACTTTTATACCGTCGTTTATGGTAACAAATCCAAACACTTCGTCGCCCGGAATCGGATTGCAGCAATTTGCGAGTTTGTAGTCGAGTTTGTCTTGTTCGACACCAAACACGAGCATGTCGTAATTACTGCTAAGTTCTTCTCTTTTAATCTCTTCGGGTTCGATTTGCGTGTTGCTGCGTTTGATTTTGCTTTTGAAGAAATTAATGATGGAATTGCCTTTGAGCGACGCATATTCTTTGAGTTGCGCGTTTTCGATGGTGCCAATTCCGACGCGATAAAACAGATCTAGACTTGTTTTGAGTTTGAAGTAAACAACGAGCTCATTCACCACCGTTTCGTTGAGCGTAATTTTAAGGTGACGGAGTTTTCGAACCAACAATTCTTTGCCTTCTTCGGCTATTTTCTTGGTATTTTCGTTGAGAACGCTCTTGATTTTGTTTTTTGCTCGCGACGTGGTTACGTAATCGAGCCAGTGCATGGTTGGCTTTTGATTTGGCGACGTAATTACCTCGACTTGATCGCCACTTTTGAGTTCGTAATTTAACGGAACGAGTTTACCGTTTACGCGTGTTCCGCGGGTTTTTACGCCCACAGCCGAGTGAATGCTGAAGGCAAAATCGAGCGTTGTAGCGCCTTTAGGCAAAGATTTAATTTCGCCTTTGGGAGTAAAGACAAAGATCTCTTTATTGTAGAGATTCATCTTAAAGTCTTCTACGAAATCAACAGCATTAGTTTCTTGATTTTCAAGAGCTTCACGCAGTAGATTCAACCAAACGTCGAGACCGCTTTCTTCGGTAGCACCTTGTTTGTATTTGTAATGAGCGGCGTATCCTTTTTCGGCAATTTCGTCCATACGTTCGCTGCGTACTTGAATTTCGACCCAGCGGCCTTTCGGACCCATAACCGTGATGTGAAGTGCTTCGTAACCGGTTGATTTAGGCGAAGAAATCCAATCGCGTAATCTACTCGGGCTCGGTCGGTAATCGTCGGTTACAATCGAATAGATTTTCCAAGCAAGAAATTTTTCTTCGTTAGGCTGTGCTTTGTAAATGATGCGCAGCGCAAATTTGTCGTACACTTCTTCATAAGTAACGTTTTGCGCTTTCATTTTGCGGCGAATCGAGTAAATGGACTTCGGGCGTCCTTTTATCGTGTATTGAATACCTTCGGCGTCGAGCGATTTCTTGAGAACGTCGGATATGCTTTTAATGTATTCGTCTTGTTCTTCCTTGGTTTCTTTTATTTTACTGAGAATTTCCTGATAAACTGCAGGTTCGGTGTATTTGAGTCCAAGGTCTTCCAGTTCGGTTTTGATGTTGTAGAGTCCGAGACGGTGTGCAAGAGGTGCGTAGATGTAAAGGGTTTCGGAGGCGATTTTCATTTGTTTGTGCTCCGCCATCGAATCCATGGTTTGCATGTTGTGCAAGCGGTCGGCGAGTTTTATCAGAATTACGCGAACGTCGTCGTTAAGTGTCAGCAACATTTTGCGGAAATTCTCGGCTTGAATAGAAATGTTGTGCTCTTTTTGAACTTGCGAAATTTTGGTAAGACCTTCTACCAGCTGCGCTACCTTTTTGTTGAACATACGTTCGATATCGGCGACAGTTAGCGGCGTATCTTCTACGACGTCGTGCATAAGCGCTGCGGCGATTGCCGTTGGGCCCAGACCGATTTGAGACGCTACTATTTTAGCGACGGCGATTGGGTGAAAAATATACGCTTCTCCCGACTTGCGTCGCTGGTCTTTATGTGCGTCTACAGCAACATCGAACGCTTTGCGAATCAGCTTTTTATCGTCTTCAGACAGTGTTTGGTAGCTGATGCGTAAAAGTTCTTTGTATTCTTTCGCAATGGCTTTGTTTTCCAATTCTAATTCAACCTCGGTCATACCTTTGCTTTAAAATTTGAATGTAGCAAATTTTGTGCAATAATTCAAGTGCCGAATTAAATTTTAGAAACCTCGTTGGCGTGCGGCTTCAAAGAGTAAAATAGCGGCAGCCACAGATACATTCATCGAGTCAACTTTGCCGCGCATCGGAATAATGATGTTTTGCTGAGCAGCTTCGCGCCAGATGTTGGTGAGGCCGGTAGATTCGGTGCCGACGGCTATGGCTGTGCCTTGGGTAAAATCGACGCGATCGTAGTGATTGGCATTTTGTAAGGTTGCCGCAAAAATTGAGATCTTATTTTTAGTGAGGTACTCGATTGCTTCCGCAGAACTAGAAATGGCAACCGGAACGCTGAAAACGCAACCCACACTCGAGCGAATAACGTTCGGATTGTACAGATCGGATAGATTGTCGGCCAGAATTACCGCATCGGCTCGAACGGCGTCGGCTGTGCGGAGAATTGCACCCACATTTCCTGGTTTTTCGATCCGTTCGGCAACCAGAATCAACGGATTTTCGGGTAGTTGAAGTTCTGCTAAGCTGTGTGGTTTCGCTGCGGCAACGGCCATGATGCCTTCGGTGCTGTCGCGGTAAGCTAATTTCTGATAAACGGCTCGACTTATCGAAATGCGTTCTTTGGCTTGTGGAAGTTCACGCTCGTTGAAAATTTCGTCGCAAAAAAGTACTTTTTCAAGAACATAACCCGATTGAACCGCAAGTTCGATTTCCTGAATGCCTTCGATAACAAATGCGTTGGCTTGCCGGCGTGCTTTCGATTTTTCTTGCAACAGCAGCAGTTCTTTTACCAACGGATTTGAAAGCGATTCGATTTTTTTCATTTACAAAATACCGCGTGATTTAATTTCCAAATACTTGTTTAACGTATTTAGGGTCAAATCTTCGGGCTTGGTGAGTATGGTTAAAATTCCGTGTTTGCGCAATTCGGCTGCTAGTGCGCGCTTTTCAAAAGCAAATTTCTCTGCAATAGCGTGGTCGTAAATTTCGCGAAGGTTATTTGCTTTCTTTTCAGCAATTTTATCGAGTTCGGTATTGGTGAAAAATATCACAACCACTAAGTGCGATTTGGCTAAACCTTTCAAATATTTGAGTTGTCGTTGCCAACCATCGCGCGTTTCAAAGTTGGTGTAAATCATTAACAAACTGCGCTGGCGAACGTTGGTTTTCACGTAAGTGTACAGTTTTCCAAAATCAGTTTCTTGGTACTTGTTATCGATGTTGTACAAGTTTTCGAGAATTTGCTGCATGTGAATGGCACGACGTTCGGCCGGAACTTTGTTATCAACAAATTTGGCAAAACTTACCAATCCGGCTTTATCTCCTTTCCGAAGAATGGCGGAACTCAACACCAGTGAAGCATTCACGGCGTAATCGAGTAAGGAGAGTCCGTCGAAAGGCATTTTCATCACGCGACCGCGATCGATAAGCATATACACATTTTGCGAACGTTCTTCTTGGTATTGATTAACCATAAGTTGCGATCGCTTGGCGGTAGCTTTCCAATTGATGGTTTTTAAATCGTCGCCGGTAACGTAGTCTTTAATTTGTTCGAATTCAGTTGCTTGCCCAATTCTGCGAACTTTTTTAATTCCGTATGCATGAACTTGTGGTGTTGCAGCAATGAGTTCGTACTTTTTGAGTTGTATGAAACTCGGATACGACTTGGTATTCTGCGCCAGCGGATGTACTTGTTTTCGTGCCAGTAATCCCAAGGCGGTTTGGGCTATGGTAATGACATTTCCAAAATCATAATCGCCGCGTTCTAATGGCTTTATCTCGTAGGTTTTAGTTAATCGTTCGCGTTCATTGAGCTGAAATTCCAAACTGAAATTCCGAATTTGCAATAAAAATGGAAGCTCATCGATTACCTTCAGTTGAATGGGGAAGTTATAAGTCGATTGAATGAGCAACTGCACGGGATTCTTATCTCCGTTAGAGATTTTTTCCGCTACTTTTCGTTGAACGCGAATGGGCTTTTTCAATCCGAATAAGCGTAAGATTTCGTAGCCTAATAAACCGCAGAAAAAAATCGATAGCAGAACAGCCGAATAAAATAGTTGTGAAAAGAAAAAGCTAAGAATAAATAGCACAATCAACAGCGCCATTCCAAAGAAAAAGCGGTTGGTAGGAACGAGGTTGAATATGCGATTTAATCTTTTCACTTAGCGTGGAATTTCAGTGTTTTCGATAATTTGCGTAATGATTTCTTTTGCAGTTACGCCTTCCATTTCGCGCTCTGGCGATACAACAATGCGGTGAATCAAAACCGGAACAGCAGCTGCTTTGACATCGTCTGGAATAACGAAATCGCGACCTGCGATCGCAGCAAAGGCTTTCGCGGCATTTAAAATGGCAATACTCGCACGTGGCGAAGCACCTAAAAAGATAAATGGATGTTCGCGCGTCTGACAAACCACTTGGGCAATGTACTTCAGTAAGTCGTTTTCTACCAATATTTTACGAACCGTTTGTTGCAGCGTTTTAATGTCAATTCCCTTAATAACCGATCGGATTGCGGCTGTTTTATCGGTTCCATCCTGATTGTTCTCACGAGTAAGAATTTCAATTTCGTGATCTAATTCCGGATGGTCGATATTGATTTTAAACAAGAATCGGTCGAGTTGCGCTTCGGGAAGTCGATACGTACCTTCTTGTTCAATCGGGTTTTGGGTGGCGAGTACCAGAAACGGTGCATCCATGGTGAATTGTTCTCCGTCAATACTAATTTGGCGCTCTTCCATAACTTCGAACAATGCGGCTTGTGTTTTTGCCGGCGCGCGGTTAATCTCGTCAATGAGAACGAGTTGCGAAAAAATTGGTCCTTTACGGAACTGAAACTCCGAGGTTTTCATGTTAAACGTTGAAGTTCCCAAAATATCCGACGGCATTAAATCGGGTGTGAATTGAATCCGGTTGAATTGAATATCAAGCGATTTAGCAACCAATTTAGCTGTTAGTGTTTTTGCGACTCCAGGAACGCCCTCGAGCAATACGTGTCCGTTAGCTAAAATAGCTGCGATTAGGTAATCGATAACGTCTTCTTGACCAACAATTACTTGCGCAATATTGTCGCGAATGGCATCCACAGCCGTGCGCAATTCCTGCAAATCTATCTTTTGCTCAAATTGTGGCAAGTGGGTTTCTTCGGGCATGGGCGTATTTTCCATATTTAGTCTATTTTTTTGTTGAAGAATTTGTCTAGTGCGTCGTTCAGTTCAATTAAGTCTGTTTTAGTAAAGCTAATTTTTTCGTTTTCAAGTCGGATTATCAAATCAATCAATGCTGTAACCTCCTCTTCTGATTTCCCGGACTTCAAGCGAAGTTTTCGAATAAATGTTTGATCTAAAACATCGGTTTGGAGGAAATACTCCGATTTTACGCGGTCAAAGAAGTAAATGACTTTCTTCTTAATTAAGTCGTTGTGATTGTTTTGGTTGTAATAAAGGTTTCCGATGGTTCTTACAAAATCGACCGTAGTATTTCGATTGGGAACCAATTCGGGAATGATACGCTGTATGCGACGCGATCGGAAAACCATTAGTAAAAATAAGCTGAGTAGCAATAATTGCCACGCAATTTCCAAGGCGCGGTTTTCAAAAATAAAGCGCAGTGGCGAATTAATTCTTTCTCCATTAGTATTATAATTTGCAAACCAATCGATGGGTTTGTCGTTGATGAATGACAGTAAATACGCCACTTCTTTTCGCGATTGTTTTTTATTTAGCAGGTCAACATTACTGAAATGATACGGGTTTGCGCTTAGATAAAAAGTTCCTTTACCGTATTGAACTTCAATGGTTTCTACCGATAAGCTGTCTGTTTTAATAGAAGAAACGATTCGTGTTGTCTTTGGATCGACTTTTTTGAAAGTACTGCTCGGAAAGAAACTGTACGCCTGGTTTATCTCTTCAACTTTTACCACTAAATTTCGACGTGAATTCATTTGAAAATGAAGTGAATCGCGTAACATTTGCGGAAAAGTAAACGCAGAAATCATCACTTTCGAACCGGCATCAACGTATTTCAGTAGTTCTTCTAAGGAAGAATTATCGATTTGCACGTTTTCTGGCAGGACAAACAAATAATTTTTGTCGCCGTGATATGTAGTATCGTTTTCGAATTCGATATAAGGAGTTTGAAACTTTTTTACTAGCGGCTTTTCCGATAAGGCGTCTACTTCGTTCTCGAAAATGTATAAATCAAGCGGCCCTTTTTCGTACAGCTGAAATTTGGGAATCCAATTGATTTCCTTCGTTTCTTCGCTTTGAACTACAGTGAGTAGCAAACAGATTAAGAGCAAACTACCAATAAAAATCCCTGTTTTTCTATTCATTTAGTCGCTTAGTTAAAAGGTTAAACGACTTTTCCATTTCACTAAAATCCGTGTTTTTCAATTCTTTTTCGCCATACCAAACATTCTCAAAAACATACACCACGTGGTCAAAAAAACTTCTGATTTGCGTATTCTTTATCTGTCTTCTGAAATCGATATTCGTTTTGTCGGTATCGTAAATAATCGTTCCGGCGGCAGCTAATTTTTTTATCGTTAATAAATATAATACACGACTGGCGAAGCGGTAATTTTCTTCCTTTTTAAATTGCGCCAGTAACTGCTCCAAATTCTCTTCTGTTGCTTCCACGGAAGTGGCAAAATCCAATTGAAAATCGGCTTCCTGTTTTTCAAAAAACCAATTCCCCTTGTGTTTGATTACCGCGCGAACGACAATAAAAATTACAACAACAAGTAAAATTAAGCCCACAGTTTTAAGCAATGTGTCCACTGCTTCTGCAAGTGCTTCCTGACTGTCGAACTCAAATAACCCATCAAGCAGTCGGCCGAGCCATGCTTTAAACATTTCCCACCAACTAATAACCGCCTGTTTTTGCTGATAGTGAAAATCGCTGTCGGCGTATTTTTTTGCTAAGTTATCCGAGATTGTTTTGTAGGTACGAGTAGTATCCACAAACGGCTGGTTTGCTGCCAATGAATCGGAAACGTTGTTCGGGATTTCGCTCATGGCTGGTTAAAGTCGGGTTTTTGAAGTACGACTTTAGCCATACGCAACGGTAAAATCAAAAAATAAAACGAAATGATAAATAAGGTTACCAAGATGATTCCGAAGTTTACGAATTCATGCATTTCATTAGCATATCTTGTAACGAAACCTTCGAGAAATCCAGCACAAATCAGAAAAGGGTAGGTGGTCAGGAAAATGTAAAACACATTTTTAAAGGTGCGTTTAAACGAATCAAATCGGGAGTAAGTTTCTGGAAATAAGATAGATCCGCCCAAAATAAAACCGCAGGCAGCTTGCATAGTTATGGCAAATATCTCCATCGATCCGTGAATCCAAATTCCTTGAACAGATTCATACAATACGCCTTGTTCGTAAAAAAAGTATTGAAACGAACCAAGCATAATGCAATTATATAACAATACGTAAGCTGTGCCAATTCCAAGGAAAATACCGTACAAGAAGCATTTTAAACCTACAAATAGGTTGTTCACTGTAATGCCAATAAAACTGCCCCAGTTGCTGCCACTGCTGTAAATGGCAGTCGGATTTCCAGCTTTAATGTTTTCTAGAGTTTGGTTGACATATGCGTCGCCTAAAATCAATCGCACAAAACTTGGGTCGTATTTCGCCGAAAGTACCCCAATACCAACCAAAACAAAAAAAGCGATAAAAGTTCGGTAAATGTACTTGCGGTATCGGTAGTTAAGCATCGGAACTTCTAAAAAGAAAAAATTAACCAACCGATTTCGCTCTTGCCGCCGCGTTCGATAAATTTTTTGAAAAACCTCTACCGTTAGCTGATTGAGATAGGATTTTGTGCGACTTTTCGGATAAAAAGTTTGCGCAAATGAAAGGTCGTTTACTAACTCAATGTACATAGACGCCATCTCATCGGGCGATTTAACACTTCTGGTCTTGATTATTTGTTCATATTCAAGCCATTTTTCTTTATTTTGCTTAATAAAGGCTACCTCTCTCATCGAAAACGAAAATAAGGATTATGAGCGAAATTTCAATACTTACCACGCAAAATGTTGCCATAGATTTTACGGCTGCCAGTATCGGTCAGCGTATCTTAGCAACACTTTTAGACACGTTAGTACAATTAGGTTACTTTTTCTTTATAAGTCTTTTCGTTTTTAGATATTTGGGCCTGTCTGATTACTTTCAAAATTTCGATACTTGGTCGCAAATTGCCATATTAATATTGCTTTTCCTCCCTGTTATTGTGTACAGCCTTACGCTCGAAACCATCTTGGAAGGGCAGTCGCTTGGCAAAAAAATTGTCGGTATTCGCGTAGTTAAAATTGATGGTTACGAAGCCGGCTTCGGCGATTACCTAATTCGTTGGTTTTTCCGTTGTGTCGATGTACTTATCGCTAGCGGAACCGTTGGTTTGATAGCTATTGTCGCTACGAAGCGCTCACAACGAATAGGCGATTTAGCTGCTGGAACTGCAGTGATTTCCCTACGCCGCAACGCTTCAGTAAAACAAACGATTCTGATTGAGCTGGAAGATAGTTACAAACCAACCTATCAACAGGTTTTAAAACTTTCCGATAACGACGTTCGTATCATAAAGAATGTATTTGAGACCGCATCAGCCGACTTCGATGTGGCACGCATCAAGCAGCTGCGAACAAAAGTCGAATCGGTTATCGGCGAACAACCTCAAGAATTAAGCGATACACGTTTGATCGATACAGTTTTGCGCGATTACAATTACTACACCGGACAGGCATAAATCGAGCGTCTTTATTCTTTTTAAATTAGTGTTTTTTTTGGGCACATCCTGCCGCATGAAATGAGTTGAAGTGCATGCGGCAGGTCGGGCTTTCCGCG
Source organism: Flavobacterium sp. (assembly GCF_027490375.1). Classification (GTDB taxonomy): domain Bacteria; phylum Bacteroidota; class Bacteroidia; order Flavobacteriales; family Flavobacteriaceae; genus Flavobacterium. The sequence continues at coordinate 9,573 of NZ_JAIXYH010000034.1, forward strand.
TCAATATCCCGTTTTGCACGTAGTTCAACTAGGCTCAAAAAAGGGCTTCTTGTAGTCGCCTTTTTTCAAGCCGTTTCACTGCGCGCAATGCCGGTCTATTTCTGCTGCAATCCCTTGTGCGAAAAATCGTTTGCCAAATTTTCATTACCTCTAAATCGCTAGTCTTTTTCAAGCATAAAAAAATCCGACACTGAGGTCGGATTTTAAATATAAAAATTTGGTGGTTAGTCTGCTTGGTTGTGCTCCTCTTCGATGCGTTTGTGTTCGGCATCCGAAATGGTATCGCACAATACAGGCGTTGCAATGAATAGGGAAGAGTATGTTCCTACAACAATACCAATCAACATCGCGAAGATAAATCCACGAATCGATTCGCCGCCAAAAATGAACATGATTAGAAGTACCATGATCATCGTAAGAGACGTATTCAAAGTACGTGACATCGTTGAATTAATCGATTGGTTTACGATATGGTTAAATGATCCTTTAGCTTTTCCTCCTAAATACTCGCGAACGCGGTCGAATACAATTACGGTATCATTCATCGAATAACCGATTACAGTAAGAATCGCTGCAATAAAGTGCTGGTCGATTTCCATACCAAAAGGCATTACCTTCCATAACAATGAGTACAATCCCAATACGAAAATAACGTCGTGTGCTACCGCGGCAATCGCACCTAACGAGTACTGCCACTTTCTAAACGACACTTTTAAGTAAAGGAATACTATAAACATCGCACCTAAAACAGCCCAATACGCGTTTGTTTTGATGTCTTCCGCAACTGTTGGTCCTACTTTTGAAGCCTGTAAAATTCCTAATTGCTTGTTGTCGGAAGTCTTAACAAACTTGTCGTAAGTCATATCCGCAGGGAAGTGCTTCTTCAAACCTTCAAACAACTTGTCGTTTACTTCTTTATCAGCTGCGGTTCCGTTTTCGTTTACTTTGTATTTGGTTGTAATTTTTAATTGGTTTTTGCTTCCAAAAACTTTCGCTTCTACAGCGCTTCCGAAAACTTTTGATAATTCTTCTTTAACTTCTTCGGTCGAAACTTCTTTATCAAAACGTACTTGGAAAGTTCTTCCACCCACAAAGTCAACACCGTAGTTTAAGCCGTTTGTAGCCAACGAAGCCACAGAAACGATACAAACTACTAAAGAGAAGATATAGAATCCTTTCTTGTATTTCAAGAAGTCAACATTAAAGTTAGTGAACCAGTTTTTAGTAAGGTTCGTGCTAAACTGTAAAGAGTGTCCTTTAGCAATACTCCAATCAATTAAAATTCTTGAGATGAAAATTGAAGTAAATAAGGATGTTACAATACCAATTAATAACGTAAGTGCGAAACCGTAAATCGGACCGCTTCCGAACAACAAGAGTACAATACCTGTTAGGATGTGCGTAACGTTTGCATCAACGATTGAGCGCATTGCACCTTTCCATCCATAAGATGCTTTAACAGCCTCTTCGATTGATTTTCCGTGACGCAATTCTTCTTTAGCTCTTTCATAGATAATAATGTTTGCATCTACAGCAGTACCCATTGTAAGTACGATACCTGCGATACCTGGTAATGTTAGTACGAAACCAGCACTCGCCATTACACCAAAAATGAACAATAAGTTTACCGCAAGGGCAATGTTTGCATACCAGCCCGCTCTTCCGTAGAATACAATCATCCAAAGTGATACCAATAACAAACCAACCAAAGAAGAGTTGATTCCGTTATCGATGGCTTCTTGACCTAAAGACGGACCAACAACCTCAGAAGAGATAATGTCTGCAGCAGCAGGAAGTTTACCAGCACGTAATACGTTTGCTAAGTCTTTTGTTTCGGTTACATCAAAATTTCCAGAAATTACAGAATTTCCACCAGAGATTTTTCCTGAAGAAACGCCTGGAGCTGAGTAAACTACGTCGTCGAGTACAATCGCGATGAAGCCTTTTTCAGTGTAGGCTTTTTCGGTCATTTCTTCCCAAGTTTTCGCACCGGCACCGTTCATCGACATGTTTACACATGGCTTACCTAGTTGATCGAATGAATCGCGCGCATCAGTAATTACACCACCGCTCATTGGAGCTGTGTTTGTTCTGTTTCCGCGTAAAGCGTATAATTCGAAGGTTTCTTCCTCTTCTTTAGTTTTATCGTTTACCTGATTTACTGGTTTACCCCAAACGAATTTTGCGTAGCGCAATGCTGGACCCATTAAGGCTTTTACATCCACACGATTCAAATATCCGTTGATAGCAGAGGTATCTTTTTTAGCATAAATACCTAAAACCGGACCACCACCTTGTGCAACCATTTTACCAACAAGCGGACCCGCTTCAGCAGCAGCAGCTGTTGTATCTTTTGAATCAGTCAAAAGCTTCGCTAATGAATCGTTTTTGGTTGTAGTAGGTGTTTCCTTAACAGCTACAGTCTTTTCTGTCTTTTTCAACAAATCGTTAGCTGAAAGTAAGAAATTACCAACTTCTTCAATCTTAAACGTTTCCCAGAACTCTAATTGAGCTGTACTAGAAAGTAGTCTCTTAATACGGTCAACGTCTTTAGCGCCTGGTAATTCAACCAAGATTCGGCCTGATTCCCCAAGCTTCTGGATATTTGGTTGCGTTACACCAAATTTATCGATACGTTTTCTCAATACTTCAAACGCTGAGTCTACCGATTCGTCAACTTTCTTGCGAATAACTTTCTCAACTTCTTTGTCAGTCATATTGATATTGACGCCACCTTCGCCTTGTAGCGAACGATTTGCAAAAATATCAGGCGAAGCTAATGGCGTACCGTTAGCTACTTCTGCGTATGCTTCAAAAAAAGCATCGATATAATCTTGATTACCTTTCTGATTTTTTGTTGCTTGGTCAAGAGCCTTATTAAATGCAAGATTTTTGGTGTCTTTCGCCAATCCCTTTAATATGTCTTTTACTGAAATTTGAAGCGTTACGTTAATACCGCCCTCAAGGTCAAGACCCTTGTTGATTTTCTTACCTTTTACGTCGTTGTAGGTAAAGTAATTCAGAAATACTTTTTGTTTCCCGATGGAGTCCAAGAATTTTACTTCCTTCATCGGATCGCCTTTGGCATATGCCTTAGCTTTCTTTTCCCACGTATCTGCAACAAATGTAAACGTCAGCTGGTAAATGGAAACCAGTGCGAACAAGATGGCAAAAAACTTAACTAAACCTCTATTCTGCATTACTTACTAATTAATTAAAACGTTGTTTTTCTGTCTTAATGATGTTAAAAATCTTCTAAATGTTTGGATATGAGGAACTAAATACGTATACTTAGATCACCCTATTTTTTAAAACGGACAAATATATAATATTGACGCTATTTGCACCAATTTATTTGTTTGAAATAAACAAAAGGCTGTCGATATCAACAGCCTTTCGTTGTATTTGTCTTAAAAACTTATGCTAAAATCGATTTTAAGTCGGCATTCATGGCGCGAACTGCATCGGCACTTTTCGCAAAAAGATCTTTTTCAGTCTCATTCAAATTAATGGCAACAATTTCTTCCAGTCCATTTCTTCCAATTATACATGGAACGCCGATGCAAATATCGTTTTGTCCGTATTCGCCTTCTAGATAAACCGAACATGCAATCATTTTGCGTTGATTATTTAAAATACTGTCTACTAAATACGCTACAGATGCTCCGGGTGCATACCAAGCAGATGTTCCGAGTAGTTTCGTAAGTGTGGCTCCACCTACCATAGTATCGGCAGCAACTTGTTGCAATGCGGCTTCGCTAAGAAACTCGCTAACAGGAATTCCGTTATAGGAAGCTAATCGCGTAAGCGGAATCATGGTTGTATCGCCGTGACCACCAATCACCATGGCTGAAACATCGTTTGCTGGTTTATCTAAGGCTTTCGATAAAAAGTACTTGAAACGAGAACTATCAAGCGCGCCTCCCATCCCAATAATTCGATTCTTAGGCAATCCGGTTGATTTCAAAGCCAAATACGTCATCGTATCCATTGGATTCGACACAACGACCAAAATAGCATTTGGCGAATGCTGTAGCACGTTTTCGGCAACCGATTTTACAATTCCGGCGTTAATTCCAATCAACTCTTCACGCGTCATTCCCGGTTTACGTGGAATTCCCGACGTAATTACAACTACATCACTGTTTGCAGTTTTGGTGTAATCGTTTGTCACTCCACTTAACTGTGTATTAAAACCCGTGGTGGTAGCGCATTGCATGATGTCCATCGCTTTTCCTTCAGCAAAACCCTCTTTAATGTCGAGGAGTACAACTTCTGAAGCAATTCCGCGATATGAAATGATATCGGCACAAGATGCGCCCACGTTGCCGGCGCCAACAATAGTAACTTTCATGTTTTTCGTATTTAATGGAAATGGTATTGAATTGAAATGTTTGAGTTTACAAATTTACCGAACGCAATTGAACTTTGGACGTAAAAGTCTTTTATTTGGTAACGCCCGCTGATTTCACCAATCAGGTTAGTTTTTGTTTTCTTTATCGTTTCTAATGCTGTATTCACTGTGCTTTGGAGAGGGAAAACGTCTTCTATGGATCCGCGTTTTCCGGAAACCGAATATTCAAAATCACTGCGGTTTACGATTAACGCGCTGATTAATTCAAACTTTTTCCAAACTTTAGAACCATTTATTTGAAACTGATAGGTATTAATGTCGCTATTTAAAGCCGTTAATCCCAAATTACCGAATCCGGTTTGTACGTCTAGAAATTCTACACTTATATCTTCACGTGAGTAGCCCACAAAAGCTGAAAGGAAAATTTTCTTTGCTTCGAAATTTTTAAAATATCTGCTAATTGTGTGTTTGAAACCAAAACCTCCGACTTGATATTCCACATTTTTAAGAATGGTACGCGGTGCTATCTTTACAACGAAGTCGGTTCCAAAACCTAAACCTAATGTAGCTTGTATATATGGATAAAAAATCGTCTCTCGATCAACTCCCTCTGGTGTTCGCATACTTACAGGTTCGTCGTTAAGCGTTCCAGTGAGCGTTACATACTGGTCGTTACCAAGTGCTGTTGGAGTAATTACTTGAGATCCTTCGCTAATTTGAAAAAACTTCAGTTCGCTTTGATTGAGCGTGAATGTTTGGTCGCGATTGGGGACAAAAAAAGCGTTAAAATGTAGCCCGACATTTACGTCCCAGCGCTCCAAATTTCGTGGTGTGTTGACCCAGCTCGACGCAGCTTGATAAACGGCTGCGTCGGTTGCGGGTGTAATATATCGATCCGTGAAGAGTAGGGCATCTTGAATCAGATTCCCAATTTCAGTTATCGTGGTGTTTTGCGCTGTCGCAGAAACAGAAGTAACAAAAAAGGCTAGTATGTAACCACCTAATTTACGCATCAATTTTTGCGTAAACTGCGTTCTTTTCAATGAAGTCGCGTCGTGGTGGAACTTCATCACCCATTAACATCGAGAAAATCTGATCGGCTTCAGCTAGACTGTCGATCGTAACCTGACGTAATGTTCTAAAGTTAGGATCCATTGTTGTTTCCCACAATTGTTCTGCGTTCATTTCTCCAAGACCTTTGTAGCGCTGGATTCCTGCATTTCCGCCCATACGTTCGTTGGCTTGATCGCGTTGGATATCATTCCAGGCATACTCTTTCTTGCTACCCTTTTTAACTAAGTAAAGCGGTGGAGCTGCAATATATACGTGTCCTTGCTCGATGAGTTCTTTCATAAAGCGGAAGAAGAACGTTAAAATCAATGTTGAAATGTGGCTACCATCGACGTCGGCATCACACATAATAATAACTTTATGGTAACGAAGCTTCTCTAAATTCAATGCTTTCGAATCTTCGGCTGTTCCAATCGTCACACCTAAAGCAGTAAAAATGTTTCGAATTTCTTCATTTTCAAACACTTTGTGCTGCATGGCTTTTTCGACGTTGAGAATTTTACCTCGCAACGGAAGAATAGCTTGGAAGTTACGATCTCTACCTTGTTTAGCAGTACCTCCCGCCGAATCTCCCTCGACGAGATAGATTTCGCATTTTGCTGGATCTTGCTCTGAACAATCCGATAACTTACCGGGCAATCCGCCGCCACCCATTACGGTTTTACGCTGCACCATCTCGCGTGCTTTTTTCGCTGCGTGACGCGCCTGGGCTGCAAGAATTACCTTTTGAATAATTATTTTCGCATCATTCGGATTTTCCTCCAAATAATTTTCCAACATTTCACCTACAGCTTGCGAAACAGGCGAAACTACTTCTCGGTTACCGAGTTTTGTTTTGGTTTGTCCTTCAAATTGTGGTTCGGCAACTTTTACTGAAATAATTGCTGTTAAGCCTTCACGAAAATCGTCGCCCGTAATTTCGAATTTTAGTTTATCCAACAATCCAGAAGCGTCGGCGTATTTCTTAAGCGTACGCGTCAATCCCGAACGGAAACCTTGTAAATGCGTTCCTCCTTCGTGCGTGTTGATGTTGTTTACGTACGAGAAAATGTTTTCTGTATAACTTGTATTATAAATTAAGGCTACTTCAACTGGGATTTCAGACTTATCGTTGTCCATTGAAATCACGTGTGAAATAATAGGCTCGCGGTTTCCATCGAGGTAACGAATGTACTCTTTCAAACCTTCGTCGGAGTGAAAGGTTTCCGAAATCGGATTTCCATCTTTATCCAAGTTTCTAAAATCGGTGAAAGTGATGGTAATTCCTTTATTAAGGAAGGAAAGCTCGCGCATACGAGAGGCCAAGGTATCGTACGAAAACTCTATAGTTTGTTGGAAGATAAGCGGATCAGGATAGAACGTTTGTCGTGTTCCGCGCTTTTCGGTTTCCCCAATTTGCTTAACGGGATATAGGGCTTTACCGCGCTCGTATTCTTGCTCGTATATTTTACCGTCTCTAAAGACAGTCGATTTCATATTTACCGAAAGTGCGTTTACAACCGATACACCCACACCATGCAAACCACCCGATACTTTATAGGAGTCTTTGTCGAATTTACCACCTGCACCAATTTTAGTCATTACGACTTCAAGCGCCGAAACGCCTTCTTTTTTGTGCATATCGACAGGGATTCCGCGACCGTTGTCTTCTACGGTTACAGAACCATCTTCGTTAATGGCAACGGATATGGTATCGCAGTGTCCTCCCATTGCCTCGTCGATCGAGTTGTCAACAACTTCGTAAACGAGGTGGTGTAAACCGCGAACGCCAACATCGCCGATGTACATCGATGGGCGCATACGCACGTGTTCCATCCCTTCGAGGGCTTGAATACTGTCTGCTGAATAATTGTGCTTTTTCTCTTTTTCTTCGCTCATAATACAGCTAATGGTCTTGTAAATTGTTTAACGAGCAAATATAGAAATTGGCTGTAAACCGAAGCCTGCTTTTAAGCTGTTCACGCGTTAAGTTATCAACAAAATAGCTTGATAAATGCGTGGGTTTGTGATTTTTTTGTCAAGATTTTAACCAAATTCCTATCTAAGTCTAACTTAAATGAAACTGACGCAGCTCTAATAATCTGAGCTTTAGTTTTTTAATTTTTTATTTATTATAGACGAGCTATCGATACTAGCAAGACCTTATTTCATTGAGAATCGAAACTCGGTTTTGTGAACTTTCTTACGATAGGCTGATCTTTTTAATTGTTTTGAAGAATTTTTGAACTTGCTAATGAAGTTGAACAGACTTTGTTAATCGCAGTGTCGCTTTGCACGTGCTGGCCAACATCCATATATCTCTAACTGCAAAGCTTGTGAAGCGGTTTTTATTAGTATCAAGATAGGAGAATTAAAGGAGTATTAAGATAGGAGTACTAAGTATTAAGACTTTGATGCATTCACCACTTTACTTATCGTTTTTTTCGCTTGAACCGACGTATCGTCGGAGCCTGAGCTTGTAGAAGGATGGTACGGTTTTTTGGTGGCTTGACACGTTCTGTGTTTTCCTCAACGGTACCCTATTGCGCAAAAATCTGTGAGGTTCAGTGTTTTC
>NZ_JAIXYH010000093.1 GCF_027490375.1 Flavobacterium sp.
AACCGTCGTCAACTACCACTTATCTGACAGTACGGAATTTAACCGAAACGATTTTACGGGTTTTCCGTAAATTTTGAGGAAAATTTCGGCAATGAAAACGCGAGGTGGAAATTTGAGTTTTCAAGCGAGGGAATGAACCAGTGTCGACGGCGATTCGATTTAGAGAACCGCAGTCTGCCTTGGTTTGTGGTCGGTTGTGGCCGTTTGTGGCTGCTTGTGGTGAACCGTAGAAAACCGTCGTCAACTACCACTTATCTGACAGTACGGAATTTAACCGAAACGATTTTACGGGTTTTCCGTAAATTTTGAGGAAAATTTCGGCAATGAAAACCCTTTTATAACGATTTCCCACGAGCGATTGCAGTGGATAGCTTGCCGCAGAAAAAGTTACTTTTTGCGGAAGTTTAACGGCGACAGCGAAAGCCGGAAAAACGACCTAGCAAAAAGTGCTTTTTATGTGGCAACTAGAAACGAAAAGCGCGGCCTGCCCGACCCGATTCACTTTAAAACGTGAGTTCGACATAAAAATCTTTGTTAGATCGCTTGAAATAAAAGCTTTAGATTGGCTACTAATAATTTCGATGCACTATTATTTTTAGCTAATCATTTAAACAGTCGCTTACGTCGTTGTATTTTTTTGAGATACCTCGGTATCCCAAAGAAAAGACGCCTTGTAATCAACCATTTAAATGATTTCTAACTTTGATTTTTATATCGAACTCACGTTAAAAACGGGCAGGCGTGGCATAAAAACCCTTGTTAGATCGCTTGAAATGAAAGCTTTAGATTGGCTACTAATAATTTCGATGCACTATTATTTATAGCTAATGATTTAAACAGTCGCTTACGTCGTTGTATTTTTTTGAGAAACCTCGGCATCCCAAAGAAAAGACGCCTTGTAATCAACCATTTTAATGATTTCTAACTTTGATTTTTATATCGAACTCACGTTAAAAACGGGCAGGCGTGGCATAGGTAAAACAAAAAATTAAAAAAAGGCTTTTCCTTTAATCGAAAAGTGCTTTGTGTACTCTTTGGTAATATTTGGTTACCTCTACGATAAGCTACTTCTGGTAAGTACTTTGTCTTTGAAAAATGTCAACACTTTTTGCAAAACAAGGTTAGCTAATTTACCATTAAAAAAACCAACTACGAGTCCGAAAAGAAAACCTAAAACTAGTACGTTGCGAGTGCTCGAAATGTGAAAAAACTCATTAATCACTGAAGACGAAACCGCGGAGAAAATACCTGTGAAAATTGTAGACGCAGCAATAACTAATGCACGAAATCCGGATAAAAACGACTTTTTATATAAGCCATACAAAACCGCGGAAGAAATGATACCTAGCGATGTTAATGCCAGTAAACACAAACAACAAAGAAGAACTATAGCGACACCTACGCCAAACAAAATGAGCATAATTGCTATTGCAATCATTGCAAAAAAGAACAACCCCGGAGCGAAATCATTATCTACATTTGTTGAACTATCAATCTGAAGTAGAATATTAGCTGCTGAAATTAATAATGAAATCATTAAACCTTTTTTTAATAAAAATAGACAAGTTTTCGATAAGTTCGATTTTTATGTGACTTAAATGCTCATTAAAATGCAGCCTGTCGTAAAATTGTTTTTCCGAAAGGAATCAAAGTAAGCGTTTCGACACGCTTGGAATTGGCATTGCGCAATCGCACGATTATTTGATTCTTTTTGTACTTGGCTCGATGCTTCTCCATGAAATTGTAGCGAATTGTTTCTTTTGGTTTGTACGTAAAATCACTGAACTTTTCCGCGTAAGTTCTTCCTGTTAGCTCTTTGTTTTCAATAGATTTCGCATACAATAAAGCTCCATAAGCAAAATAGTGTTCATTCTTCGCGCTCTTTTTAATTTGAACTTCTGTTTTGAATTCGAGTTCAATTAGGTCGTCTTCTTTAAAAGTGCGTTCAATCTTTATGTAGTTGTCTTCGTACACAAAACGCTCGTTTGTAAGCACTTGCGTTGCCCATGCTGGCTTACGAATTTTGATTACCAGACTGGTTGGCGCACTCAAACGGATACGAAACGTCATTTTATTTTCATATGGATAATTGGTTTCATTGATAATTTTGACAGAACTTTCGTTTACTGTGGTTTCTAAAACGTTAGGCATCAATAGCGTAGCCACGAATGTCGACTCGTTTTCACGCATCCACGAGTTTTGAACGAAGTAGGGCGAAATTCTTCCGGCATTCGGATTGCAACAAACAGCAACATCTTGATGTGCAGCCGAATACTTGTAGCGCGTTTGTTTGCGATCGGGTTCTACCTCGCCGTTTTTCGTGCCCAACATTTCGAACGAATTATCGGTTTTTAAATAAGCAATACACGATTTCTCCGGATGTCGCGACCCTTGAGCCGCATTGTAAAAGATGTTTTCAACCTCATCGGCCACGACAGCCGAGCCCGTTTTTTGCAGTAGCAAACAATAACTGTCGAGCAATTCTTGAAGCGAACAATATTCGTAACCGGTATGCGACGCGTCGGCCGTGCGTTGGGCAATCCATTCATCGCCGATAGCACCACCTGAAACCGTCACAACCGACTTAATTTTTTCTAAATACCGACTCAAAGCAGCATCTACCGCACCATCTTTTGCCGCATATTTTGCAATGATAAGCGTTCGAATATGTTCAAAAGTGTGAACGCCGTGCGATTGCAACAGATATTTCTCGTTGAGTACATTTTTGAGTTGAACATCGGCTTCGGTTTGGAAAGTATTGGAAAAATCGCGGTATAAAAACAAAGCGTACTCGCGGTATTTCTCGTTTTGTGTGTGATAAAAAAGGCGTTCGAGCACATCGGTAAAAGTGAGTCCGTGCGATACGCCGCCGTTAAAACCGGTTCCCGACGAAAACGGACTCGAATTATGTATCGGATACGCTTGCATAACATTGTCGACAGCACGTTCAACAGCTTCAAAAACTGTTTTATCGTTCGCATATTCGTGATACGCTAATAAACCGCGGTAAAGTGTTGCTTTTGCCCACAATTCGCCGTTTTCCGATTGAAATTGGTAGCGTAAATCTTTGTCGTAAATTCCGAGGTAACCGTCGGCATCTTGCGTTTGTAATATGCGTTTTACGTACGCCTGAACTTTTGCAATGCCTTCTATGTCGCCTAACAGCAAGACATTTCGCAAATAGCCGTCCCACCAATTCGATTGGGTTTCGCTGTTCCACCATTTGTACTGATCGTCGCCTGCTGCATCGCCTTCTTTCATATTGCCCAAATCTTTGGCTTTGGAATGTTTGCCCAAACGTTCGCTGCCGTAAATCGGATCGTTAATGAGTTCCGGAACAATTTTATCGAGATTTCCTACAAAACCCTCAATATCCGCCTGCATTTGCGTGCGCAACCAACCTTGCGGCTTCACACTTCCAAAAGGCAAGCTTTGGAATTTCTCCCATTGTTGCGCTTTCGCGGAAAGAAATTGAACTAAAAAAATGATGATTACTACTTTTTTCATTGTTTTTGCATTTCGAATTCGAGTGTGCCGCCTTGTTGAATTTGTTGGTAAGAAATCTGATTATCCGTACGTTTTGTACCGTTTAGATAACAATCATTTCGGTAAATCGTATTTTTGGTAAAGCCTTTTGCTTTTATGAGAAATTCGGTTCCGGAATTCAGCAACAATTTAGCTTCCTTTAATTGTGGAACGCCCAAAACAAAAGTTCCGCTGGCTGGATTAACCGGATAAAAACCCAAAGTTGATAAAATGTACCAAGCACTCATTTGCCCGCAATCGTCGTTGCCTATCATGCCATCGGGCGTATTGTTGTGAAAGTCGTTGATTACTTTGTGAATATACTTTTGTCCGACTTTTGGAGTATCGGTAAAAGCGTAGAGATAAATAATGTGGTGACTGGGTTCGTTGCCGTGTGCGTATTGCCCGATCATGGCTTCCTGACCGAGAAATTTGTTCGGATTTAAAGCTTCTGTGGTGAAGAATTCATCGAGTTTCTTTCGGAATGCGGTTTCGCCACCTAGCAAAGTTCGCACGCCCGGAATATCGTATTGCGTTGGCGTCCAGAAGTACTGCCAAGCGTTGGCTTCGGTGTAATCGCCGGGATTGTTTAGTGGCGAAGTAGCAGTTAACGGATCGAATGGCGTGCGCCAATTTCCGTTTGTATCTTTTCCTCGGAAAAACCCCGTTTGTTCATCAAACAGATTTTTATAATAATTACTTCTTTTTTCGAACTCTTTTTGTTCGACGTGCTTTCCTAATTTGCGTGCCATTTCGGCTACACACCAATCGTCGTAACCGCTTTCTAAAGTTCGAGAAACCGCTTCATTATCGAGCTTATCGAACGGATAATACCCGTAAGCATTGTACAATTCCCAATCGGAATTTATATGCGATTTCGTGGCCGTTTCGTACATAGCTCTAAAAGCTTCTTCTTTGTCAAAACCGGAAAATCCATTTTCTACGGCATTCAAAATCATTGGAATGGCGTGATTTCCGATCATGCAGTAATTGTCTTGTCCCCAGGCCGTCCAAATCGGTAAAAAACCTTTGGCTTTGTGATGAAGTAACATGCTGTTTACGATGCCGTTAATTCGTTCTGGAGCCACCAGTTGCAGCAATGGAAAAGCACCTCGATAAATATCCCAAATCGAAAGTGTGCTGTAATATTCGTTGTTGGGAGCGGTTGCAATTTTGTCGTCTGCTCCGCGATATTGTCCGTTCACGTCGGCAATGTTCGATGGTTGCAGTAAAACGTGATACAAAGCCGTGTAAAACAACTCCTTTTGTTTTTGACTGCCTGAAATTTCAATCCGATTCAAATACCGATTCCAAGCGGCTTCATTGGCTTTTCGAACTTCTTTAAAATTCCAATGCGGCAACTCGGCTTGCATATTTTCTTTTGCATTAGAAACGGAAACCGATGAAAGGGCAATTTTCACCAACAGTTCGCGCTTGTTTTCTAGCTGGAAGTCGAGAAGAAATTTTGGTGCTCTATCGTTGGGTTTTCGAGTCACTTTCGTGGAAGACTTGAAAGCTTGTGAGAATGTGAGTGTGAAGAAATACGATCGATTCACCCAATTTTGTGTGGAACAATAGCCGGAAATGGTTGAATCGTTTTCAATGCGAACATCGCTCTCCACGACCAAACCTTTCGGATTATTTTCGTCGAAAACAAATCGAAGTCCGTGTTGGGTATCAACAAGCACTTGGGCTTCCTTTTCTGGAAATCGATATTTGTGTAAGGCTACGCGATCGGTACAGGTAAGTTCAACAAAAACCTCGTCTTTTTTGCGAAGCGCGTAGTAACCAACGGCTGCTTTCTCGGTCTTTTTGAAATAGGCGTTTTTCAATTTTTCCTTTTTCGGATTTATGGGTAACAGCAGAACATCGCCCATTTCGTTGATTCCCGTTCCACTAAAACGCGTCTGTGAAAATCCGAGTAGTAAGGTGTCTTTATATTGATATCCGCTCGTATGATTCCAACCATAATCTTTGTTATCTGGGCCAGGTTGCACCATTCCAAAAGGCATCGACGGACCAGGAAATGTATGTCCCGTGCCGTCGGTTCCGATAAACGGATTTACGTGTTTGCTGTTTTTCTGCGAAAGCGCAAGCTGTGATACAATCAAACACAGCAGCGGTAAAAAGCACTTTTTTAGTTCCATAACGACTCCATTTGTTCTAAGGTTTTGTTTTTGGTTTCAGGAATACGCTTCCACACAAAAAACACTGAAAATAAGCAAATTATCGCGAACAAATAAAACGGAAAAGCTCCGTTAAAGTAGGAATCTAACGACTCGTTGGCAACCAAAACGGGGAAGAACTGCGTGACTAAAAAATTAGCAATCCATTGAATAAAAACGCTGATTGCCAAAGCCAAACTTCGAATTTTTGAAGGAAAGATTTCCGACAACAACACCCAAACTACTGGCCCCCATGAAACGCTAAACGAGGCCATAAACAGCAGTAAAAACGGCAGAATCAAGTACGATGCTACGGTGTAAAAGACACAAATTCCGACGCCGAGTAAACCCACAGTCATGCCCACAGAACCGATAAGCAACAGCGGTTTCCTTCCCATTTTATCCACCCATTTAATAGCTAATAAGGTAAAAATGAGATTCACAACGCCTAAAACACTGGTTTCTAATAAGGACGCGTTGGCCGAACTACCTAAATTCTTGAAGATTTCCGGCGCGTAGTACAATATGGCGTTTATACCACAGAATTGCTGCAAAACCGACAAAACAACTCCGACAAAGAGCGCTTTTCGAAATGTGGGTTTAAAAAGCGACTTCCACTGATTATTCGAAGTTGTTCCGGCATGTTCATCGATTTCACGACGAGCCGCTTCCGCCTCTTCCCTACTGTTAATCCGATCTAAAACCGCCTGCATTTGCTGCTCTTTTCCTTGCGTTGCCAACCAGCGCGGACTCTCAGGAATCAAAAACAAACAAACTAAAAACAAGATCGATGGCAAGAGTTCCGAACCGAACATCCAACGCCAACCGGTGGTCAAATTCCACTGTGTATCGCCTTGTAATGCAATAAAATAGTTCACGAAATAAACCAGTACAATGCCAAGCACTATCGCTAATTGATAGTTTGCCACAAGGGCTCCGCGTTTTTTAGCTGGCGCAATTTCGGCCAGATACATCGGTACAACCATCGACGCTAAGCCAACTCCCACGCCACCAACGATTCTGAAGAAAACAAAAACGCTAAAACTCTCGGGAATTGCAGTTCCGACAGAATTTACTGTAAAAAGCACTGCCGAAATGAGCATGGTTGGTTTGCGTCCGTAGCGACTGCTCAACGAATCGGAAAAAAAGGCACCGATTAAACAACCCACCAGCGCACTTGATATTGCCCAACCCGTTTCGACGGCCGTCAGATCAAAATAGTTGGTTAAACTTCCGATAGCGCCCGAAATCACAGCCGTGTCGTAACCAAAGAGCAAACCGCCTAATGCCGCACTGAATGTGATGTAACGCAAATATTTTTGATTAGAACTAGGCATAACTCGAAAGATTTTGTTTCAAAAATTGCTTGAATTCATTATTGATATCCCATTGATTGACAAAGGGTTTTTGCGAAAACGGCTCTTGCGGTAGATATGGAAACGGACCAAATTCGGGCGTTATGGAAAACACAGCTTTTGAACGATGTAGCTGTACGATTTCCTTCCACCACGCCAAAAATTGTTGCACGTGTGAATCCCATTCCGGTGCAAACGGATGGTTTACTTGAGGCGCTTGCTGCCAACCTACTCGCGCATGCAAATGCCTGATTCTCGGAAATACTCGTTTCAAAAAATGCGCTTGCCCTTCGAGCATGCTTTCTGAAACAACGCAGAAGTGTGATAAATCGCCGACTAATTCCAATTTGGGAAAAATATCCAAGTACGGAATTAATGTTTTGGCATGAAATGAAAATCGGCCGCGGTGAATTTCGTGGTAAATCGGAATTTGATACTGCTTTGCGAGTTGAGTAGTTGCTTCAATACAATCGCAGTTTTCATAGAAATCGAAATAATCGCGACCCGTATGTGAATTCACGAAAGTAGGTTGTAGTTCCAGCAAATACATTAACCGATCGCTCATACGTTGTTTGTAGGAGGCAACCGCTTCGTCTCGAAAACCCAAGACTTGCTGGGCAATGAACATGAATTCGGGATTTACGCTTTCGCGGATGTTTTGCAGTGCTTGTTTAAACTCGCGAACAAACGAATCGCTGTTTGGAAAATTGATTTCCACGCCGTCGTAGCCACTTTCCACAACTTTCGAAAGAAAAGCCTCTGCCGACAGCTGTTCTTGGCCCCAGAACGGAGCGATGTATTTTAGTTTCATGGCTATTTCGAGGAGTATAAAATCGGGTTTAAAGGCGTATCAATTTCGCGACCTACCTCAGCTCCCGGACACCATTTATGCCAGTCTGTCTCCTGATTCTTATTTTCCGGCTGCTTCAAAATCATGTTTTCGTCCATGTAAATCACCGTCATTACTTTTCGCATTTCGTTGGTTGTATTGGCTCCCGCTCGGTGAAAAACCCAACCGGAATGAAAACTGATTTCGCCCGCGTCGAAGGCTTCAATAACGTGCTCAAAATCGGTTACACGCAATTTCTTTTGGATGATCGCTTCGCTTTCGTCGCCAATAGCTAACTCCCGACCTTCAACCAAACGATGACTGCCCGCGCTAAATTCCAAAGGCCCCATTTCGAGTGGCGTTGCCTGAAGCGGAATCCACGCTGTAATGGTTTTATCACTCGACAACGGCCAGTAGTACTGATCGGCGTGCCAAGGCGTTATTCCTCCTCCCGCTTCTTTAAACAAGGCCTGATCGTGGTACAAACGCGCTCCAGAAGTTTGCATTAAATCGGCAGCAATTTTCGCAATTCGTGTACTGAAAACCAACTCTTTAACCACATCGTTCTCAAGCCATAGATTAAATAACTGTAAGAAAGCTTTACCGTAGGTAGTACGATCTTCTAAAGCTGTATGTTCGGTGTTCATTTGTGCTACCTGCTGCGAAATTTGCTCGTTAAAAAACTGCAAGGTTTCAGAACTCAACACCTGTTTTACTTTGATGTAACGATTCGTGTCGTAAAAAGCTATTTGCTCTGGAGTCAATTCCACGAAAGTGCTTAACTCTTCTTTGATGTGTGCCGGAACTAGCATTTGCGTATTTTTTGTGTTCGTAATCGGTTATAGAAATGAAAGTTGTTCAACAATCCAAAACTAGAACAAGCTCGTACGATCAAATACCTTAAAATTGACAAAATCTAACACTATATTGAATTTTTAACTAGCTTTATCACTCTAAAAATTCATAATAAAGTTGAAGGCGTATTTAGAAGACATACCATTAGAGAAAGGCCGCCAAAGCTTGTACGCCTACCGATTTGAACTGCCTTTTTTTGAATTCAAATGGCATTATCATCCGGAGTATGAATTGACGTATATAGTTCGCGGATCCGGATTTCGATTGGTTGGCAACAAGTACGAAACCTTCGAAGCCGGCGATTTGGTGCTCTTGGGAAGTCATGTGCCGCACACCTGGTCGAGTAAGGATGCGGCCGAAACTGTTGAAGCCATCGTTGTACAGTTTACACCTGCCCTATTTGAATCGCTCGGAAATTTACGCGAATGTGCCCGAGTAAAGTCGCTATTAGAAAACGCGTCTAGCGGCTTGGCTTTTGAAGCTTCCGTGGAATGCATCAGCGATTTGGAAGAAGTGATACAGCGAAAAGACTTCGGGAAAATTGTTCAATTGCTGCTAGTTCTAGACCGATTAACGCAATTATCTTCTCGAAGAATTGCTCCCAATGCGGCACACGTAACAGTAAGCAAACAGCACGAAATGCGAATTAACAAAGTGTGCTTGTACATTCAAAATCGGTTTGCTGAGCCCATAACTTTGAAAGAAGTGGCCGAACTTATTTTTCTGACGGAAAGCAACTTCTGTAAGTTCTTCAAAAAAGCAGTAGGGAAAACGTTTTCCGATTACCTGAACGAAATTCGGATTAACGAAGCAGCGCGACTGCTGTTGCAAACTGATCAATCTGTAGCGCAAATAGCCAACGACTGTGGGTTTGAAACGCTCAGCTATTTCAATCGGGTTTTCTTGCGAAAGAAAGGAAGTGCTCCTACAGCTTACCGTAAATTACATTAATATTTTACGACCCTAAACGATTTTGCTCGTCTTCTAAGCCGGTTGATCGTTCGCGCATTTTCTTTACCGAATCGCTACCAAATTTGTAACTCACGTTTAAACGTACCTGCCGACTGTCGTAACCACCGTCGCCACGAATCGCTAAACCGCCAAATTCGGTATTTCCGTGCCAAGGCGAGGTAAACAAAATATCTGAAAAAGCGAGTCGAATATTGAGTTTTTTCTGAAGCAAAAGTTTCTGAAACGCCACATCTAATGAACCAATTGAAGCGGTGCGATACGTTCCGCCCCAAACGGCCGGCGACGAATACCAGCCCGAAACTTCGATAGTATATTCTTTGGGTAACGAAAAAGTGTTTTGTCCGTAAAAGCTCAAGGTTTCTTGTGTTAACGGAACAAATTCTGGACTGTTGGCTGTGTATTTACTCTGAAATGCGTTCACACTCGCGTACACATTCCACCAATCTTTAACATTAAACGGATACGAAATACCCAAGTTAATAACTTCTTGATTAGCAACGTTTTTAGTAGTTAACGAACCTTTCGTTTCATCTACAATTTCGGTTACTTGAGCGAAGAAATCGGTTACATAAGTGTACGTTAAACTGGTGTTTAGCGTGTATTTGTACGTATGGCTAAACTTGAGATTGTGTGTGTATTGCGGACGCAAAAACGGATTTCCTTGTTGGAAATTTAGTTCATCAAGTTGAAACTGAAACGGATTTAAAGTTTGGTAATTCGGACGTTCGATACGACGCGAGTAAATAAGTGCCCAAGAGTGATTTTGATTGGCCGCATACGTTAAACCTCCGCTCGGAAATAAGTCGGTATAGCTGCGTTTCACCACTTGGTTTTCAGAAACCTGATTGGCAGTAAGCTCGCCTTTCGATTGCGTATTCTCAGCGCGCAATCCCATTTGAAAGTTAAATTTACCAATGTCGCGACTAAAATTCACGTAAAGTGCATTCACATTTTCAGTATAGTCGAACGCATTACTTCGATTCGCATCAAAAACCGGTATGCCGTCTTCAAAATCGAACAAATCGAAAACGTTCGTTGTTTTTACCAACGAAAACTTAGCTCCAGCGCTGAACTTTCCTTTCAAAAGCGGCTGCTCGTAATCGATTTTAGACGTGTAAATATCGATGTCGGTTGGCGTTATTTGTCGCGTAATCTGACTGCTCAGCATTTCGGTTTCCGTCGGGTTGTAATAAATATTTGGCTGATACGAATCGCGGTCGCTGCTGTACAAACCGTAATCAACGTCGATATTTAATTGATGACCAAGCGAATCTTGATATTTGTAGTTTACGTTGGCATATAAATTTTTGTTAGTTGCCTTAGCAATGTTGTTGGCGCGCAATATACTGTCGGTACGCATTGGGTTTAGCAAACCAATGGGCGTTCGTGTATTTCCGTAGGTGTAATTGTTGTTGAAATTCCCCGAAACTATCGCTCCGAAAGTGTGTTTACTGTTTGCGGAATAATCGTAACCCATGCGGAAATTATTAGCGTTAACACCGGATTCGGTACTGCCACGAGAGTTCAAAAACAATCCGTTTTGCGTGCGGTACAGGTTTATGAAATTGTAATTACGCCCGAATCGATTGCTGTAGTTGGCGTAAAAATTACCGTATTTACTGCGGTTATTAATTGTTACGGCATTAACTGTGGTTGCATATTCGCCCACATTTAAACCCGTAGACACGCTTCCGTTAGTACCAAATAACTTGCTTTTCTTAAGTTTTATGTTAATAATACCTGCTGTTCCCGCGGCATCGAATTTAGACGACGGTTGTGTAATCAGTTCGATGGCCGAAATATCGGTCGCTTGAATGGTTTTCAAAAAATCGGTTAAATCCGAACCACTTAAAAAGGATTGCTTTCCGTCAATGTAAATCAATACGCCCGATTTTCCTTCGACAATTAAATTATCGTTATTGTCGATAACCACGCCCGGAGTTTTTCTCAACAATTCAAAGCCTGATGTTCCGGTAGCGTTAATTGTATTCTCAACTTGAAAAACGGTTTTATCGGCCTGAACTTTAACAATCGGCTTTTTTTGGCTGATTACGACTTCAGTAAGTTGCGTCGATTTTGGTTTGAGTTCAAGCGCTCCTAAATCGGTATCGGCGGTAAGCGCAATGCCTTTCCGGATTAGTGTTTCGGCGGCTGCCGCTTCGATTCGCAGATTGTATGTGCCGGCAGCTACATTGGTAAACACAAATTGAAATTGTTCGTTAACCGAAGTTGAAGCCACTACTTTGTTTGCAGCAGTGCTTAAAGTTATGGTTATCGGCAGGTTTGCTTCGCTGGCCGAATCTATTTTCCCCGAAAGGGTAAATCCGGAATTTTGTCCGTGAACAAGCGAAGTTAGTAATAGGAAAATGACAAATGCGCTGCGAGAAACCGACATAAAGAGGAAATTTTAAAACGCTGCAAAGAACGTACTTTTCCGTAAGTATCGCCCCTTAATCCGCCGAAAAGTAGCGTTAAAAAAACCACACGGAATTGTTAGGTTAACGATTGGTACTTTTTTTGGGGGTGCCGGCGGCGTAGTCGTAACGCTTCGCAAACATTTCGCTGAGCCGCCGTCGCGCCATTCGTTTTATCTTTTTGGCAAATGTTTAGTGGAGATCCCGTTCGCCAAAAAGGATATCACTGCTGTCGCTCACCCAGAAATGAGTTTTACGTAAGTAACCAAGAATTGTATAACATTGAAATAAGAACATCATTTTCAATGAGCGAACACAAACATTTATATCAAAATTAGGTGGTTTGTTGGCAAAAAATAAAGGTTCCAAAAAATTTGTTTACAAGAGCTTACGTTTTATCACTCAAAAAAATCCGCAAGTGTTTCTACTTCTTCGCACTTGCTACTCTTTCATTTATTAGTAAAAATTTCAAGTGCTTTTTCAAGAATTTCATCCCGTTCTTGTTCGATCCCTAAAGCAGTTTGCTTTACTTCGATATCGGGCACTATTCCTATCCGTTGCGTTTCTGGACCGTCGGGATAGTACACACCAATGCCCGTAAACGAGGAGTAAATACCGCCGGGTAAAACCAAATTAGAGACATTTCCATCGGCCGCTGCTGTAGTCGTTCCAACAATCAGCGCATTCGGATGGGCTTGATAGGCCATAGCATGAAATTCGGCGGAACTTTGCGTTTGCTCATTTACTAAAACAATCACTTTCCCTTTGTAATAATTGCGATTGCGTATGCCCGTGAACATAGGCTTGGTAAATATGAAGGTTCCGGGTTGCTGTAAACTAGTGTTTGTAAACCTGGCGAAGGCTATTTTCTTGGGAAGAAAATAGCGAGAAAGCACTTCCAAAGGGAAATCGTTCGGATAATTGCGAGCATCGATAATTATTGCTTTTGACTTTCTTATTTCTTCCCAAATTTTAGGGACATACGCTCTTTTTAAACTTCCATTATTCAGGTAGGCAATATCGGTGTCGATCCATTTGAAGCAGCTGTCAATTTCGCGTCTTCTGCCGTAAATGTCGATTTCCGTGGGAGAAAAAGTAGAAACTTCGATACTTTCCAGTTTGCCCTTGCGCAGAAATTCTAGACGCATTTTTGTTTCGTTAGTCCGCAACAAATTCGTGGCAATATCGCGAAGTTTGGTAGGCAAATTCGAAGCCGGAGTTACGGGAAGCCGCTCGTTTACAAGGGTTTCAATTGATTTTTCGTTTATTTTGGTAATAACATCACCACGTTTTAAACCTGATTTAGCGCCCAATTCTCGATTGTGGAAATCAGCTACCACAGCTTGTTTCTCTGCAAATGTAACTTTTGCCACGGCATACCGACTGCCAAAATAGGTATTCAAAACTTCACTTTTGTTTAATAAAGTTGCATGCGTATCTTGTATTTGAGTAATGAGTTGCAGAACCGCGATTGTGTATTCCGTCTCATTCTTTGCATTCAAAAACTTAGGCAAGAACGCCTTTAAAACCGACCGCCAATTTTCGTCAATGGCATATTTATAAGGAAAAAAATACTCAATCATATTCCAATACCGGAACAAGGACACAAGTCGGAAACCGGCATCGGGATAAAGCATTTCATCGTAGGCCTTTTCGTTGGTGAATTGCGGATTTCTAACCTCCGGATAGAAGTCGACGTAATAATGCTTCTGTGGGCGTTTAGCGGATTCAATCTGTTGTAAAAGTGCAATTAATTCTGGTGAAAAATCTGAAGAAGTAAACCAACTAAAATCGGTTTGAATTTTAATTTGGGAATCGCGTAGTTTGGTCTTTTTGCTTGTTTCGATCGTTCCAAAACTGCGAACCCAGTTACTTAGACATGTATTAAATTCCGCTAAATCATGCGCTTGTAGTACTTTGGGTAAAATGCGCAACAGTTCGTAATCCATTTGGTAATTTCCTGCGGCACAATTTGGATGATAGTATTTGAGAAACCCCCAAAGCAAACCCAGTTTTTCTAAACGTGCTAAAGTTATTTCATCGGTAGGAATAGATTGAATATTGGAACCGCTGTCTAAGGATTGGTCGTAGTCTGCTGGGAATTTTTGTTTTTGAAAAACTTTAGCTTGCGTAACATCTACGCCGTCAATGCTTACGCGCAGCTGGTCGATCCACATTTTACCGGAACCTACTAGTAAACCACCTAAGGCAATTTGCGTAGTATTTTCAGGTGAGAGTTCTAGCGTGAGTTCGTACTTTTTCCAGTCGGTTGTACCTTTAATTCCGGAATTACTCATATTGTCGATTGCAATATTGGGATCAATTCGAATCCAAATGCCTGCATAGCCATTCTTGACGTTTTCTGTTTTTACGTATGCAGAAACTGTTATCGTTTTACCGGCATAATTTTGGGGTAAAGTATAGCCAATGGCTTTGTAATCGTAATTTGTGCCGTTGTAAGATAAGGCTGCGCTGTAATTACCATTATACCTTTGGATGGAATCGGCTGAAACTTCGTATTGGTCACTACCAAATGAATACCAACTGGAAAACGAACCTTTGTTTTGAAGTTCAAAATCGAAATCGGCAGTTACAGCAGACTGTGAAAAAACAAGTGTTGTACAGAGAACGAGCAAAATGGTTGGTCGTTTTTTCATTGTTAGCACTTTGAGATCATTCCAAAAATAGGCGCTAACGAGAAAGTAGCACTGCGGTTTAACGAAAACTTACCACATAAAGTAGATTGAGGCAAAGATTGACAAACGAGTACATTCTCGAAGAATTTGGTACAGCATCGACTAATGTTCTAGGTACTTCGGTAGATTTTTGTGTTAAGAAACGTAGTTCAAGTAGCGCAAATACATTAGTGTCTTAACATGGCAATAGTTCAACACACTGGAGTCGCAGCATTTCAATTTAGTACGCTATTTACTTTTCTCTTTTTTAGCTTTTTTTAATTCTTTCGCTTCCGGTATTTCCGGAATTCGCTTTTCACCTTTACAACCACAGACTTTCGGTTGACCACATAGGCACAGAGGAGACATAGGTTGCTAAATTTTATTATTTGTAAGAGTATTGTAGTGATTTGGGAAACGAACCGTTGGTATTATAACTTCTTTTAACCTTTTTAAAATAGTATTTTTGACATTGGAGTTACCAAACATGTACCGAAAGCAATAAAACTAAGGTTGTCAAGTTGTAAGCGAATTATTGGCAATAATTTGATCGAAATTTCTTTGGTTCGTATTCATATAAAATTTCTCTGACGCCGGAGAAATCTGACTTTGAAGCGTCTTTATAAGTTATTTTTGAGCGGTTTTCATCAACAAACTTCTTCCAAGCGTTAAGTTCTGCTGTTGTTGGTTCATAGATTATTCCGAAATAGGTACCAATCAGACTTCTTTGGATAAATACCCGTCAAACATGCAATCGAGTTTAGTAATTGAACATTGTAACTGTTCCCACTTTCAATCAGTTCAATTTGAGATATAACTTCGTCTGCTGCGCTATTATCCGGGCTATTTTGAGAAAAGCCAACTGCTACATAAAAAAGCAAGATGCAAACACAGAGTCTATCTATTACTTAAATTGTTTTGAAAATTTGAAGTAGCATCAGTTAAAACGTTACAAAAAACTTCATTC
This sequence comes from Flavobacterium sp., assembly GCF_027490375.1. Classification (GTDB taxonomy): domain Bacteria; phylum Bacteroidota; class Bacteroidia; order Flavobacteriales; family Flavobacteriaceae; genus Flavobacterium. The sequence continues at coordinate 15,758 of NZ_JAIXYH010000093.1, forward strand.
ATATAATATCACATTTTAATAAATCCACCCTAAATTAAACTAAATTCCTGCTAAACGACATCAGATTTCTCATCAACTAATCTTTTACTTAAAGTTCTGTACTTTTTCCTTAACCTCCATAATGTAATCGATAGAGTACAAATTACAATTGAAGCAAGTGTTAATGTTATCACAAATACATTTTGATGATATATATTATGTAAAAAAAGTTGGTGGTTTTCTTTACGAAGTTCTAGCAATAACATATTGCTCGCCAAATCAATTCGTTCTCTTAGAGGCAAAGTATCATAACCATAATCTCTCGCTTTATAATAAATCTGTTTTGCATCATGGTAATTCTTTTCTAGAAATACTAAATTTCCCAATTCGAAAAGTAAAATACCAATTATCGGATCTTCTGTTTTAATGAAAGATAATCGTTCGTTCAATTGAAAATATAAGGAATTTATAAGCGCTTTTCTTTGTGCTTTTGATAGAGTACTAGTAGGCTCTTCTAAGTTTCCAAAATTGGTGTTTAATAAAAAGTTAGAGTTAACGTATTTAGTTCCGCCGATTTTCGCTTCTAGTATTTTTAAATGAAGCCACTCGGAACCCATATGGGATTTTGGATTTAATCGAATCGCCTTACTAATCCAAAACAAAGCTTTTTGATAATCTCCAAGAAGCTCGTAAATCGTTCCAACATTAGAAGCCGTTGAATATCTGTTTGGTTCCAACTGTTCAATTTTAAAATAAATCTGTAGAGCTTGCTGATACTTCCCTTGAATTGTAAGTACATAACCTTTATCAGACAAATAATCAATATCTCTTGTAGCTGTATAAAGACTATCTAGTTCTCTAATTAATTTTGGGAAATTGTCAATGTAAAAATCGTGACCGTAAGGTATTACTCCATCGTGATCTTCATAAATAAAAGCTCCATTTTTAAGTTTTTTAGTTTCCCCGTTCAAACAGGCGAATGAATGCTGTAATAGAACAAGAAATAGTATTAACAAATGCCTTCGGTTCATTGGATATAGTTTAGTAAATAGGACAACGCGGTTAAATAAAGATAGTTGAGCACCGCCAAAGTGACTGCCGTAATTTTTTCTCTAAAAATAATGCTTTTATAAAAGCTAACGTTAACACATTTAATTGTGGCTAACAAAGGTTCTAATCCAAGTTTTAACACGATGCTTTAACTGAAAATTAAAGTCTTAATATTGCCAGACCGTTGTGCCTATGCGTTAGTTACGCTATATTAATTATTTGACAACTGTAACCCCAATATTCAGTATTCGGCAGCACTGCGTATTCGCCGTTACTTACGAAGGAACACCTTAATTTTTGTTTTAAACAACTACCTGCTATTACAATAGGTTGGACTATTTCAATTTTTTACGCTTTTTATCTTTAGTTTCTATGAGAACTACGTTTCTTGCGCTGCGATGCATTAACTCTGAATTTTTTGCCGGCTTAAGAACTTTGATTGATTTTATCGCTGTAACCTCTATTTTAACCGCCGCAGTATCTACGAGTACTCCATTAATTACAAAATCTGTTGGTAAAGCTTTTTCGCTGGCAGTTTTTAAGTCGGGTTTCAAATTTGCCAAACTAATTAATTGGTTTTGTTTTTTACGCGTTATCAAAATAGCTCCTTTTGTTGAACCACTGTGTATCTTAGCATCTTCACCTTTAAAGTATTTTACTTCTTTTAGGTTGTGAGGGTCAAGATATGTTTTTGACATATTCATCTCTACGCTATCTACATAAGTTTTTCCAGGAATAACATAGAAAGTTGGGGTGACTTTAATTTTTGCGAGCGTGTCAGACAATGACTCCCTTTGTCCGAAACAAACTAGTGCTGAAAGCAGCGATAAATTAAGAATTAAACGGAACATGTCGAGATGATTACAAGAAACGAGTATTTAGATTAAGTCGCTACTGATCCCAAATATACAAATCTTCACAACGCAATTTTACAAGACTTGTTAAAAAAACGCCATTTTGCCCGATCCGAATTTTAGCATTTTGAGTTGAAAATAGAAGTCGATGATCCAAAAGTCTACAGAAGATTCAATTCCTATTGTTCTTGTGATATTTTAAAGAAATTAGTAGTTGTACGGTAGCTACCCGCATTAGGTGTAGCAACTACTCATCTCATTTCTTATCTTTCTTTTCTTGGTCTTTGGTTATTTTGTCAATGGTTGTTATTGGAACTACGGTTAATTCGTTTGTTTCACAATCCCAAATATTCGTATACTTTTGAGACACAACACTATATGTTTTCCATTTTGCGAACTTCGCATAAAGCATTAATGTGCATATATCTGTCGCCGTAATAAAATCACCTGTTTCTGGCAAATGACTATGCAAAGCTCCTTCAAGTTCCGTTCCCTCTTCAGTATTTCCGTATTCAATGGGTATAATGTTTTTGTGAAGTTGTTTTTTCATTAAAAGTTTGTTGTTTTTGTCGAATGTCAGCAAGTAGTCGTTACCAAAAATAACAACACCGCTTATTTTGGGTCCAGTCAAAACATAAACTTTCTTTTCTTTTTCGCTAATTAGCGGAATTATGTTTGGACTTGTATTGTTATAGAACTTGAAAAGTCCATCTGTATTTGTGTTTAACTCGTTTAGTGCCGCTTTCCTGATTTGATACAGGTCAGTTTCAGTTCGCGTAAAATCCCTTTCTGTCAGGTCAATTTTTGCATCCTTTAAATCGTAAGTGCTGTCAAACGAAATTGTCCCGATAACTTTTGGATTTTCTACTCTTGAAAAGAAAACACACTTTGCCACGTCGTTTTCACTGTATGAAAAATAACCGCCAATGTTTTCTCTGTTTTTGTAGTTTTCTAAAAACAAATCTGTTCCATACCAAGAAGCCATTTCCGACTTATATAGTAATTTTCCCTCAGCTACAATTGGTTGTGCTTGCTCGGTTGGATTTTTTTGTCCCAATACACTTACGGATATAAGTGTGAAGATAATGGCTACTGTTTTGTGCATGTTTTGGTGTCTGTTATGGTTAGGTTAGTACAAACTTTTTGGTGAGTGGCGTAGTGATTAATTTAGCTAGGCAGATTTGAATTCGCAGCACATCGCTGTTAACTAACCGCAAACTTCATTAGAAGTACAAAGCTCAAATTTAGCACTTCTCTATCACACAAGCGCGAAACCTCCGCTTTTGCAAAACGGCTATTCCTGTTGCACAACTCAAAAATACACATAAATTTTTGTGACTTTACAGAAATTTTTCTTGATAGAAAAAATGCAACCACTATTTTTTACCACGTTGTAGACATTAAGCATTTAAAATGCAAACAAGAAGGTATTTATGGCTAGTTTAGCGTGTAACTTGAAAAAATACATGCGTTTATCACCAAAAACCATCCATTTTATTCCAGGTTGTATCCCAAAAACAGAATAAATTAGCTATTACCAAACCCTTCTTTATAAAGCTTAAAATCTTGTTTCTTCCTTTCAAAATTTTACAGTTTTGAAGCTGAACTAAAAAATAAACCTCCTTAAAACTCATTGATTGCAATAATTTTTCCACTCATTTTCAATAACGCATTTCCTAGCCCCGGTTGCAGCGAAAAGCGCGCAAAGCCCAAGAAGACTATTTTGCCGAAAGCTGTGGCGACCAACGGAAGCCGCGAGCTGCACGTGCTAAATACCTTCTTGGGCTGCGTACTTGTAGCGAAAAACGGGATTAGCTTCTAAAAACTAATCCTATTCTTTTAATGTAAATTCTTGACTTCTTGTTGTTTGGCTACCGTAGCAAAGTCGGTTGTGAGGCGGGTGGCGTAGTCGTCGAGCAGTTGCATCACGCGGTCGCGGTCTTTAGATTTAACAATCAGGCCGGCATGGTACTCCAATGGTACACGGAAACAAACCTCCGGATCGCTAAAAGCACTCAAATCGGGATGCTCGTACTTGGAAAGCGTAAGCACAATGCCCGCAAACTCCTTTTTCACCTTTGGTAATTTGTACGTGTGACCTTTAGCCAGCGCGTCTTCAATAGCTGCCCACTCGGCCCACAAATTGATATCCGACGCTGCAGCGACCATTTCGGCCAAGTGCGCTCCTCCTACTCTACTCGAGGTTTCGAGAAAATACACCTTGCCGTCGTCGTTGCATTTAATGTACTCCGAATGCGCCGCACCGTGCTTCAATCCAAATCCTTTTATTACTTGCTCGTTGCAGGCTTTGATCGCCACATCGTCTTCCGAACCGTACTCGATCACCGCCGAACGGAAAATGCCACCGCCTTGCGAGATTTCCATAGGCGTTGCCAAATATTTTGACGTAATACTGAACAATATCTTGCCGTTTACGATCAAACTATCGCAGTGATATACCGCTCCCGGACGAAATTGCTCCACCAAATATTTGAAACGGTTGTTGCCCAATTCGTTGATGTTATTCCACAATTCTTCCTTGTTGTGCACCTTGATAATTCCGGATGCCGAAGCCTCCGAACGCGGTTTTAACACCCACGGCGGCGAAACCGAATCGGCGAAATTATTGATTTCGTTATCGTTAAAAAGTGCCGAAAACTTGGGGTTTGAAATGCCGCAACTCTTGGCGCGCATGCGCATGGCGAGCTTATCGCGGAAATATCTGCCGGTTGTTTGTCCCATACCGTCGATGCGTAAATTCTCGCGGATGTACGTAGCTTTTTCAACATCAAAATCGTCGAGCGCTACCACAGCATCAATTTTTTCGTGTTTCATCAAATTACTGATTCCCAACAATAAATGCTCTAAATTCCAATCGACATCCTGACCGGGCATATAAAAAACCTCATCAATGTATTCGAACGGCCACGGCTTGTCGTTTAACTTCTCAGAAGTGATGAGAAAAACTTTGTTGTTAAGCTTTTTCAGGTTGATTAAAAAATCGGATCCTTTAAAGTAATTTGAGATACAAACGAAGGTTTTGGCTGTGTTTTCCATCTGTTAGTGATTTTCAATAAATGTACTTAATAAATTAACTCCGAAGGCCGTAGCGTGTTTAGATTTTGCAAATTCGCTGTCGCCAAAAGCCACACCGGCTACATCTAAATGCGCCCAGGCTTCGTGCTTATCGGTAAAGTATTCGAGGAATTTTGCAGCCGTTATCGCGCCGCCAATCGGTTTTCCGCTGTAGTTGCGCACATCGGCAATATCGCTGCTGATGTCTGGGTCGTAAGCGCTCCACAAGGGCAACGGCCAAAGTTTTTCACCCACTTGGTTTCCGGCGCTTCGCAACGCAAATTCCAAATCAACGTTATTGGTAAACAACGCGCCGCATTCGTAACCAAAAGTAGCCACACTGCTGCCAGTTAAGGTCGCTATATCTACAATAACATCGGGTTTGTGCTTGGCAATCAAATACGCAAGCGCATCGGCGAGTATGAGTCGGCCTTCTGCGTCGGTATCGATAATTTCGATTGTCTTTTTATTGAAGGCTTCAATGACGGCCGACGGTTTTAATGACGTGGCATCTACTGCATTTTCGCACAACGGAACCACCGCCGTAACGCGTTTTTTACAATCCGACTTTGCCAAATACTGCATGGTAGCCACAACCGCCGCCGCGCCCGCCATATCCGACTTCATGAATTGCATGCCAGCGGTTTTAATATTGAGTCCGCCCGTATCAAACGTCACGCCTTTACCCACCAACGCATAATGTTTGCCTTCGGCTTCCGGATTGAGTTCGAGCACGAGCAATCGCGCATCGTTTTTACTTCCTTGTCCGACAGCCAGCAAGGCGCCCATACCTAATTCCTGCAAGGCGTTTTTGTCGAGAACCGTGGCTTGTAACTGGGTTTCGTTTGCCAAATCGGCACCCGCTTTTGCCATATACTCGGGCGTAACAACGTTTGGCGGCAAATCAACCCATTGCATGCATTGCAACTGCGCATCTGCCAAGATTAACGCTTTTTGTAGAAAGGCTTCTTCCGATTTGTAATTATTTATGGTGAGTGCAAAATCGGAATTCGTAATCGGATGTGGCTTTTCGTTTTTGAAATGCCCTATTTTGTAGGTTCCGAGTTTGAGTCCGGAAACGATTGCCGAAACGAGCTGCGGTTCGAGTCCGTTTGGTAAATCAATCAAAACGGGTTTGTTGAAAAACTCCGGATATTTATGTGCCGCACGACGGAACATGGTTACAACCGACTTGTAATCAGGCGTTTTCCCTAAACCGACAAATAAGTGAAGGTTATCGTATTTTTCGATGGCGTAAATTTCGTTGGCTTTTCCGTAAAAAACTTTCGACGGTACACTAACGCCGTAGAATTCGATGGGCACTAAATGGTTCGGACCCGTTTCAAAGACCGGAATGATAAAGTTTCCAGAAAAAGACGGAATATCGTGTTGAAAAGAGAGTTTCATAATTTATTTTTTTTGGAAAAAGAGCCATTCGATTGCTTTCGGAAACTCGTCGCTCCAGTACGTTTCGTTGTGTTTTCCGTGGTGATTGATACTGAGTTGTATTTGAACTTTTTCGGACAATTGTTTGGATTGTAGTAAATTGCGCTTGAACTGCGTAACGTGTTTTACCATAGTTTCCGACTCGTCGCCACCAGCATACAGATAAATCTTGGTACTGCCTTGCAATGCGAGATCTTCTTCATCGATTTTTAGCTTGGGAACAACCCACAGCGAAGGTGAAAAAATCATGAGTTTTCCGTACACTTCGGGATAGAGCAAACCACTGAATAAACTCACTAATCCGCCCATAGAACTGCCGCCAATACCCGTGTGTTCGCGTTCGGTGAGTGTGCGGTAGCGCTTGTCAACAAAAGGTTTTAGCGTATCGGTTATAAAACGAATGTATTTTTTACCTTGTCCGACGCCCAAAACGGTATTTCCTACGTTGTATTCTTTAATGCGATCGGCTTCGGCGTGCTCTACGGCAATGACAATAATTTTTCCGATTTTGTATTCCGACATAACCGCCAATTTCTTGTCGATTTCCCAATTGCCGAATCCGCTACTTTCGTTGAATAGATTTTGTGCATCTTGCAGATAAAGAACCGGATAACGCTCGTCGGTTTGGTCGTAATCATGTGGTAAAAGCGCCCAAACTTTTCGTTTTTTGTTGAGTTGCGGCATTTCGAACTCATCGGAAATGAGTTGTACCTGCGGTAGGAAATTTGGTTTAAAAGGCAACCAGTTTTTACGCCATTTGGCAACGTGTTCGCGGCGAACGCCTTTTAAATCGGGACAAACACGGTTTTCAGTTCGGTTTCCAAAACGGTCTATTTCTACTTCACTCCAATCGCCTTTAGTAAACTTGTACTGTAAAGGTTCGGGGAACGTAAAATCGTTTGGAAACGTAAAATGGTATAACCCGTTTTCCAGATGTTCCATTTCGTAATTCGGATCTTGTGTGTCCCAATTGTTGAAATTTCCTGCGATATAAACCGGCCTAAAGTCGTCTTCATCTGTCGTCAAAATGATGTTCAAACGCGGTTCCACAATGGCTTGGTTGTCTGACTGATTCACTTTTGATACTATCGATTCCATGTATGTGTACGATTCTCGTTTAATCGGCAAATGTGCGCGATTGCTAACTGTCTTTTGATTTCATTCCAAATTGAATCTTCGTTTCTACAGCACCGAAAAATCGAAATGACTCGTTTTAAAGTCGCATCAAAAGCGTTTCAGCTGCTACGAAATCTGAAATGTTACTCTTACAAATATTACAGATTTTTTTAACGTTGACAAGCAAAAAGCGCCTCAAATACCGAGTTTTTTTAAACAAATGGTTACGATAACGTTTTCCTACCGCGATTGCGATAGCTCCACTTTTGAAAACCGCGTAATTTATTTTAAAAACTTAAGAAAAGAAGCCGCCGATTCGCCGTCGTAGCTTCCACGTGATTTGAGAATCCGACCGTCGGGCGCCACCAAAACCAAGTATGGAAAAAAGCCGTCTTTGTTGTATTTCTCCACCATCCGCAGTCGTGCTGCCAACTCTTGCTCGCTGATGCTGTGTTTATCGGTTTCGAAATCGTATTTAAACAAGATGTAGCGCGAAGCAACTTCCTGCTTGAAATACTCCGATTGAAACACGCGTTGCTCCAACAAATCGCAGGTTTCGCAGTGATCACGTACGGTAAATACAAAGAGAATTTCTTTTCGCTGACTTTTGGAATCGGCAAAGGCTTTTTCTAAGTTTCGTTCCCAGGTTTGGGCAAAACTCACTTGCGTGGAAAGGAAAAGTGCTGCGATAAAAACCAAACGTATCATGACAAGCCACGGTATTTTCTGAGGAACCACTCGGCGCCCAATAACAAGCCCGACAACAACAAACACCAAAATAAATCGATCCATGACGTCGATTTCGATGTTTCTTTCTGAACGGCTTTAAACTGCTTGTCGTTAAGTAATTTCTCGATCAACGCAGGAGTCTGATTGGCAAGAAAAACACCGCCCGACGTCTGTGTAGCGAGTTCCGACATTTTTGTGAAATCGGCATTTACAAACTGACGTTCCACATCGTAATCCAAAACTTCAAAATATCCCGAAGCCGCACCACCGCCGGTGTACGTCACAGTAAAACGATATTTCCCAGGCGCGAGATTGTCGAAAGTCGATTTATACACGCTCTCACCTCTCGGCATTTCAACTTTACGTGTTTTGTTCGTTGCAATCTGCGTAAGCGATAAAATAAGTTCCGCCTCACGATCGAACTCAAAGTTTTTATTGAACGCCTGTGCGGTAATTTCCACAGCAGTGCCCGAATTGTAAAATTTCTCGTAATCGAGCAGTAAACGACTCTTCTTCTGATTAGCCGTCAGGTATTGAATAGTTTTGTCGATCAACAAATCGAAAGCTTCGAAGTTGCGATTTTGAGCGTAATCTGCCAAGCGCCATTTCCAGCTGTCTTCGCCGAAAAGAAAGGCCAATCGGCGACTTTTTGCTTCCGCGAAAGCGAATAGATCAACGCCCGTTTCTATATTGTTGATTCGCGAACTAAACAAAACAGACCGATTCTGGCTCGGACTAATTGTTCCGTACGGATTCTGCAACGGCGGCCAGGCATCTACGTTAATGGGTTCTTGTGCAAAAAGCGTGAAATCGGTTTTTTGTGAAGGTCGGTAATCCTCGGTTTGTGCCGACATCTTAAAGTTGTAAACCGATTGCCACGTATTTAATAACGGGAAATCGGTCGACATGCCCGTAATGAAAAAAATACCTTGATTGTCGTTTTCGAGCTTCGTCCACAATTTCTTAAAATTCTGGTTCGGCTGGTATAAAATATAAGCGTTGTAGGTTTTGCCTTCTAAAGCCTCGTATGGTTTTAGAATAGTAACTTTACGTTGCGCATTGGTTTCGATAGCGCGCTTTAAAGCTCCTAAATCCGGATGATTAACCGTGGAAACAATCGCAATTTCGGCGCGTTGATCGACGATTTCGACTGCAAAAACCTGACTGTTATTGTATTTATTTTTCTCTGGAATAGCCGTTTGGAAAACTGCCGTGTACACCTTCGAACCAATTTTATCGGCTTGCAACAAACCTGAAACGGCTTTTACATCGGTTCCCGCGTTAAAATCAACGTTTTGCGAAAAAACAACAGTTCCGCCTTCTTTAATTTGTAGAACGCCGTTTGCCGATTTCTTTCCGGTGTATTGCACAAAGCACTCAAACGGAAACTGATTGCCTTTAAATGCAAACTTATTGACGTTAATTTTCGCGATTTTAGCATCGGTTTGTTTAAGCGTATCGCCGGCAACAACGCTATAAACAGGCAACGATTTTCCAAAACTGTACACAAAATCAGAACCTCCTGTTTGGTTACCGTCGCTTATCAAAACAGTAGCGCGATTCTTTCCGCGAAACAAATTTTGCAAACCAGACGCAGCTTCGTGCAGATTAGAACTTTTACCCGAAAAATCGAGCGCTGTAGTATCTTTCAAAGCTTCGTCGATCGAGAAGAGTCGCAATTCAAACTTATCGTTTAAAGCAGCGTTATTTTGTAGCGACGAAACGGCTTGTTGTATTTGATTATCTGCCTTTAAATATTTTACAGACAACGAATTATCGGCCACAACTGCAAGTATTGGTTTCTTAACTTCCAGAGTAGTACGATTAAAGCGCGGATTGATTATTGCGAGAATGATGAAAAAGATTCCTAGAAATCGCAACCAAAATAGCAATTTGTAATAGCGTGAACGATCGGTTGATTGGTAAAAATACTGATACCAAGCCAAGCCAAAAGCCGCGCCAGCGCCGAGAAGAATACTGACAACCGTCAATACGTCCATAATAAAATTGGGAATAATTAGGTTAGCATACCGCCGTCGACGTTAAGAACCTGGCCCGTTACGTAGGCGCTCATATCTGAAGCGAGGAACAAACAGGCGTTTGCAACATCTTCGGTGCTTCCGCCGCGTTTTAGTGGAATCGATTCTGCCCAACCTTTAACCACGTCTTCGTTCAATTTGGCAGTCATTTCCGTTTCGATAAAACCTGGAGCAATGGCGTTGCAACGGATGTTTCGCGAACCCAGTTCCAAGGCAACCGATTTCGTGAAACCGATAACTCCCGCTTTCGAGGCCGCGTAATTGGTTTGTCCGGCGTTTCCTTTCACACCAACAACCGAACTCATGTTAATGATTGAGCCCGAACGTTGTTTTAACATCGTTTTTTGAACCGCTTTGGTCATGTTAAAAACCGACTTCAAATTGACTTCAATTACTTGATCGAAATCGGTTTCCGACATACGCATCAAAAGGTTGTCTTTGGTGATTCCGGCATTGTTAATAAGCACATCGATAGAAGGAAAATCTTGCAAAACTTGATCGACGAAAGCTTGTGCGGCATCGAATTTCGAGGCATCCGATTGGTACGCTTTTACGGTAACGCCTTCGGTGGCTAATTTCGCGGCCAATTCCTCTGCTGCTGCGGCCGACGAGCTGTACGTAAATGCAATATTTGCGCCGTGTTTCGCAAAAACTTCGGCAATTCCTTTTCCAATTCCGCGACTTGCGCCGGTAATAATCACAGTTTTTCCTTCAAGTAATTTCATAGTAACAATAGCTTCTAATAACGAACGCCAAATATAACAATATTGGCACGTAATCGAAGTTTCGGCTTTCTTAATTTGTTGGAAAAAGGATTTTCGACCGACCTCAGGTTTTCTAATAATTTGGGCACTTCCTGCCGCGTGCATTTAGTGGAAGTTCGTTGCGGCAGGTCGGGCTTTCCACTGCAAGGCACAACACCCAAAAGCATTTCAGCCAAGTGTTGCCGCGGCTTCCGTTGGTCGCCACTGCACCACGGGCTTCAAGCGCTTTTTGGCGTCGCGGCTTTCCGTTTCAATCCCTAGTGCAGGGGAAATACAATTAGACGTATCGTCTTACTTTAGCTTTATCTTTTCAGGATTCTGTCTGTTTGAAAAAAAATGCGATAATTTCAACTTGTTCGTTTGAAAATCTGTAGTAAAGTGTGTTGTATTTTAAAATGATGACACGACGAATGCCTTTCTTAAATTCTGATTCTTGGAATAAGTACGGATTTTGAGCTATTAAAACTAATTTTTCTTCAATATTTGTTGCTAAATTTCTTAACTCCGTTTCCGACCAATTTTCCTCTAAGTATCTGAATGTCTGTTCTAATTCCTTTAAAGCAAAATCAGTCCACAGGATTTTATAACCACTTTTCATACATCTTTCTAGCGCTTGAATGCGGATTCAATTTACCCGAATTAGCATCTTGGATTCCACTTTCAATGGCTTTCTTTTCGGTTTCTGAAATACTGTGCCACCAGTCGTTGGTTTCTATTTTTCTCAATTCCACTATTTTTTCGATTATGGAAACATCTTCAACGGATGAAAGCCATTGTATTAATTCTAACTTTTTACTCTGCAAGCTTTGTTCAAGTTTCATGGCTTTTTTAATTAAGAAATCTAAAAGTACAAATTAATTCAATTGTTTTTTAAAATTGGTTTAAAAACTAAAGTACTGCAATACGCCTACTCTTGATTTTGTGCATTTGTTAATTCATCGGACTGTAAACAGTAACAAAGAGCTGAAAAAGAATTGAAAATCAATCTCGATCGTACCAAAATTAAATGACTTTCCTTTTATTTGGATTTCGCCTTGAATCCCAAAAAGATACTATTTCAACGTGAGTTCGATATAAAAATCGAAGTTAGAAATCATTTAAATAGTTGATTAATACCAATTGGATTTATAAAATAGTCTGGAGAAAAAAGCTTGTTTTTGAGACAGAACAATGCAAAAAAATGTTGCATAGCAGCGCTACGGAAGATTTTTTTAAAGCCGTTATGGCTTAAAAACATTTTTTTATCGGGCTGTTTTATAGATCTAATTGGTATAACAGGCGTATTTTCTTTGGGATACCGAGGTATCTCAAAAAAATACAACGACGTAAGCGACTGTTTAAATGATTAGCTATAAATAATCGTGCATCGAAATTGGTAGTAGCCAATCTAAAGTTTCATTTCAAGCGATCTAACAAAGGTTTTTATGTCGAACTTACGTTGTTTCAATTCTCTCGTGATTTATTTCGTAGAAAATTTCAAAATGTTTAATAGGAATAACTCTCGTGCATCTATTGTTAGTTAATCTGCCAAGATTTTCATGCTCAATTAGCTTACTTATCAAATCTTCGACCTCGTCAAGAATTTTAAGACTGTACTTTGCATTAGCATTTCTTTTGAAGTAGAATTCTAAAACACCTGCAAATTCAGCCTCAGCTAATTTCGACCAAACTATTTCTTTGATAGCCATTCCCGCAAATCGGTAATTACTTTTGCATTAGCTGAGAATTCTTCCCTTTTGATTTGTTCTCTGCCACTATTTATTGCATTTTCTTGTTCAGCATTCAATTGATATAATGCTTGTTCAGAAGAATCAAAAACAGTTTTCAATTTATTTAAAAGGGTTATGTCATTAGAATTTTTGATTCTAGAGATCAGGTTTTCCTTTAATTCAGCTGACAAGTCCATAATAACACTATTACTTAAACAAAGATAATTTTTTAAATGTTGATTGTCAATACATTTTTACAACATAAATCCTAACGTAAAAAAGTTGGCAAATACGTTCGAACTGTGTCAACTCGAACCCTACTTTACCGTTTTTGGTTTAAACATTTCAAGAGCTTCCGGACCGGCTGCCATAGCCATAACCACTCCCACGATTACTGCCAGAGTCATGACGATACCGAAACCGATCACGGTAACAATGAGTGTAAGTAACACGCTCCAAAACACACTTTTTTTGCTGCGTTCCGGATAAAAACCACAAAAGAACCAGAAAAGTAAAATGGGTACGAGTAGCATAAAATACTGTGACATTTGACCGTATAATACCGGATTATCTTTAACAAAATACATAATTGGGTAAACAAAAATCATTATCAGAACAATGTAAAAACTTAAAAAGTAGGCGTTTATAACAATATGCTCGTAATAATTATGTCCCCATTTAAAAAATCCGATTTTGGTAAAGCTGGCAAAAATTGGCACTAGCGCTAACATGATGAGAGAGTTGTAAGACGCAATGAAATGTACTATTTCGTTCGCGAATTCGGCACTCATTTGTTGGCTTTCATACTGCTTTTTAAGAATCTCGCTAAAGTTTAAGAATTTTATCGAGATGAAGGTCGATATACCACTCAATAAAAACACCAATAAAATGGGCTTGTAATGGTTTACGCGACAACCGTCGATAAACTGACGCGCCGTTTTACCCGGATTTACCACCAAGTTTTTCAAAGTGTACAAAAGTCCTTTGTTGGTGTGAATAGTCGTGTATTGAATCTCATCCCAAATGTATTTTTTATCAATCCGCTTGAACTTTTTTTGCCCACAGTTTGAACAAAAGTTCTTGATAATTTCATCGTTACAGTTCGGACACAAAGTTGCGTTCATGGTAAGTGGTTATTTGGCTGGCTAAATTTTGGATAAAATTAGTAAAATAGAAATGTAAAAGTAATAGTAGTACTGGAGTTAATTTTACGATTATCTATGAAAGAATTGGCAAAGAAGGTCTCAGAAAAAGCTGCTATTACGGCGGAAAGGTTACCTTCCCTATTGCTCAATTTTCATTTTTAACTTAAAACTCATCTTTCCGTCTAAATACCAGTTTTTCTCATTGCGATTGAATACATTCCCAAAACTGTATGTTGCAGCGCTTTCGTTTTCACAAAATCTCATATAGAGATTATTTTCATTTTTTGATAATTCCGAAAGAACTGTAAAACCAAAAAACATTTTTGTGCTTTCTAGATTTAAACTTGACATATCTACAGTTAAACTACCTCGATGATCTGCTTTGACCCAAAATTTCACTTCATTTTCGGATAGTATCTTTCCGGGTTTTCCGTTAGCGTCGACTTCGCAAACCAAAATACCTAATAAAACATCTTTGTAATTGATCTTCAGTTTTCTTTTGAACATATTGGGCAAACCCGTGTTTAAATAGAAGGTTACATTTTTTATAGTTCCCGTCGGTAATTTGTCTAGCAGACAAACTATTTTGCTTGTTCCGTGATGAAGTCCACTGTAGGCTGCATGACCGGAAATTTCATATTTCAACAGTTTCTTTTTCTTTCGGAATTTAGTTACCACTTCTTCCAAAAAAACGGTATCCTTAAAGGTATTTTGTGCCTGTGCAAAATTTACGCATAGCAATAACGTTATGAAAATTAATATTTTCTTCATGGAAAAACTGATATTTTTCAAAGTTAAAAAAGCAAAGGAATAACCAAATGGGAAAATCAAGCTTTTAGTTTAACTTACTTTTTCAAGTAAAGCGGCATTGAAATCTGCTGGAATGATTGTTTTTGCTGACATAGACTCTATTAGATACCTCTACTTATTGCTGATTCCTTACTTTTTCTTATTGTTTGGTCAATTTCCTCCTGAGTTCTATAGTCTACTGGAATTGGCAAATGAGTAGGAAGATTCAGAAGCTCGAAGTGAACTTCTCCACGATAACTTTCCTCTAAACTCTTAAAATGAGTTATTTCCGTTAAAGGAAATGAACGCTAACAGTTTTATTATTCAACGAGTTTAAATTCGGTTTTTGATTTTCTAGAAAAGGGCGAAAAATTACTTTCAATAATCATTTCACCGTCGTAAGTAATCCATTTTCCTTTTGTAATTGAAAAATTAGCTGTTGCGATGTATGAGAATTTCATGAATGTTTTTTCGTTCGCTTCCATGCCGAAAATGCCAACTAACGGACTTTCGAAATCTCCATCTATATATTCTTGGATATTGTATTTGACTACGGCAATTTTATCGTTTTCTTTCTCTATAATTTGTTCGATAAACACTGCATTCTCGCGACTAAAATTATCACAGAGAAAATTCTGATCCATTTCGATAAAATTGAGATTCAATTGCCATTTCTCTCCAACTTCAACTTTTCTGTTCGGCAGTTCGAATAACAATGCAATTAGATTTCTCTGAGAATTTTTATAATAGGTACTAACTACTTCTCCGGATTGAGAAATTCTGCCGCGTAAAGCAATATTCCCTTTTAAACTGACAATATCTTTGTAAAGATTCTCAAATTTGATGCTGTCATTTTCTGTTTCATCAATTTTATCTTTGTTTTTGTTTTTCTTCTTTTTTGATTTTTTGTCAGCTTCTGTTGTTTTGATTTCCTCTTTCAATCGCGCAAAGGGACTACTATTTAAATCATTGAACATCAGCATTTCAATGTCAATTAACTTTTCATTTTTTTTATTCGGATAAAGATGCGTTTCATACCGAACACCTGCATTAAAATCAGCAACGGATTCACGCAGTTTTTGAAATTCATTTCCTGAAAACAAGGAAGTAGTGTCGGCATCATTTTGTTCTAGCTGCTCTTTACTTTCCTTCATGGTGGTTTTGTACTTCAAAGTATCATTCTTTGCCAATTTCCACTCCAGTGTTATTTTTTCTTTCGTTTGACAGTATGAATATGTTGTTAGCAACAGTAACCAAATCATTACTAAGTTTTTCATTTTCTTTTTTTTTAAAACAACATTACGTTTAAGGATAGCAAACCACACACGGGAAATGACAATGGTTCAGATTATAATCAGTACTAACGGTACACTTATCTTGCTTTATTAACGCTACGAATATACGTTTTTCCACTAAACGTTAGTAACGATTTTCGCGGCCGCGGTTGAAATGGAAAGCGCGCAAAGTAAAAGTAGCAACAGCCGTAGGTAGTTTTGTGCGACCAACGGAAGCAAAAAAATACCTTAGGGATGTGCGACTTTTACTGCGTACTTGTAATGAAAAACGCGAATTGCCGCCCAAAAGAACAGCTTTCGCGTTAATCAAAATGTTTTTATATAGTCTTTATTTTGGAGTAACTCCGAGCTTAGCTGCTTCGCGTCGTGCTATTGGAATTTGTTTCTGAATATTTGCAATTCGCGTGCTGTTCGAAGGGTGTGTGCTCATAAACTCGGCAGGCTCTTGTCCGCCCGATTGTGCTGCCATACGTTGCCAAAACGGAATAGCAACATCGGGATTGTAACCTGCAATTGTCATTAAAATGAGGCCAATTTCATCAGCTTCGGTTTCGTGACTCCTTGAAAACGGCAATAAAGCTCCGAATTGCGCGCCCGCTCCGTAGGCTTGCATGGCTAGCGCTTGCGTTTGCTCCGACTGTTTGCCCACTGCTGCTCCCACCAAACCTGCACCAAGCTCGGCAAGAACGCCGCCACTCATGCGTTGTTGCCCGTGATTTAATAAGGCATGCGCTACTTCGTGACCCATAACTACAGCCATTCCGGCTTCATCCTTAGTTATTGGAAGAATTCCGGTATAAAACGCAATTTTTCCGCCGGGCATGCACCAAGCGTTAACTTCCTTGCTTTCAATCAATTTGTATTCCCAGCGATAATCCTTCAAAGCAGCACTTTGCCCACGAGCGGCCAGTAATTTCTCGGCAGCAGCGCGAATTTTATTTCCTACTAACTCAACGCGTTTGGCATCGGCTGTGCCAGATACCACTTTGTTGGTTTTCAAAAAATCGTTGTATTGCTGAAAAGCCGAAGGTAAAATCGCTGAGTTGTGTACTAAAGCAAGTGTCTTTTTACCCGTAACTGGGTTTGTTGCACAAGCAATTGCTAAGGCTAAACATAGGATTCCCAAGGCTAAAAATTTGTTTTTCATTTCGCTAAAATTTCTACAAAAATACAAGATATCGCAAACGAAACTTTACGTAATTACGCAAGATATTTTTGAATTCTCAAACTTATTTTTTCAAGCCTTTTGCTGCAATGTGTAATTCCGTAAAATCTTTATCGACTAACAGTTCGTTTTTGCCAACTAAAACGTCTTTTAAATTTACTTCTTCGTTGTCGATTTGAACTTTACCGATTTCAAAAGGCAAGCCATAAAAACGAACGCGGTATTTGTTGTAATCGGTAACGAATTTTCCTTCTTTGTGCTGAAGAATCGTAACTTCTTTTTCCTTTCCGCGAAAGCTGAAAGTTGAATGGCTGTAGCGTCCCTTGTTGTAATCGTAACCATCTTGTGCATCCTCGTACAAAGTCGATTTTTCTTTACCTTCTTTGTAATACACCTCTAAACTAATTTCCTCAAATTTCTTCTCACCAACGTATTGCTGAATCGGATAATTTGGTATGATAGCTCCTTCTTTAATAAAAATCGGAATTTCGTTATAAGCCGTGCTTACCCAAAGTTCTTTTCCACCGCAAATCCATTCGTTGGTCCAGTAATTGTACCAGTTTCCGCGCGGCAAGTACATGCGTCGGCCTTGCGCGTTTGGCTCTAAAATCGGACACACTAAAATCTGATTTCCAAACAAAAATTCATCGGTTCGATAGTGGGTTTGAATGTCTTCTTGATCGAAATACACCAAAGGTTTAAGCATCGGAACACCGTCGTTTACATAATCCCAAAACATGGTATACAAATACGGAAGCAGTTTGTAACGGAGTTCAACGAATTTACGCGTGATATCAACTACTTCAGAGTCGAACGACCATGGCTCTTGTTCGCCGTGATCGCCGGAAGAGTGCGTGCGACAAAACGGATGGAACACACCCAATTGAATCCACCGTGCATATAATTCGCCGCTTGGTTGTTCCGCGAAACCGCCAATATCCGAACCGGTGAAGCCCATTCCTGAAATCGACATTCGTTGCATTTGAATGTTGGCAATCCACAAGTGTTCCCAACTGGCTACGTTATCCCCGGTCCACGACGATGTATAACGCTGTGCACCCGAATATGCCGAACGTGTAATAATAAACGGACGTTTAGGATAGGCAAATCGCTTCACACCTTCATAGGTTGCACGCGCCATTTGAGTTCCGTAAATGTTGTGTGCTTTTCGGTGGCTGCACGGATTTCCGTCGTAATCGTGGCGCACATCCATAGGGAATGTTTTGCCGGGAACTTCCATTACAGCAGGTTCGTTCATATCGTTCCAAACTCCTTTTACACCAATTTCGGCGATCAATTCTTTAAACAGACCTGCCCACCATTCGCGTACTTCCGGGTTTGTATAGTCCGGGAAATTACATTCGCCAGGCCACACTTTTCCTTTCATGTACGGACCATCGGCACGTTTACAGAAATAATCTTTATCTAGCGCCTCTTTATACACCCAGTAATTTGGGTCGATTTTAATTCCTGGATCAATAATTACAACGGTTTTAAATCCGTCTTCGGCCAATTCGGCAACCATGCGCTTTGGGTCTGGAAAATACTCTTTGTTCCAAGTAAAACAACGGAAACCTTCCATGTAATCGATATCCAAATAAATACCGTCGCAAGGAATACGCAGTTCACGGAATTTTGAGGTGATTTCTTTGACTTTACTTTCCGGATAATAACTCCATTTACATTGGTGGTAACCGAGTGTCCACATAGGCGGCATTTCCGGTTTTCCAGTGAGGTGCGTGTAGGTTGTAACTACGTCGGCCATATCCGGACCGTAAATAAAGTAGTAGTTCATTTCGCCACCTTCAGCCCAAAAGCTTGTTACATTTCTGCGTTCGTGTGCAAAATCGAAGCAAGTACGGAAAGTGTTATCAAAGAAAATTCCGTAGGCTTTTTTGTTGTGTAAACCGATGTAAAACGGAACAACTTTATAGAGCGGCTCTTGATCTTTATGAAACGCGTATTGATCCATCGCCCAGTTTTCGACGCGCTTGCCTTTTAGATTCGAATGCGAAGCCTTATCACCCATACCGTAATAGCTTTCGCCTTCGTGAGAAATCTTGCTCATTTTAACGATGTTTCCACCGAAGTGATAATTCTCTTCCCAGTGAAAACCCGACTCATCTTCTAGAATAATGTTTCCGTTTAAGTCGAAAATCGCCACACGCAAGTCGGCTTTTCGAATCATACAAACCACTTTATTGGTTTTGATTTGATACACGTCGGCTCCTTCGGTTAGTTCTAAAAAGTTATAACCGTGCGACTGTGTTTTATCAATGGCGTACGAAAAATCGTTGCTAAAATACCCTTTAGTTGTGTAGCGAAAGCGTAACAAACTGTCGCGTAGAACAGTTACTTTGAGAATGACGTTATTTCCGGTTGAAAAGAAAATAGAATCGGCTTCTTGTTTTACTTCCAGCACCGCCGAAGGGTACTGATCGCCTTTGTATTCAAGTTCGGTATTGGTAATCATAGGTTACAATTGGTTTGGCAAATTTCCAAAAGTAAGATTTTAAAGTCTGCCTAAAAAACCAGAAAGAAACTACAACGTTTTCGTATTGAAATGTTTTTTCAGACTACCGTCTTACTAGGCTTCCGCACCCATGATAAAAGGATGATTTTCTCTCAAAAACAAGCAAAAAGTAGCGGCCCGATTTCCAATTTTAGTTGGTTTTGAGAAATCGCTGGGCTTTTCATCTTCTAATTTGAAATAAAACCAAGGTAATTTGTATTAAAAGATTTAATGATTTAAATAAAATAACACTAAAATGTTTTAATTTATAACTAAAAATAGATTTTCGTTTTAAATTAATAACAGCAACAAACATATTTGCAACAGATTTAAAGCAATAAAATTATGTGTGGAATATTAGCCGTTATAGGAAAAGGAAAAGATGAAAAACTAGTTGCACAACTGTCGAAACGAATGTCGCACCGCGGACCCGATGAAAGTGATATCCACGTAACTGAATCTGGACATATCTTGGCCCATGAACGTTTATCGATTATCGATTTACATTCAGGAAAACAACCCATTCAAGGTAGCGGTTCCGCTTGGATGATCCATAACGGCGAGATTTATAATTACCAACTGCTTAAGCAAGCGTACTTTGCCCACGATACGTTTAGAACGAAATCGGATTCTGAAATCATTGTGCGCTTGTACGAGAAATTCAAATACGATTTTGTAGACAAGCTCGACGGCGACTTTGCCTTTGTTGTTGTTGATGGCGATGATTTTATTGCGGGTCGCGACCCATTAGGTGTTAAGCCTTTGTATTATGGTGCCGACGAGCGCGGTAGAACCTATTTTGCTTCAGAAATGAAAGCAATTGCTGATCAGTGTAAAACATTTTCGACCTTCCCTCCCGGTCACTATTACACTCCAGAAACGGGTTTTGTGAAATATTACAGACCTAAATACGAAGATTTACAAAGTGAAGCCGTTGCTGTAGATTACGCAGCCATTCGCGAAGGTTTAATTGCCGCAACGCAAAAACGATTGATGAGCGATGTGCCTATTGGTGTGCTGTTATCGGGAGGTTTAGACTCTTCCCTAACCTCGGCTATTGCAGCGCGTTTGCTAAAAAAACAGGGGAAAAAGTTAAAATCATTTTCAATCGGTCTCGATGCATCAGCCCCAGATGCCGCAGCAGCTCGCGACGTTGCTGCATTTCTCGGAACCGAACACCACGAAATCCACTTTACGATTGAGCAAGGAATTGCTATTCTTGAAAAGCTCATCTGGCATCTCGAAACCTATGATGTAACTTCGGTTCGCGCCAGTACGCCCATGTTTTTCTTATCAAAAGCCATTACAGACATGGGCGTAAAAGTGGTACTCTCTGGCGAAGGAGCCGATGAAGTTTTCGGAGGTTATTTGTATTTCCGCAACGCGCCAACTGCTGAAGATTTCAGAAAAGAAACGGTAGAACGCGTACAAAAGTTGTTTACTGCCGACCTTCTTCGCGCCGACAAATCGACCATGGCGCACGGATTGGAAGCGCGCGTTCCGTTCTTAGACAAAGCATTTTTAGATATTGCGATGCAGATTGATCCGGTAGAAAAGCAGCCAAAAACTTACGAAGGTCGAGAGAAATATATTTTACGTAAAGCGTTTCATACACCAGAAGATCCGTTTTTACCGGAGTCGGTATTATGGCGACAAAAAGAGCAGTTTTCCGATGGTGTGGGCTACAGCTGGATCGATACGTTAATTGAATATTGTGCGTCGCAGGTAAGCGATTTGCAAATGGCGGAGGCCGAAAAATTGTTCCCATACAACACGCCGGCGACCAAGGAAGCGTATTTTTATCGCAGTATTTTCCATAAATATTATCCACAGCAAAGCGCTGCGCAAACGGTTCGTAAATGGATTCCGAAATGGCAAGAAAACCAAGATCCAAGCGGCCGCGCCAATGCTGCACACGTACATGCCGATGTGGAAATTGCAAAATCGATCGAACACGCATAGCGAATTTCAATTGAAAGATTGAAAGATTGAAAGATTGAAAGATTGAAAGATTGAAAGATTGAAAGATTGAAAGATTGAAAGATTGAAAGATTGAAAAATATAAGAAAATAGAAAAAAGCTAAAAAAGCTAAAGAAGCTAAAAAAGCTAAAAAAGCTAAGAAAGCGAAAAAAGCTAAAAAAGCGAACTCCGATACCTATCAGAAGGGAAAAAGGTAAAAAACGTCTTTGCGAACTTTGCGTAAATCTTTGCGGTTAGCCTTCGACAAGCTCAGGAACTAACCTTCGACAAGCTTACGCGTCGAGGGAGCACAATGTTTCACCATGTTTTTCACTAGGGACACAACGCCACCTTTTACAAGCTGACGTTCCGAACTTCTCTAGCGCACAGAAAACACCGAACCACACCGAATCTTGCTGAATACGGCGCCGCTGAGGAAAACACAGAACGTGTCATTTCCCAAAAATAATTCTCTTGCCTTCGACACGCTCAGGCTCCGACGATACGTGCGTTTAGGTTGGGAAAATGACACGTCAAGTGGTGAATGCATCAAAGTCTTAATACTTAATACGCTAATCTTGATACTACAAAAGTTCCACTTGGCGCACTTTGCGGAAATCTTTGCGTCCTTTGCGGTTTAGCCTTCGACAAGCTCAGGAACTAACTTTCGACAAGCTTACGCGTCGAGGGAGCACAATGTTTCACGAAGTTTTACACAATGTACACAACGCTGCATACGACAGGCTCAGGCTCCCACGAATTGTGGTTTGGATTGGGCAAAACGATAAGTTAAGTGGTGAACGTCACGAAGTCTAGCTTCTCTCCCGATAGCCATCGGGACTAGCTTCTAGCTTCATAAAAATACCCCAATGTTTCACGAAGTTTTACACAATGTACACAACGCTGCATACGACAGGCTCGGACTTCAACGAAAGTGGGTTCGGGCGAGCAAAAAGATAACTAACAGCAGTATTTTATCGAAGTTTGTTCCTATAATTTTGAGACTCTAATCCTAAAAACTTTTTCCCTTTTCGGAGCGAACTATCGGTTCTAAAAGTATTTTCCTATCAAAATCCATTAACTTTAGCAACCGATTTATTCCAACTAAACAACACATGCACACCCAACGAAACATCGAGCTGTTTTATTTACTTGCTTTTTTTAGCGCACTTGTATATGGACAAAAAAACAATTTAACTGACGAGATAAAGCGCAAGGCTACGGAAATTGAATCGAAAGTGATCGCGTGGCGACACGACATACATCAGAATCCGGAGCTGGGAAATCGAGAAGTGCGAACAGCAGCTTTAATAGCAACCCACCTCCGATCGTTAGGTTTCGAAGTAAAAACTCAAGTAGGGGTAACTGGTGTTGTAGGAATTTTAAAAGGGGCAAAACCCGGTCCGGTGATTGCCCTTCGAGCAGATATGGATGCTCTACCTGTGGAAGAACGTAACAACCTTCCTTTTGCTTCTAAAGTGCGTACCACGTATAACGGTTCTGAAACGCCTGTAATGCACGCTTGTGGACACGATGCCCATGTCGCAATTTTGTTGGGTGTAGCCGAAGTGCTTTCAAGCATGAAAAATCAGTTAACGAGTACGGTGAAATTCATTTTCCAACCTGCCGAGGAAGGAGCACCAAAAGGCGAAGAAGGGGGTGCTAAACTTATGGTGAAAGAAGGTGTATTGGAAAATCCAAAAGTAGATGTTATTTTCGGATTGCACATGGATTCGATGATTGAAACGGGAACCATTACCTATCGACCTGCCGGAATTATGGCCGGTGTAGGCGATTTTAAAATAACAATTGTAGGTAAGCCCAGTCACGGATCGCAGCCGTGGTTGGCAGTTGATCCGATTCCGGTTGCTGCACAAGTAGTTATGGCCTTGCAAACAATTGTAAGTCGAAACGTAAACATTACCGAAAACGCCGCAGTAGTAACCGTGGGGGCCATTCACGGAGGAAATCGACATAACATCATTTCAGAAAAAGTTGAACTTATCGGTAATGTACGTGCTTTTACAGAATCCGATGAACAGCTGATATACAGTCGTATTCGACAAATTGCCGAAAAAACTGCCGAGGCTGCAGGCGCTACCGCAGTTGTAGAATTGCCGTTTTCCGTTAAATATCCCGTAACATTTAACAATGAATCGCTTACCGAAAAAATGCTGCCGAGTTTAAGAAAAGCTGCCGGCGTTGACAATGTGAAACTTATTCCTGCGAAAACCGGCTCGGAAGATTTTTCATTCTTTGCTGAAAAAGTCCCAGGACTATTTTTCTTCTTAGGCGGTATGCCGAAAGGTAAAGATGTAAAAACCGCTGGGCCGCATCACACACCCGACTTTATGCTCGACGATAGCTCGTTTAAACTTGGTATTGTTGCTTTCTGCCAGTTAGTTTTCGATTACGGAAAGTAATTCGCACAAACACACTGGTTTTTAACTTGCTGCTTTGGTTTCTTCAACAAGCAAAAAAACGAAACCTTTTTCCCTGCCAAAAACCAAGAAACTCGTTTGAAAGTCAAAAACAACCTTTCGTAAAGCTGTTTCAGCCAATCTCGATAAAGAAAAGGTAAAGAATCGCAAACATGAAACGTAACTTTACAGCTATAGCGACTACTTTCTAGAAAAACAATCAAATTTGTACCTTTACCTCCATGTTGCACATTTCAATAGTCGGTACCGGAAACGTCGCCTTTCATTTGGCTCAGGCTATTGCCGATTGTAAAACGCTTAAACTCGTCGAAGTTGTCGGAAGAAATCCGGATGTGCACGGATTTCCGGTAAGTTGCTCGACATCATTTAACCGACTATCCGAAACCGATTTAATACTTGTTGCCGTTGCCGATAAAGCAATTGTTAGCATAGTTGAGCAAATTCCAAGTTCATTCCAAGGAACTGTTGCACACACAGCAGCTTCGGTAGCAATGAGCACACTCGGGCGATTCGAAAATCGCGGTGTTTTTTATCCGCTGCAAACCTTTTCGAAAACTAAAACACTTTCGTGGAACAAACTTCCTGTTTTTCTTGAATCGAATACCAGTCAAGCGCAAAAACACTTGGAAATTTTAGCAGAGAATTTGCAAGCACAACTGTACTCTGCAAGCTCAGAACAACGGTTAAAACTGCATTTAGCTGCCGTGTTTAGCTGCAATTTCGTAAACGCTTTATTCGCTTCCGCAGAAGAAATTCTTAACACCGAAAATGTGCCGTTTGAGGTTCTAAAACCTTTGATTTACGAAACAGTCGACAAAGCGTTTTCATTAACGCCTAAAAAAGCACAAACCGGCCCGGCATTGCGAAACGACCAGACAACGATGCAAAATCACGTACAAGCTCTAACTGATGCGGAATTGCGCAATTTATATCAAAAACTTTCCGAACTAATCCAAAATCAACATGGAATCCTATAAGCACCTACTAAATCATATTACCACTTTCATTTTTGATGTCGACGGTGTGTTAACCAACGGCGAGGTTCACATTACAAACGACGGAGAAATGTTGCGTACCATGTACATCCGCGATGGTTTTGCCATGAAAGCGGCAGTAGAATCAGGATATCGTGTCATTATAATTTCCGGCGGTAAAAACGATGGCGTCCGCATTCGATTACAAAATTTGGGAATTACCGATATTGTTTTGGGTTCGGCCGATAAAGTCGAAGCCTTTCACGAGATTATCGACGGTTACCAAATCGATCCGCAACACGTTTTGTACATGGGCGACGATATTCCCGATTATCATGTCATGAAACTAGTTGGCTTACCAACTTGTCCGCAGGATGCAGCGCCCGAAATCAAAGCCATTTCCAAGTACATTTCGCATAAAAATGGCGGTGTAGGTGCTGTGCGCGATGTTATTGAACAAACGATGCGCGTTCAAGGCAAATGGACCACGTATTTTGACGGCAAACACGACTGATGTTCCAAAAGAATGAGCTACCTTTGCGGGCTGATTTTTTTATAGCATGAGATTACACCGAAATCTGGTTTACACCACGATTGATTCCTTGAACATGATTTTCAACGAAGATGCCTACGCCGATAAAGTCGTTGCATTGGCTTTGAAAAAAGATAAACGCTGGGGAAGCCACGATCGCAAATTTGTTGCCGAAACCATTTACGAAATTGTACGTTGGAAGCGACTATACGCGGAAATTGCCGACGTAAAAGCGCCCTTCGACCGACCAGACCTGTGGCGAATTTTTGCCGTATGGGCAGTGTTGCGCGGTTATCCAATTCCAGATTGGACGCAGTTACAAGGCGTGCCTGAACGAAAAATCAAAGGCCGTTTCGACGAACTTTCTAAACAACGTGTGTTCCGTGAAGCCATTCCCGATTGGATGGATGAAATGGCCGTCGCCGAACTCGGAGAAGAATTATGGACCAAAGAACTTCATGCACAAAATCAGCAAGCAAAAGTTATTTTACGTGTAAATACGCTTAAAACGACGCCTCAAAAATTGCGTGCCATTTTAATGGATCTCGATATAGCGACCGATTATCTTGAAGAGCAACCGCACGGACTCGTACTTCGCGAACGTGCCAACGTATTTTTAACCGATGCTTTTAAAGAAGGTTTATTCGAAGTTCAAGATGCCAGTTCGCAGTTGGTAGCTCCCCTACTCGATGTTAAACCCGGTATGCGCGTAATCGATGCTTGTGCTGGAGCTGGTGGAAAAACTTTACACTTGGCTTCGTTAATGGAAAATAAGGGCCAGCTTATCGCGATGGATTTATACGAAAGCAAACTCAAGCAACTGAAACTTCGCGCCAAGCGAAACGGTGCTTTTAATATTGAATACCGCATTATCGATTCCACGAAAGTGATTAAAAAACTACACCAAAAAGCCGATCGCGTTTTGATTGATGCACCATGCAGCGGTTTGGGTGTGTTGAAACGCAATCCGGATTCGAAATGGAAACTACAGCCCGAATTTATCGATAATATTCGCGAAGTACAGCGCGATGTATTGTATCGCTACTCGGAAATGGTAAAACCAGGTGGAAAGTTGGTTTATGCTACTTGTTCTATATTACCATCTGAAAATCAGCAGCAAGTAGCTGCATTTTTGGAAAGCGACCACGGAAAAAACTTTAATTTTGTAACTGATAAAAACATCTTTGCCCACGAAACTGGTTTCGACGGATTTTACATGGCATTGTTAGAACGTAAAAGCATATGAAAAGAATTATAAACGCACTATTTATATTTGTCGCCGCCGGCGTTTTTGCACAAGCTGGTGCACCCGCGGCGTACTACAACGGTTTTAACTGGAATCTTACAGGAAATGCACTAAAAACAGCACTAACAACCAAGATAACAGATACCGATGTGGTAGACATTAGTTACAGCGATTTGTGGACTATTCTCAAGTTCACCGATTTAAACCCTCAAAACTCCTCGCAAGTATTGTTGATGTACGGTTACGAAAACGGCACCGATGGCATGGCATTTAACGACCGTGCTCGCGACAAAAACAACGACGGTGGTGGTGCTGGCCAATGGAATCGGGAACACGTTTACGCACAGTCTGTTGGTACTCCCGATTTGGGACAATCAGGTCCGGGTGCCGACCCGCACATGTTGCGCCCTTGCGATGTTACTCAGAACAGTGCACGAGGCAACCGAAAGTTTGCTGCTGGAAGTGGTAATGCTGGAACAACAGGACAAAATTGGTATCCGGGAGATGAGTGGAAAGGCGATGTTGCTCGTATCATCATGTACATGTATTTGCGTTATGGCGATCAGTGTTTACCAATTAATATTGGAGCTGGAAGTACAATTGCATCTGATAGCAATATGCCGCAGATTTTCTTGCAATGGAATGCCGAAGATCCCGTATCGCCGTTTGAAGATCAACGCAATACGTATATTCAAGTAACGGCACCTGCATCTTTACGCCAAGGAAACCGCAATCCGTTTATTGATAATCCGGTTTTAGCGACCCTAATTTGGGGCGGACCTGTAGCCGAAAACCGCTGGCCAAATTTATTCTTGAACACCGAAACGCGCACCCTCGATGCAGCTACCTCGATATATCCAAACCCTGCCAAAGCAGATTACGTTTATGTTAATGCATCCGTAGATTTGGAAACTATTGAAGTAATCAACCTCAACGGGCAACTCGTGCAACGCATTAACAAGCCAACCGAAGTTAACGATACGTACCAAATTCAGAACTTGAATAAAGGATTTTACTTGGTAAAACTAACCGCCAATGGCGAAACAACTACCAAAAAGTTAGTTGTGAACTAAACCTGTAGAAATCAAAAAATGTAAACCGAGGCTGCTGTTCTCGGTTTTTTTTTGAAAATTTTCAAGATTTAGAGAATAAGCGATTATCGTAAAAACTGTTTAAAAAATCTTTCCTGACGGTTCCTAGTTTAAAATAGTTCAATTTTTAGTGCATTTACTTTTTTGGGGGTGTCGGCGGTTGTATCGTAACGCTTCGCCAAAAATGCTATGCCCCGCCGTCGCGCTATCCGCTATATCTTTTTGGCAACAATTTAATGGAAATTCCGTAACGCCAAAAAGGATACCACTCCTATCGCTCACCCGAAAATAAATTAAAAAAATAAAAGTTTTTGAGAATGTAGATAATTTACACGTCGACTTCAGAATTAAATATCAATTACAAGAGTATTTGAGGAGATAAATATAGGTATTTTATATTTATTTATTGCACTTTACGTTAGTTACGTATTGCACAGCCCCGACAGACGTGGAAAGCGCGCAAAGCAAAACGGGGCTATTTTGCCGAAAGCTGCGGCGACTAAAAGAAGCCGTGAGCTGCACGTGCAAAATACCTCGTTTTGGTGCGTACTTGAAACAAATGGCGGGAATAGCTGGCCGGAAGATTGAAAGATTGAAAGATTGAAAGATTGAAAGATTGAAAGATTGAAAGATTGAAAGATTTAAAGATTAGAAAATTTGGGGCTTTGCTAATTATTTGCGGACTAATTTCAACACTTGCGAACCTGCGGCGGTGGTACATTTTGTTTCTTGCAAAGAATTGTTTTCCTTTGGAACTCATAGAATTTTGAAACTCGTGTCGTCACATCATATCGTTAAAGACAATCAGGAACCGGCGCTCATCATTGCCAACGGTGCCGCGTGCAGCGACGAACTGCTCGGACAACTACTCGAATGGTCGCCCGTGGTTGTGGCACTCGATGGGGCTATCGACAGGCTGCTCGCGAAACGTATTAAAGTTAATGTTGTTTTGGGCGACTTCGACTCGATAACTCAAACGCTTATCGCTGAAAATCAGACTGATTTAAACTTCGTTTCTGCTCCCGATCAGAATAAAACCGATCTCGAAAAAGCATTCGATTATCTTATTGCAAACGGACATCCGGCCGTGAATGTCGTTTGGGCTACCGGACGCCGAGCCGATCATGCTTTTTGCAACTTATCGCTGCTGGCACCCTATCGCGAATCGTTAAAAATCACCGTTTACGACGACTATTCTCGGGTGATACTTTTACCGCGAAACTTCGAAAAATGGTATCCGAAAAATACTGTATTATCGCTCGTTCCCCTTGGTTTAGTAAACGGAATTCGAACTGTAAACTTGCTGTACCCGCTTAATAACGAATCGCTTACACTGGGTTACCGAAACGGAAACAGCAACGCCGCCGCCGATGACGGTATCGTAAAAATAGAACACGAATCGGGCGATTTATTGCTGATGGAATGTTGGGATTAGACGTTTTTCATTAAAAAAATTAAACTCGAGTTGGTATGTGCTATTTTGTAAATCCCGTTCAAAAACTGTCGACTATCGAAAAGCAATACCGCAAGAAATTCAAAGATAAAAAAGGTGCTATTGCTCCCGATGAAACACACCGAGCAAAAATTAGCGGTTTTAGCTATCCCGAACTACCGCTCATACTGGCAAATAATGCCGATTTTGGCGTTTGGGGACTCATTCCTGATTTCGCAAAGGCTGTCGATGCTTTTCGTAAAGAAACCAATACTTTGAACGCTCGAATTGAAACATTGGCGGAAAAAGCCGTTTTTAAGTCGTCGTTGAACAACCGCTGTGTACTGCCCATACAATCGTTTTTTGAATACCAATGGCTGGATGCAAAAGGCAAGCAAAAACGCTTATTTGAAATTTCTGCAACAAACGACAACTTGTTATCGCTCGCTTGTATTTTCAATATTTACGAAAATTGGGGAAAGCGATTTCTGAGCTTTTCAATTATTACTACACAGGCAAACGAATTAATGGCCGAAATTCACAACAGCAAAAAACGCATGCCCGTTGTTTTAGAGGCTGAGGAAGTAGATTTATGGCTGCAACGCGAGCCTATATCTTTGTTTGAAAACAGAAGTAAAGTAAAACTTACGGCTGTAGCTGAACCCTTAGAACCTGATGCGCAGCTTAGTTTGTTTTAGAAAATCTAGTTTTAAAAAGTCTGATAACTGGATTTGAATTAGGGTTGGTTACCGACGTTTGTGGACAGCTAAAAAGTAGCAAAAGTTAAGCAGTACTTTAGATTGATATTTTGTACCTATAATCGGCTAATGCTAAAACAGAAAGGCTCCCAAAAATGAGAGCCTTTCCAACCTTTAAAACAATTGTATTATTTTAAAATACTTGCAATTTTAGCGCGAAGTTCTTCACCACGCAAGTCGCGAGCAATAATTTTACCTTTTTCGTCGAGTATGAATGTCGCTGGAATACTTTTTACGCCGTAAGTTGCTGCAATAGGTTCGTCCCAAAACATGAGATTTGAAATGTGTGGCCATGTAAGTTGGTCTTTCTCAATAGCCTCTTTCCACTTAGCTGCGTCTTTATCGAGTGATACACCGATAATATTCAATCCTTTGGCATGAAACTCGTTATACAGTTTCACAACATTCGGATTTTCACGTCGACACGGACCGCACCAACTTGCCCAGAAATCGATTATGGTAACTTTACCGAGCGACTCCTTTAAGCTTATTTTCTTACCATCTGGACTAGAAGCCGAGAAATCGGGTGCTTGATCGCCGATATTTACTGAGCGGTAATCCTGAATTTTCTTCAATACTTTCAAACCTGGTTTTGTAGCACGGATTTTCGCATCCAAACTATTGTACACTTTTTTGATTTCTTCGATATCAACTTCAGGCGCATTGAACATATTGTCGACAAACAGAACCGAGATAAACGACTTTGGGTTTTTCTTTGGAAATTCAGCAGCCAGATTCATAAGTTCTTTTTGGTAGTTCCCAAACTCCTTCATGAGGCTATTCACAGTAGCGGTGTCGTTGCTTTTCTGTGCTTGCTGCATCTTTTCGTTATTGGTTTCTTGGAATTTTTGAATTTTCCGCGAAATCGTCATGGCTTTAACATTGAATCCTTGCAGATCTTTGTTGTTTTGCGTTCCCCCAATAACACTGCTTCCAATGCTGTCTTTTAAAAGTGTGATTTCAATTTTACCGCTCTCCAAGATGAAAGCAACACGGCTTTCTGTATCTTTAATTTCGGCAAAATAAATTTCCGGCTCAGTTACTTTACCTTTCCACGAGAATTTTCCGTTAACAACTTTCGCGCTGTCAACTACCACTAAGCCTAACTTTTCGTCTTGCTTTCTGAAAACGATTGTTTTGCCTTCGAGTCCGTTGGCAGTTCCTTGAATCTGGAAATCGCCATTTACAACTGCAAATGCCAATAAAAACAAGCCTAAAATAGGCAATAGTAGCTTTTTCATATTAGTTTAAAAGGGATTGTACCTTTGCTTTTAACTCCTCACCTCTCAAATTAACGGCGATAATTTTGCCTTTTGCATCCAACAAATAAGTAGTTGGAATTTGAGAAATGTTGTACTTACGCGCGATTGGATCCGACTGGGGTTTCAAATTTGCAACTTGTGTCCACGTTAACTTGTCTTTCTCAATAGCCTCTGTCCACGCTTTAGCTTCGCTATCCAAGCTCACGCCAATGATTTTTAAACCTTTTGGACTAAACTCGTTGTAAAGCGCCACCATAGCTGGATTTTCCTGACGGCAAGGCTGACACCAAGAAGCCCAGAAATCGACGATGGTAATTTTTCCTAACGATTGCTTCAAAGACACAGTTTTTCCATCTGGAGTTTTAGCCGAAAAATCAGGAGCAGTGCTACCTACTTTCGTATTGTTGATGGCTTCGAAACGCTCTTTGATTTTCTTACCAACTGAAGTTTTCTTCAAATCATCTGTCAAGGCGTTGAATTGCTTCTCCAATTTCGCTAAATCAGCATCAGGCTGGTTGATAAACTGGTTGATGAAATAAACCGACAAGAACGAATCTTTGTTTTTATCGATGTGTTCAAAACTCATGTTTTTCAACTGCTCACCAAACTGATTGTTTTTCTTCATGAGATCATTCATCGTAACTGTGTCGTTTGTGGCACGCGCTTGATTGAACTTCTCCATGTTAGCTTTTTGGAAAGCCATCATTTTCTTATTGATTTCTTTGCTTTTGTTGCTGTATTGCGTCAAATAATCGTTGTTTTTTGTTCCGCCAACAGTTGAGTTTTGAACAGAATCTTTGTTCACTTTTACGTTAATTTCACCCGATTCCAAAATCAAAGGCACACCACCTTGAATACCGTTAATGGCAATAAAGTGCAAGTACGGCTCTTTAACCTGACCTTCGATTTTAAACTTACCATCGATAACTTTAACAGTATCAATAGAAACGATTCCAGTAGAATCTTGCTTTTGTAAAACAACATTCGTGCTGTCTTTCACACCTTTAGCTTCTCCGGTAATGATAAATTCATTTTCGCCAACTTTACTGCACGCAACGATGGACACGGCTGCCAGTAAGCCGAAAATCACTTTTTTAGTCATAATTAATTAGTTAATTCTTTTTATTTGTTTTGAAGGTGCAAAAATACCTATTTCACACCACAATTCTACACTTATTTAAACGCTTACTAGAGGCAATTCGGTTTTGCGAATTCCATTCATTCCTAACAATACATTTACGGCATGATGATTACCGTTCTTCTTCAATACCGAAGCGGCAATTACCGAACGATATCCGCCCGCGCAATGCACATAAAATTTAGATTTTGGAAAGGCATGAATGGCACTATTAATCGAATCTAACGGCAAATTCAAGGCGTTGTTTACATGCCCCGATTGATACTCCGAAGGTTTACGCGCATCGACAACAGTTGTTTCTTCGCTTAAAACTTCAGCAAAAGCTTCCGGAGAAATATTTTCGATAAAATCTGTTTCAAATCCAGCTGCTTGCCACGAATCAAAACCTCCGTCTAAATAGCCAATAACGCCGTCGAAACCAACACGAGCCAAACGCGTAATCGCTTCTTGTTCTTTACCTACAGGCGTTACCAACAAGAGCTTTCGGTTTACATCTTCTAAAACTGATCCCACCCAAGGAGCAAACGTTCCGTTTAAACCAATAAAAATACTTCCGGGAATGTGCGCGGTTGTGAATTCTGTTTCGTGACGTACATCCAAAATCAAAACATCTGCTGGCTCGGCTGCCGTGCGAAATGCGTCGGCAGAAAGCGGGTTTAAGGATTTCTCTAAAACATGATCTAAGGCATCATAACCCTTAGCATTCAAAAATACATTTTGCGGAAAGTACGCCGGCGGATTTGCCAATCCATCCAACAATTCTGCTATAAATCCTTCTCTACTTAAATTCGGATTCAAAGCATAATTTACCTGCTTTTGATGTCCCAAAGTATCAAAGGTTTCCTTGCTCATATTTTTCCCACAGGCCGAACCAGCACCGTGACTCGGATATATCACCAAATCGTCGGGTAAAGGCCATATTTTGGTATGCAGCGAATCGTACAACATTCCTGCAAGAATCTCCGAAGTTAAGTCGGCTGCTGTATCTTGTGCCAAATCAGGTCGACCCACATCGCCAATAAATAACGTATCACCTGTAATTAAAAACGTTGGTTTTCCGTCTTCATCATGAATTAAATAACAGCTACTTTCCAAGGTGTGACCCGGCGTGTGCAACACTTTGATCTTGCATTTTCCCACAAAAAATTCCTGAGAATCGCTTGCAATCAAGGCATCAAAACTGGGCGCAGCATTTGGTCCGTAAACGATAGTTGCGCCGGTTTTCGCAGCCAAATCGAGATGTCCCGAAACAAAATCAGCGTGAAAATGCGTTTCGAAAACGTATTTTACTTCTGCGTTAAGCTGCTGTGCTTCGGCTATGTAAGACTGTGTTTCGCGCAACGGATCAAAAACGGCGGCCTCGCCATCGGAAGCCAAAAAGTAACTAGCTTGTGCCAAACAAGGCGTATAAATTTGTCGAATTACCATATTCAAAATTTGTCCAAAATTAGTGCATATATGCTTGTAAAGTTGCAAAGAAACGTTAATCCGTGCGTTTTTGGTTTAACTAAAGATTAATACTCGTTCGCAAACAATTCACATTCGTAAAACGTATCTTTAGGATATGAAATCTGGATTTAAATTTAGTGCCTACCAACAGCTGCCACAAGACCCTTTCGACAAGCTGTTCGAGATTTTTAAAGAACTCATTGTGCATACTTCGGGAGATTTCGATGAGGCAATCGACTGGTTACGACAGCTCGACGACGAATATAAACTAACAACTCCCGAATACACCATCGACGATTTTATACGAGATTTAATCGAACGCGGCTTCATCCGACAAGAAATCCGACCCGACGGCAGTGGCGAAACCGAGCTTTCTTCTAAGCTAGAACAACTCATTCGAAAATCGGCACTTGAACAAATCTTCGGCGACTTAGCCAAACGAGGTACCGGAAACCACGGAAGTAAATCCGACGGTCGTGGCGACGAACTAACCGGCGGACACCGTGCCTACCAATTTGGCGATGCACCCGAACTTATCGACGTAACCGCCAGCCTGCGAAACGCACACCAAAATAATTTCGGAGCCGATTTACAACTCACCGAAGACGATTTACTCGTAAACGAAACCGAATATAAATCGCAAATGAGTACGGTACTGATGATTGACATCAGTCACAGTATGATTCTCTACGGCGAAGATCGCATCACGCCAGCCAAAAAAGTGGCTATGGCATTGGCCGAACTCATCACAACGCGTTATCCAAAAGACACACTCGACATCATTGTTTTTGGAAACGATGCCTGGCCAGTTCAATTAAAAGATTTGCCGTATTTGCAAGTGGGACCTTTTCACACCAATACCGTAGCAGGTTTACAATTGGCACTCGATATTCTTCGGCGAAAGCGAAATACCAACAAGCAAATTTTTATGATTACCGACGGCAAACCCAGCTGTGTGCGCGAAAAAGACGGTAGATATTACATGAACAGCAACGGACTCGACGAATACATCGTAGAACAATGCTACAACGTGGCGCGACAAGCTAAAAAACTGCATATTCCGATAACCACCTTTATGATTGCGCAAGACCCCTATTTACAACGATTTGTAAACAACTTTACGCAAGCCAATCAGGGAAAAGCCTTCTACACCGGACTTAAAGGTTTGGGAGAAATGATTTTTGAAGATTATAAAAACAATAGAAAAAAGAGACTTAGATAACATGAACGAGCTAACAAAGTTGAAAACCCTCGGTGACCTCAAAAAAGCCGGATTTTCGTATCAATCAATAAAACAAGAACTTAAGAAAAATCTGAAGGCAAAAATTGCCGCAAAACAAGATGCTTTTCCGGGTATTTTTGGCTACCACGAAACTGTTTTACCTGAAATAGAACGCGCCATACTCAGCGGCCACAATATCAATCTTTTAGGATTGCGCGGCCAGGCCAAAACCCGAATTGCCCGCTCCATGATTGGCCTACTCGATGAGTACATCCCCGTGGTTCAAGGCTCGGAAATTAACGACGATCCGTTTGCTCCTGTAAGCTTCTACGCGAAAAATCTAATTGCCGAAAAAGGCGATCAAACCCCAATCGAATGGTTGCACCGAGACGAACGTTTCTCCGAAAAATTAGCTACGCCCGACGTTACCGTGGCCGATTTAATTGGCGACATCGACCCGATTAAAGCTGCGAACCTGAAGCTTTCGTACGCCGATCACCGCGTAATTCACTACGGAATGATTCCGCGCGCCAACCGTTGCATATTCGTTATCAATGAGTTACCCGACCTACAAGCGCGTATTCAAGTGGCGCTTTTCAATATTTTGCAGGAAGGCGATGTTCAAATTCGCGGATTTAAACTTCGCTTGGAACTCGACATGCAGTTTATTTTTACAGCAAATCCCGAAGATTACACCAACCGAGGAAGCATCGTAACGCCTTTGAAAGACCGTATTGGTTCGCAAATTTTAACGCATTATCCGATTGATATCGAAACTGCCAAGAAAATTACTTCCTACGAAACAGCAGCCGATACGCGTTTGGAACAGGTGTACATCCCAGAATTAGCCAGCGATTTGCTCGAACAAATTAGTTTCTCAGCACGCGAAAGTGAATACATCGATCAGAAAAGCGGCGTTAGTGCACGTTTGTCGGTTACTGCTTTTGAAAATTTGCTAAGCACTGCCGAGTTACGCACGTTGCGCTCGGGCGAGAACAAAACGACCATTCGTTTGGGCGATTTCATCGGAGTCATTCCCGCAATTACTGGTAAAGTAGAGTTGGTTTACGAAGGCGAACAAGAAGGCGCCGCGTATGTTGCGCAACTTATTCTCGACGAAGCAGTTAAGTCGATTTTTACGAGTATTTTCCCAAAAATCGAAAAGCTCGAAAAGCCGAATCAACCTTCCGTTTATCAAGATATTTATACCTGGTTTTTCAACGAAGGTGAAATTGTTCT
The DNA here is from genome assembly GCF_027490375.1 of Flavobacterium sp. GTDB lineage: Bacteria > Bacteroidota > Bacteroidia > Flavobacteriales > Flavobacteriaceae > Flavobacterium. The sequence continues at coordinate 52,169 of NZ_JAIXYH010000093.1, forward strand.
AACCGAAGATCAAAGTGATCGTGCCTACAAAGCCGAGCTCGAACGCAACCCTGCCCTATTCCAATTAGTCGATCAATATGCTGCAAACGCCGACAAAGCCGACCGCTATTTCATCGCCGAGGTGTTACTTTGGGGACTCGCCGCTCAAAAGAAACTCGCTAAAAATCGGGTTCGAAACAGCACCACGTTCCGCGATTTGTACGCCAATTACGTGAGCGGTCTGTAATTTTGGGCAACTGCCCGGCGTCGTTACTGTTTGTCGAAAAACGCCGGGCACCGCGCTTTCCAAGTCAAGGTACCTCATAAAATGCACAACTGCAGCTTAAAATAGGGCTTCTAAGGTCGCCATCTTTTAACCGCAGTTGTTTGCGTTTTCTATCGGTACGCTTGCTTTTGCAATCGCTGTCGCAGAAATGAGTAGTCTGAAAATACTTCACAAAACAAAAAGAATTCTCGGAAAAACAGTTCCTTCGTTTTAAAAGACTTAAAACAAATATTAGCTTACATTTACGGTAACTCCCAAACGTATAACTATGGAACAGCTAGCGGCCTATTTCAAAAATGTAGGCTTTTCCGATAGTGAAAGTGATAAGATTTCTGGCTTCTTTAAATTGACGCAATTTGAAAAAGGAGACTTTTTTGTTACCGAAGGTAAAAAATCAATGCAGCTCGGATTTTTAGAAGTTGGTCGGTTTCAATACTATTCCTTTAACGAAATGGGTGAAGAACGAACAACATATATTTCGCTTCCAAACACCTTTGTTGCATCGCTATTAGCTTATTTAACAGAAACTCCAGCCCGTGAGAACATTCGTGCTCTTTCCACTTCTTCTCTTTGGACAATTGAGAAAAAAGAGGTCGAATCTCTTAAAGAGCAATTGCCAAAATTTAAAGACTTCTACATTTCACTAATAGAATGGCAGATATGCTGTATCGACAAAGCAAAGTTCGATTTGATTACGCTTACCGCCGAACAGCGGTACAATAAGCTCCTACGAGAAGAACCTCTTTTGTTACAAGAAGTTCCTCTTCAATATATTGCATCCATGTTAGGAATTACACCGCGGCATCTAAGTAGACTAAGAAGTAAATAAGGCAATCTGTGTTTTTTTCGATTTAGACATTTGTCTAGTTCGATGATTGGCTGTATGCTGAGTTTTGTATCGTAATAAAAAACAATATACGATATGAAAAAACAAATCTTTTTAGTAGTAGCACTTATCTCTAGTTCGCTTGCGCTTGCTCAAAATTATCCGGACAACTTAATCAGCGTGAATGCTTTTAGAAATCCATCGGTTGGATTAGAATATCAAAAGAAACAGTTTTCGGTTCACGTTGGTTACTATCCTACAAACTTCGAAAGCGGTGTAACGACTGAATTCGTTAAATCGGGTGTTACTTACTGGTTTCTTGCAACCGATAAAAAAGACGTGCCCTCATCGTTCTACAGTGGCTTATCCTATCTCCGTGGAACGAGCCGAGACTATAAAGATGTGAATGCTATCGGGCTTGAAGCCGGTTTCCGTTGGTATGTTTGGAGTGGACTTAATTTACGTCTTGGTGTCATTGCATTAGCAGCCGATGGTAAAGATTTACAGATTAACCCTACACCAAGTATTGGATATTCATTCAAATTTTAAAGTCATGAATACTGAAAAACGCAGCGGATACTATCTCATACTTGGAAGTATGGGAGTATTAATTCCTTACATGATTCTTCAGCAGATTTTTGATTATCCAAATATCTTGCGATTCGATGTAAAAATTGTCTTAGAAAAATTCAACCAAGGAGGTGTAAAACTAATAATTACTTGGTGGGCATTTGCTTTACTTGGTTTGCCACTAATAGTTGCCTACATCAAAATAGGACAAAGATTAGAGCAGCGCATACTTTATCTGCGCTGGATTACTACAGTGGGCACTCTTGGTTTGGTGTTACAAATGATTGGTTTGCTCCGCTGGGCATTAGTGGTACCCATCTTATCAGAACACTACATGCAAGGAAACGCAGCAGTTCGAGCAAGCACTGCTATGCAATTTAGAATAATGAATCAGTTTCTTGGAGTTGCTTTAGGCGAGCACCTTGGTCAATTATTTACAATTACTTGGACTGTCCTATTCGCACATGCATTACTAAAATTAAAACTTATTGCTAAATGGTTTGCAATTATGGCATTTGTAACATCGGCGATATACTTTCTTGCTCAAAGTGAACTGGTTGCAACCGTAATTCCTGGATCGCCTGTAGCTCCATATTCCGGACTTGTAGGTAGTACTTTATGGATAATTTGGTTATTTATCCTTGGTATAAAATTAGCAGCGGGAGCGATTTCATTTAAAGAAATTGCTCCCGAAATATCTTAAAAGTACATTACTTCATTTTTCCAACACCATCCTTCAACCAAGATAAATAGGTGTCTATATCCGGTGTGTACGCAACAGGTTCATTTAAAATCTTTTCCTCGTGATTCATCAAAACATAGTAAGGACGCGCGTTCGTGCCGTAGCGTTGTCTTTGGAATTCGCTCCATTTTTGCCCGACGGTAGCAATTTTATTTCCGGTTTCTTTAGAAATGTATTGCTCAGCTTCGGGTAATTTGGTACGTTCATCGCCAAACAACGAGATGAGCACAACTTCGTTCTTCAAAATTTTTAATACTTCTTGATCCGACCAAACATTGGCTTCCATCAATCTACAATTTTGGCAAGCTCTTCCGGTAAAATCAATTAATACGGGCTTTCCCACCTTTTTTGCATACGCTAAACCAGCTTCGTATTCTTCAAAACTGGCAATTCCGTGCGGACCAGCAACGGCACCATCAGGTAAAGCTGTAGCACTTTCGGTAGTTACACTTCCTCCAAAGCCATTCGGACTTTCACTGTACGTTAAAGGTGGCGGAAATGCGCTAATTAACTTTAAGGGCGCGCCCCATAATCCGGGAATTAAATACACTGTAAAACTAAACGTTAAGACAGCAAGTAATGCTCGCGAAACAGATAAATGATCCAGCGGACTATCGTGCGGGAAACGAATCTTTCCGAACAAGTACAAGGTTAACGAGCCGAAAATAGCAACCCAAATAGCGATAAATACTTCACGTTCAAGATAATGCGTATTCAACACTAAATCGGCATTCGATAAAAATTTAAAAGCTAATGCCAATTCAATAAAACCAAAAACAACTTTGACCGTATTGAGCCAACCACCCGATTTTGGAAGATTTCCAAGTAAAGAAGGCGCTAAAGCAAAAAACATAAACGGCAAAGCCAATCCGAGGCCAAATCCTAACATCGCTAAAGATAAAATCCATGCGCCGCCATCCGAATTAAGCGATGTTCCTAAAACGAATCCCAATGCCGGACCAATACACGAAAACGACACGATAATCAGCGTAAGCGCCATAAAGAAAATACCAATTTTGCCGCCGCGATCCGAAGCCGAATCAACTTTGTTAGCCAAAGCACTTGGCATGGTAATTTCGAATGCGCCAAAGAATGAAACGGCGAAAATGCTGAAAATGATAAAGAAGAACACATTCAGCCAAACATTGGTCGAAATCTCTGAAAAAACGTCTGGATTTGCTCCTTCCAACAAATGAAAAGGCAACGTAATCAATACGCAAATCAATACGATGCAAAAGCCGTAAAATATTGCATTAAAACGACCTTTCGCCTTACTTCCCGATTGTTTCAAGAAGAAACTTACAGTCATCGGAATCATCGGAAAAACACAAGGCGTTATAGTGGCAACTATACCGCCTAAAAACGCTAAAAGAAAAATGCTCCAATTACTCTTTTCTTCAGCTTTCTCTACTTTAATTTTCGCTGATTTTTCCTCCTTCTTTGACGACTTTACATTGGTGCCAACTGCCGCAGTATCAACAGCTTTTGAAACCGTATCAACAGCAGTTACCGTATTACTTTCACCAGCCACTGGAGTGGAAACTTTGGGTTCAGGAAGTGAAAAAGTAAAGGTTTTATCTTCGTTAATGCATTTCTCTTCACAAACTTGATAGGAAAGTGACGCAACAACAGACTTTATCTTCGGATTTTTTCTGGAAATTTTCTGGCGTAAAACAACCTTTCCTTCAAAGAAAACTTCATCCACACCAAAAACATCGTTAAACGCACGTTTAGTTTTGCTTTCTGTCGTTTTTCCAATCAAATCATAACCTTTTCCCGCAGCTTCGTATGTTGCCAATAGCGGAAGCGGACCGCCATCGGGTGTGGTTTGCGAATAAACGTGCCAGCCGGCATCGATCTTTCCGGTGAAAACCAAAGTGAACGTTTCATTGCCGTTATCTTCAACAGCAGTTTGCCATTTTACAGGCTGAACAACCTGCGCCACTGCCGAAAAGGCAAAGAGCAAAACGAAAAAAGAAAGTATTTTCTTCATGAATACAAAGTGAACTTAAGAATTGATTTAGTTTGTGTTGTTGCGAGGTAATTTCTGTTTGCACGGTATCCCACGACCCAAATGACTTGCTGTGAATCGCATAAAACCAGTGCTTTCTTTCGATACTCCAAAGATACCTTTTCGTCTCTTAAAAACTTCCCAACACTTTTGGTGCCGGCAGACATTCCTTCAGGAGCAAATTTATCAGTTTGTACGTAATTTCTGAGATTTAAATTCCCAGAAATCAAATCGGCATCAACGTATATTTCCGTTCGTTTAGATTTCTGATATGATTCTACGTAAGTGCCCGAAAATGCAATCGGTTCTGTCAAGGCAAACGGAATGGTTTTGATCTCCACATGTATCGGTGGTTCCTCCTCTTTCAAAGAAAGAAGTAAAAAATCCCGGTCTTTTGTCAAAACGTAATCCTCCGAAAAAACGCGTTTTCCCGTTTCTCCGAAAGGTAAATCGTAAATATCGTTCCATGCATGAAAACCAAAATCGGCCAACCAAAATTGCAAGTAAGCTCGATAATTAGGAAACTTCAACAATTCAGGTATGTGCAATTTCTTTTGGCCGTGACTGTCTTGCACCACCTGACTTAGAACGGCGGCAGCAGCATCGGTAGCGAGCGATTGCGTTTGTTCCCAAGCTTGAATACTTGCATGAAAACTGGCTTCGAAACTCGGATTTAGAGCTTTAAAAAGCGGTACCAATTCGTGCCGAATTTTATTTCGCGTATAATCGGTCTTTGCGTTGGAAGCATCTTCTCGCCAACTGAGATTTCTCACTGCGGCGTATTCTAGAATTTCTTCTTTAGAAAAAGACAGTAAAGGTCTAAGGACGCTTCCATTGCGTTTCGGAATTCCCAACAAACCATCGATTCCGGTTCCACGCGCCAGATGAAACAAAACGGTTTCAATACTATCGTTTAAATGATGTGCCGTCAGAATAAACTCGAACGCCTGCTGAGTTCGAATTTCTTCGAAATAGTGATAGCGCAAAATTCGGGCGGCCTCCTGAGTGGATATTTTGGCGTTCGTGGCAAACGATTTGGTGTCAAAACGCGTGCTAAAAAATGGTATCCGCTGCGATTCCGCGAAAGCGCGAACAAATTGCTCATCTTCGTCACTTTCAACACCTCGAAGCTGGAAATTACAATGAACGATTCCGATTGAAAAGTTTGTTGCGAGCAGTAAATCTGTTAAAACCACACTATCGATTCCACCACTAACTGCTACAAGCAAGCGCGCCTTGTTTAGTTCAGGGAATTGCCTCTGAACGATTTTGCTAAATCGACTAACGAACTTGCTCAACAGAAATCGGATTTAAAACTTCCATCATAGCTTTTGCTTTCAACAAACATTCGTGATACTCTTCGGCTGGATCTGCGTTTGTAGTAATCGCGCTTCCAACGGAGAACGTTGTTTCGCCCGATTTCGTATCGCAAAGAATCGATCGAATGATGACATTCAAGTCGAAATCGCCGTTTGGTGCTATGTAACCGAAACTTCCGCTGTACATACCACGCGCGCTGGGTTCATAGACATCAATCCATTTCATAGCCTCAACTTTAGGTGCGCCAGTCATGCTTCCCATGGGAAAAGTAGCTTCCAGAATATCAAAAAAGCTCGTTTCTGCGCGAAGCTCACAGGAAATCGTTGAAATCATCTGGTGCACTTGTTTGAAACTGTAAATTTCACATAATTCCTCTACTCGAACGGAATTCTTGGTTGCGACTTTAGAAAGATCGTTTCGGACTAAGTCGACTATCATCACATTTTCGGCGCGTTCTTTTGCGTTGCTTTTCAGTGCTGCTTTAAGTTGCTCGTCGATTTCCGGTTCGCTGCTTCTTCTGGCGGTTCCTTTGATGGGTTGCGAGCTAAGTTTTTCGCCTTGCTTTCGCAGAAAACGCTCGGGAGATGACGATATCACTGCGTTTTCATGCCACTTAAAAAAGCCTGAAAAAGGTGCTTCTGATTTTGCATTAAGCGCCGAATACAGCGCGTTTATATTTGGGTTAATAATTTTTGTTTGAAACGGAAAGCAGAAATTTATTTCGTAGAAATCGCCTGCCTGAATATGTTCCAAAATCTTAGTTGTGCGTGCAAGATAATCGGCTTTACTCAGCTTTGGTATAACCTCGCTTGCAACTAAATTCTTGTACTGTTCTGTTTCTTGAACATTGGCAATTCGATGTACTAATTCTTCTGCGGCAGCGAAATCTAAAAAAGTTTCCAAAACAATTTCATCTTCCACAATAAAAACAAATTCGGGCACAAAAACAGCAAGTTTAGGAAAAGCTATAGTTGCAGGAATGGATGAATGATTCTGATGGTACAAGTTTTTAAAATCGTATGCAATGGCAAGGAACTTCCAATCGGAAACTGACACAAGGCGTACTGCTTGATTTAAATCATTGGCACGATGGCACTCAGAGGCATTCCTTGAACCAAATGCATATATTTTCGAATACGTGCAACTATTTTGTTTTGCGTTAGAATTTAAGTGTACGGCGTACTCTTGCGTGAGAGCATACTCGCGAAGCTTGTTTTCAAACACATTAATGTCGATTGTTGGAAAAGAAAATCTGTTTCGTTGAATCATAGTGCTAAGGTAAGAAACCTAGCGTTTTGAAGTGTATAAAGGCTAGTTTTTCAACTAAGTCGTAGAAACTGTTTTTTGTGTTACGAGTTTCACAAATCGACTGGGAACGGAGACGGTTCCTTTATAGAAATTATAGACAATTCCCGAAAAAGCACCCCAACTGATAAACCAAAAAGCTTCGATTAAGGGAACTTCACCCACCAAAAAAGTTCGCAATAATCCGGATTCAACTTTCCAAACGCTTTCCCAGAAACCGGGCATTATTACAGTAAAAACTGTGAAGTAAATTACGAACGCTAAAGTGAAAGAAAATAGTGCGGATATAATTGCTCGGTTTAGTAAATCGGGTCTTTTCCAAAGCATAAATATTGCTATAATCAAGAATAAAGAGGAGGTGGCTATCATGGTATTTATCCCAACATATAGCGCGAGAATTACGCCTGCTATCCCGAGCGCAAAAAGATATGTCAACAGCTTATTTTGTGGCTGAAAGCTTGGGACTTCTTTGGTTTTAAACACGGCGTTAAACAAGAAAACCGTACAACCGATTATTCCGAAGCCCGAAAGGATATCTTCAACAGAAATGTGCCCTTGACCAAGAATGGTTGGCGGGTTCCAATAATCGGACAGGTACCAATTTTGCGCTGGTATTCCTGATAGTGCTCCAAGGAAACTAACTTTAAGCATGCTCTTTTTTAAATCGGATAGCGAAGTGAAAACAAAAATCCACACGATTAAAAAGGCAAAGGAAAAAAGCAAGTATGTATATTCCATAGACAATTTTGCCAAAAATACTGTTTTTACGATGTTCAAACAATTAGCACAAAAAAAATCCATGGCAAAACCATGGATTTTTAGTTTTGGTTGGTAAATAATTCTTATCGTTTTAAAGCAAAGTGTGCCTTAAATTCTTTGTTTACGCCTCCTTCAGAATACTGAATTGTGAACCAGTAATCGTCGGCCGGAACTGGAGCTCCATTAAAGGTGCCGTCCCAACCTTGACCCGTCGTTGCAATCTGTTTCATCAGTTTTCCTTCGCGGTCGAAGATGAATATTCGTGCAGCAAACTGATTTTGCAAAGTCGAAATATTCCACGTATCGTTGTAACCGTCGCCGTTTGGTGTGAAGAATTTCGGATAATCGATTACAGTAATCGATGTAAATGCTTCGCCACAAGCGCGTAAGTCACGTGCGTA
>NZ_JAIXYH010000088.1 GCF_027490375.1 Flavobacterium sp.
CAAAATCGGTGGTGCAGTTGAAGGTAACGATTTCCGCAGCCCGGATAGAGGCGGCATCCTTTTAATGGAGCAACGCGGAATAAAAAGATACAGCCGAAAGCCGGAAATGCTGCCCAAATTAAACGCATCTGAAACCGTACTTGAACACCTTAACGAATTTTTCTTTAGCCTACTTTAAAGATTCACTTGGTATTAACCAACTATTGTAAATGATTTCTAACTTCAATTTTTCTCTCGAAGTCACGTTATGTAATCAATTCCACCGTCAATAATCGAAGTGAACTGATATTACCGCTTTAACTTCGGTAAGCAATACGTATTTTTGTGCGTATATACTTGTTATGGCCGTCACTGCTCGAGCTTATTCGTATTTTTTGAATTTTATAAAACCCGCAGGTACATCGCGTGGTGTATTGCTGCAGAAAGAATCGCATTTTATCTTGCTGTCAGATGGCGAGAAATCCGGAATAGGCGAGTGCGGACTGCTACGTGGATTGAGTTACGACGATCGACCAAATTACGTTTCGAAACTCAACGAATTTTGCGATTTAGTGAACTCAGGTACAGCTATTTCGGATTTAGATTTGAATGATTGGCCGTCGATAAATTTCGGATTTGAAATCGCCGGAAAATCACTTAAAGCCGAGAATCCTTTTTTGCTTTTCGACAACGATTTCTCAAGAGGAACGGCTGGGATTCCGATAAATGGTTTGATTTGGATGGGTAGTGCCGACCAAATGAAAGCTGAAGTGGCAGCAAAACTAAACGCCGGCTTTAGTTGTTTGAAATTAAAAGTGGGAGCCTTGGATTTCGACAGTGAACTAGCTATCCTCAAAGAAATTCGCGCTGCGTTTTCGAAAGACACGCTCGAAATCCGCGTAGATGCCAACGGCGCCTTCAGCAAGGAAGAAGCGACATTTAAATTAAACGAACTCGCTAAGTTTGATATCCACAGCATTGAACAACCTATAAAAGCAGGGCAGTGGGAGGAAATGCGAAAACTGTGTAGCAAAAATATTCTCCCGATTGCACTTGATGAAGAGTTGATTGGTTTGCAAAACACCAACGAAGTTCTCGACTTTATTGCGCCGCAGTACGCCATTTTTAAACCCAGCTTTTTAGGTGGTTGGGAAGCCACCCAGCAATGGATTTTAGCGTGTGAAAACAGACAAATAGGTTGGTGGATTACTTCGGCTTTAGAAAGTAGCATTGGTTTAAATGCGATAGCGCAATTTACTGCTATTCATAAGAATATAATCCCACAAGGTTTAGGAACAGGAGCGTTGTATGACAATAATTTCGATTCGCCTTTGGAGGTAAAATCGGGTTTTCTAAACTTCCGATCTACTTTTTCGTGGGAGTTATCCGACGTACTTCGGAACTTCGAAAAAACAGCTTTTTAGATAACGGATTTTCAGCATCCATTTTTGGATTGGCCAACCAAACGGGATACCGCATTTGTCGTGCTAACATTTTATGCATGAACAAACTGTGACCGAAAATGAGCCCAAATATTCCGTAGGCTTGACGTGAGAATTGGTACAGATCAATCGAATCGTTCTGACTGATGATTTTGTCTTTGTGGAAGAATAGCTCGGAAATTACCTCTAATTTTATGCGAAAACCGTTGCCTGGATAATTGAAATACGAGTAATAGCGCACCACGGCATAATCGATGCCGGCATCTAGAAAATCGTACGTAAAAAACATTTCTGTTGGCTTGTTAAACCACGTATTTAGAAATCTGAAAAAATCCGAACGATTCATTTCACCAGCAATAATTTCCCAGTACTTGAAATCGGTGTGCAAAAAAGAATACGCAGCTGCTGCATCTTGCCGCAACCACGCATGAAAATAATTTGCTGCGAGTTCCTGAGTTGTTTGCATAAGCGAATGTAACCAGACAGTAACAAAAATCGTTGAAATCTGTTAAAAATCCGAGTCTCGCGGCTACTTTTTTTTAACGTACTAAAAACAAAAAATTCGCCCACAGGGAGCGAATTCTTTAATGTTGATATCACTAAAAAAGTTCTAGATAAATATTTTTAAGATCCAGTAGATCAAAGCAGCTAAAATCGCCGAAATCGGAATGGTTAAGACCCACGCCCAGACTAAACTCACGGTGACACCCCAGCGTACTGCCGAAATACGTTTCGTTAGACCAACACCAATAATCGATCCGGTTATCGTATGTGTTGTTGAAACAGGGATCTTTAAATGTTCCGTAAAGTAAAGCGTTAATGCACCGGCCGATTCAGCAGCAACTCCTTCAAAGGCGGTTACTTTCGTGATTTTCGACCCCATGGTTTTTACAATTTTCCAACCGCCGCTAAGTGTACCCAGCGCAATCGCACTGTAACAAGCAAGCGGAATCCATTCCGGCATTTTTCCGGGTGTATCGTCTTTTGGTAACACTACATCAAGCCATTCCGGCATAGCCGCTTGTGCACTGCCACTTGTATTGATGTACACGGCAACCGCAGCCGCAATGATACCCATTACTTTTTGGGAGTCGTTTCCACCATGGCCTAAACTAAATGCCGCGGAAGATATAAGTTGCGTACGCTTCAAAATTACTTCAGCTCTTGAATTGCTCAACGAACTAAAAACCAAAGCGAAGATGGCTAGCGTAAGAATTATAAACCCAATAAGGAACCATTTGATGTTGTGAGATTCGAAAACAACACTCCAAAACTCCGATTCAAATCGCGGTTCTTTTATCTTTTCGTAATAATGTAATTGTGTGGAAATGAACCAAACGGTTAGAATGATAATACCGGCTGTAAACAGTTTGGGCCAAATCGATTTTCGAGAGGCATGAAGCAACCAAACGCTGATTAAATATGAAGCCAAAGCACCCACAAAAGGCGCTAGAACGATGAAAGCGATAACGATTGCTACGCCTGAAGGTAGACCACCATCTTTAGCGGGAATATACCAGTTTACGACATCGAATCCTGCATGAGCAATCGCCGATCCCGCGAAACCACCAATTAACGTATGCGATGAACTGGAGGGAATTCCTTGCCACCACGTAAATAAGTTCCAGATAATCGCTGCAATTACACCCGCAAGGATAACCACTAAGTCGATTTCCATTGTGTGTGCAGTTTTAGCAACCGTATCTGCAACGCCAAAGCCAAAAACCCAGTAGGCTAAAAAGTTGAAGAACGCAGCCCAAAGCACGGCTTGAAAAGGTGAAAGTACTTTAGTTGCTACAACAGTTGCAATCGAATTTGCCGCATCGTGAAAGCCATTGATGTAATCAAAAACCAGCGCTAATGCGATAATAATAATGAGTAATGTCATCGCGCTTTAATTACGAATGTTTAACGGCAATACCTTCTAGAACGCTGGCGACACTCTTACACTTATCAGCAGCCGATTCCAAAACCGAAAGAACTTCTTTGTATTTAATGATGTTCTTCGCGTCGTTTTCATTCTCAAATAAATCAGCAACAGCTTTATCGTAAACGGCATCCGACTTATTTTCTAGTTTTTGAATTTTCAAACAAGCATCAGTAATGCGTTTGATTTTCTTTAAATCGCGCAATTCTTGAACCGCATAATCGATACTTTGACAAGCTTCTAGATTGATTTCAGTTAATTTACGAATCGATTTTGTGATTTTATCTACGTGATACAAACGCATTCTGCTCGCTGCGCCGTACAAATTTCCAGTGATGTTGTCTATGGCAGTAATCAGAGCATAAATATCTTCACGATCAAACGGAGTGATAAAATTGCGACTTAACTCAAGGTTTACTTGTCGTGTAATGTCTTCTGCTACTTGTTCGAACTCCTCAATTTTTTGATAAACAGTAACGCGTTCAGAAGGAGGGAGGTTAACCACTTCATGCAAGGCCGAAGCCATTAGAATCAGATTTGCGGTTGCTTGCTCAAAAAGCGGGAAAAACTTCTTGTCCTTAGGAACTAAAAATTGAAAGAAATTGTTTACGGTCATGATAAGGCATGTTTTACGGCTGCAAAAGTATCGCTACCATGTTAAGTTAACGTTAACTAATCTATTAACTTTAGATTACTTGAACGTCTAATTCAAAAATCTTCCAGAAACATTCCCGAATTACATAAATTAGCGAACACTAAACTAGCAGTTAACGTATGGATTTGACCTTCAATAAAAACGAAGATTACAACAGACTTTTACTTTCCGAACTCAAACAAAAGTACGCAAAAGTTAAGCTCGGCGGCGGCCAAAAACGCATTGAAAAATTACACGGCGAAGGAAAATTAACTGCTCGTGAACGCATTGATTATCTGTTAGATGATAAAACAAACAGCATTGAAATTGGTGCTTTTGTTGGCGATGAAATGTACGAAGAACATGGAGGTTGCCCGAGCGGAGGCGTTGTAATTAAAATCGGCTATGTATCCGGAAAACTGTGCATAGTTGTTGCGAACGACGCCACCGTAAAAGCGGGTGCTTGGTTTCCGATTACCGGCAAAAAGAACCTACGCGCACAAGAAATTGCGATGGAAAATCGACTTCCGATCATTTATTTGGTCGATTCTGCCGGTGTTTACTTGCCTTTACAAGATGAAATTTTCCCAGATAAAGAACATTTCGGACGCATTTTCAGGAATAATGCGATTATGAGTAGCATGGGAATCACGCAAATTGCCGCTGTTATGGGAAGTTGCGTAGCTGGAGGCGCGTACTTGCCGATTATGTCGGACGAAGCTTTAATTGTTGATAAAACCGGCAGTATTTTTCTTGCTGGAAGTTACCTAGTAAAAGCAGCTATTGGTGAAAAAATCGATAATGAAACGCTTGGTGGTGCGACAACACATTGTGAAATTTCGGGCGTAACGGATTTCAAGGCGAAAGGCGATCACGATGCCTTAAATCGAATCAAACGAATCGTTTCCAAAATCGGCGATTTCGAAAAAGCCGGATTTAACCGCGAGAAAAGTGCACCACCAAAAGCCGATCCAAAAGAGATTTACGGAATTCTTCCCAAATCCAGATCCGATCAGTACGATATGGTGAGTATATTAGAACGGTTGGTTGACAATTCGGAATTGGATTACTATAAAGAAGGTTACGGACAATCGATCATCACAGCTTACGCTCGTATCGACGGTTGGGCTGTTGGAATTGTTGCCAACCAACGCAAAGTCGTTAAGTCTAAAAAAGGCGAAATGCAGTTTGGAGGCGTCATTTATTCCGATTCGGCAGATAAGGCAACACGTTTTATCGCTAATTGCAATCAAAAGAAAATTCCGTTGGTTTTTGTTCAAGATGTGACGGGTTTTATGGTAGGAAGCAAATCGGAACACGGCGGAATCATCAAAGATGGAGCAAAAATGGTAAATGCCGTTTCGAACTCGGTGGTTCCTAAATTTACGGTAATCGTTGGAAATAGTTACGGCGCCGGAAATTATGCTATGTGCGGAAAAGCGTATGATCCGCGATTAATCTTTGCTTGGCCAAGTGCCGAATTAGCGGTAATGGGCGGAACACAAGCTGCAAAAGTGCTGATGCAAATTGAAGCGGCTGCGCTTAAAGCGAAAGGTGAAATTGTTGATGCCGAAAAAGAACAAGCTTTGTTTGAAAAGATAAAATCGAAATACGACAAGCAAGTTTCGCCATACTACGCTGCTGCACGTTTGTGGACCGATGCAATTATAGATCCGCTCGACACACGAACTTGGATTTCGATGGGAATCGAAGCAGCAAACAACGCACCGATCGAGAAAAAGTTTAATCTGGGTGTTATTCAAACCTAAGAGAGTTTATGAAGCGAATTTTATTTGCTGCGGCAGTACTGCTAGCTAGTTGTGGAAGTACGCAACAATACAACGCCAAAATAAGTACTGATATTCAGCCAAACGAACTGAAAGCCGATGTTAAAAAAGCCTATAGAAATTTAAAAAAGTATCAAGCTGATTTAGATTGGTACATCAGCGAAAGCGATTTTAAATTCAAAATAGACAGCTTTACCAATACGCTTTCTAAACCCATGAAACCGTACGAGTTTTACACGCAGCTAGCGCCTGTAGTAAATTCAATTCGGCAAGGACATTTGTCGGTGGTGCCTCCTAGAAAAAGACTTTCAAAAGTCGAAACCAAGATTCTCAATTCAAAAGGAAAAGGGCCGTTTTCTCAATTGGAATTTCAATGGCTGGACGGGAAATTATTCGTCACAAAAAACGCCTCTAAAGACTCGACAATAGCAATCGGAACGCGCGTTTTGGCTATCAATAAGGAAAGTGTTACTGATTTATATGCGAAATATTCGCGTTTGTACACTTCCGATGGTTACAATAGAACATTTATCGATGAGCGGTTTGGGAATCTATTTTCCACGTACTACACTGTGGAACACGGTTTACAAGACAGCGTTACTTATACTTTAAGCTTCCGCGACAGCGTATTCCAAAAAGTTCTCATTCGCGAAGCTAAAGCAGCAAAAGAAGAGAAAACAACTGAAACTAAAATTTCGAATAAGGAGCGTAAGAAAGAACTCAAAGAAAAACACCGAAAAAATAGGTATTACGGGTACAATCCGGTCACGGAAACCTACAACCGTTCTTTTTCAATCGTAACAACCGATTCGACTACGGCCGTGATGAAAATTCGAGGCTTTTCGATTGGGAAGTACGAGGATTTTTACAAAGACGCCTTTATTGCTTTAAAACAGAAAAAAATAAAGAATCTGATCATCGATTTGCGAGACAATCCCGGCGGCCGACTTTCAGAAATTGGCTATCTGTATTCGTATCTTTCAAAAGAACCATACGTTTTTTGCGATCGAACGGAAGTTGCTGGAAAAACTTCGCTTTTCAAAGCCGATTATTTTAAAGGAGGGAATCTGCTTCGGAAAACGCTTGCTTTAATCGGAGCACCGTTTTACTATACGTATAACTTCTTCAAAGTACGAAAAGGTTCCGATGGAAAATATTACTATCGAGGTCCGGAGCACAAGAAAAGAAAACCAAGAGCAACGGCTTTTGATGGAACGGTTTATGTATTGATAAACGGAGGTAGTTTTTCTGCTTCCTGCATTATATCATCTAATTTAAAAGGTAGTAAACGAGCCGTTTTTATTGGTCAGGAAACAGGAGGTGCCTACAACGGAACCGTAGCGGGCAGAATGCCACTTGTGCGTCTTAAAAATTCAGAAATTTATTTGCGTTTAGGTTTGATGAAGATCGTCCCAACCTGCAAAACAGCTGAGGAAGGACGCGGAATTTTCCCTGATTATGAGACTAAAATTACAGTCGATGATTTGATAGCTAAACGCGATGTTGAAATGGAAAAAGCCTTAGAATTGATTAAATTGAACAAATGAGATTATTAATTTTTGCGCTGCTTGCAAGCGTTTTATCTAGTTTTTCACAAACGAAAAAAGATTCGCTGAAAGGCGGTTTGCGCCCCGAACGTATAAACTACGATGTACTGCATTACGACTTAAATATTCACTTGGATGTTCCTAGCAAGTCGGTTTCGGGTTTCAATACCATTCGAGCGAAAGTACAAGCGCAAACTCGTGAAATTCAAATTGATTTAGCTGAAAATCTTGTCCTAGATTCCATCATTCTCAATAAACAAAAATGTACTTATAAACGTATCGAAGGCGCTGTATTTGTTGCGATTCCTATTTCGACTGTGGTTGAAGAGCGCGAAATTGAGGTGTATTATCACGGAAATCCGATTGTTGCCAGAAATGCGCCTTGGGATGGTGGTTTGGTATTTAGAAAAAGTAAGTCCGGAGACCCTTTTGTAGGCGTTGCCGTGCAAGGTTTGGGAGCCAGTGCGTGGTTTCCGTGCAAAGACTCTCAGTCCGACGAACCTGATTTTGGTGTCGATTTCCAAATGTCGACTTCCGAAAATCTACCTTTGGTATCAAATGGCCGGTTGATTTCCAATAGTCAGCTTAAAAACGGGCACACCATTTGGCATTGGCGTGTTACCGAACCAATAAATGCTTATAACATTACGTTTTATTTGGGGAAATTTCAGCGCTTTCAAGAAGTGCACAAAGGATTGGATTTAGATTTTTGGATGTTGGAAGAGAACGCTTCGAAATTCCCGCAATTTAAAGACGAAACTATTAAAATGCTCGATTGTTTTAATGCGGCTTTTGGCGAATATCCGTTTAGTAAAGACGGATTCAAACTGGTCGAAGCTCCTTATTTAGGTATGGAACATCAGAGTGCTGTTGCTTACGGAAATCGCTATTCAAAAGGATATGCGGGTAACGATTTGTCGCGATCAGGTGCCGGTATGTTGTTTGATTTTATTTTGGTACATGAAGCTGGACACGAGTGGTTTGGAAACAGCATCACCACAAAAGACATTGCCGATATGTGGGTGCACGAAGGTTTTACAACTTATAGCGAAATTGTTTATTTGGAGTGTGCCGAAGGAAAAGATGCAGCCTATCAATATTTAGACGGAATTAAAGATCTCATAGGAAACGATATTCCAATTATTGGTCGTTACGGCATTAATGAAGAAGGTTCGGGCGATATGTATTTTAAAGGTGCGAACATCATTCAAACGATTCGAAATCACATGAACGATGATGCAAAGTTCAAGGAAGCACTAAAAAAAATGTGTCTCACGTACCAAAAGCAAATCGTAACTTCTGCTGAAATTGAAGACTTCTGGAGCCGAGAAACTGCTTCAAATCTTAAACCAGTGTTCGATTTTTATCTACGAACTACCGAAATTCCGAAATTGGAAGTTAAAATCGAAAAATCAAAGCTCAAATACCGCTGGCTAAATGTTCCTGCCGATTTTGTGCTTCGCGTTCCGGTGCTCGTAGACAATGTATTAGTACTACTAGAAGTTGAAACGAAGGAAAAATCAGTTTCTATTCCTAAAAATACAAAATCTGTGCAACACGTCAAAGGAGCATCTTTGGTAAAGCTCATCGTTCGTTAATTGGTTAATAAGATGTTTAAAACATCTGAACAGCAGTGAAATGTGCAACGGCTTCTTTCGTAATTTTAAAAGAAAAAGATGGAAGCCAGGGATCAATTTCTAACCGATTTCCGCGGTCCGACGCTCGGAAGTATCCAGCCTAATTCGTCGGCCGACGAGATTTTTCAAAACGCCACCTTACGACCTATCCTCAAATTGCAAAACAATCTATTTATAGCTGTTTTCAAAAACTACATCAGTAAGAGTAAGGTCGATTTTGCGCAACTTTCAGTTGAAAAGAAACTACAATTTATAGAACACAGCATTCAACGCGATATCAAATTCAGAAATGCGTTAAAAGGAATGGTCATTGCTCTTTTTACCGAAGCAGAATTTGAGACGTACATCAAAAATTCGTCCGCACTTAACAAAAGAATGATGGGGATGCTGATCGAACGTTTAAAGAATCAAGTGCAGCTTTTCGACCTGCAAACCGCGTTTTAGAGTAAAATTTCCATGTGAAGCGCAGCGTTTTCAAGCAATCGAAAGGCGACGCAACTGCATATCTTTTGGCAGTTGCATATTTTTTATTGACTTCCTTAATATATTTCGAATTTGCTAGGCTTTTTATAGATAATCTGATAATAATAAGCCGTTGTGCGCTTTTTTTCGATTGAATTGATTAAACTTGTCTAGAACGAATCACAAACTATGAAAGAAGAATATTTTAAGTGGTATTCTCCCAATTTAAGTCGCGAAATCGAAATGCTGGTTTTTGGCCACGCGGGTTATCCAGTTATTTTGTTTCCAACTTCGATGGGAAGTTTCCACGAAAACCGCGACCAAGGTTTAATCGGTTCGGCACAATGGTATCTCGAACAGGGATTAGTCCAAATTTTTTGTCCCGATAGTATCGACAAAGACAGTTTTTACAACAAAAACATTCATCCGGCACACCGCATTCAAAATCATGTTTGGTACGACAAAATGATTTGCCACGAAATCGTAGAACGCGTACGTCATAATACGTACTCGCATAAAGTAGCTGTCGCCGGCTGTAGCTTCGGCGGTTATCATGCAGCCAACTTCGCATTTCGCCATCCGGGTTACGTCAGCCACATGTTTTCTATGAGTGGCGCATTCAGCATCAAAAGCTTCATGAATGGTTTTCATAACGACGATGTGTTCTACAACAGTCCAGAAGATTACCTCCACGGTTTAAACGATCACGAACTATGGAATATGGACATCATCTTAGGAACCAGTAATTGGGATATTTGTTTCGATGCAAACCTCAAATTAAGTCGCGTACTTGCCGGTAAATCAGTCGATCATTGGTTGGATATCCGCCAAGATCGCGAACACGATTGGCCCGTTTGGCGCGAAATGTTTCCACACTACTTATCACGAATTAAATTCTTCTAAACTAACAAAACACTCAATATGAAAAAGATTGGTATTCTATTTGGCATGGAAGACACTTTTCCAGCCGCTTTTATCGAACGTGTAAACGAAAAAAATGAAAAAGGCATCATCGCCGAAGCGGTAAGCATCGATAAAGTTATCCAAAATCGTCCGCACGAATACGCTGTAATCATCGATCGTATCTCGCAAGACGTTCCTTTTTATCGCGCATTCCTTAAAAACGCGGCTTTAACCGGCACGAACGTTATAAACAATCCGTTTTGGTGGAGTGCCGACGATAAGTTTTTCAACAACTGTTTGGCTGATACCTTGGGAGTTCCGCTTCCTAAAACCGTAATTTTACCTTCGGCAGAACATCCAACCGACACTACGGCTAAGTCGTTCCGAAACCTCGCATATCCACTCGATTGGGAAGGCATGTTCGATTATGTAGGCTTTCCAGCGTATATGAAACCGTATGCCGGCGGCGGATGGAAAAATGTATATCGTCTTGAAAATCGCGATGAATTCTGGCAAAAACACCGCGAAACCGGACAATTAGTAATGCTTTTGCAAGAAGAAATTGTTTTCGATTCGTATTTCCGCGTGTATTGCTTAGGCAGAAAAGCGGTACGTATCATGCCATACGAACCAAGGAACCCGCATCATTTGCGCTATGTGGTTGATAATCCGGTAACCGACAAGAAATTGTTAGCTACGATTAAAGACTACACTTTGCGTTTATGCAACGGCTTGGGATACGATTTCAATACGGTAGAGTTTGCTGTACGCGATGGAATTCCGTACGCAATCGACTTTGGTAATCCAGCACCAGATGCCGAATTAACTTCGGTAGGAAGAGAGAATTTTGATTGGGTTGTAGAAGAAGCCGCCAAAATGGCCATCGGATTTGCTAAAAAACACAAATCGGGTCAAATGAATTTGCGTTGGGGCGACTTTATCAAGCAATCGGCCGCACTTCCGCTCTAAATGATGTTTAACGTCAGATCCAAAAACACATGAAAACCAAGCTACCCACTTTTACTTTAGGAGTAGAAGAGGAATACCAGATCATCGATCCGCAAACACGGGATTTACGTTCGCACTTGTCGAAAATTGTCGACGGCGCCAAGATTATTCTCAACGAGCAGGTAAAAGCCGAGATGCATCAAAGCGTTGTAGAAGTTGGAACCAACATTTGTAATAACGTTGCCGAAGCCGAATCGGAAATTAAGTTTCTTCGTTCTAAAATTGTCGAATTAGCCGATAAACAAAATTTGGTTGTCGGTGGTGCGGGAACACATCCGTTTTCGCGCTGGCAAGATCAACCAATTACAGACGATCCGCGCTATCACAACATTGTAAACGAATTGCAAGACGCCGCGCGCTCCAATCTGATTTTTGGCATGCATTGTCACGTCGGTATTGAAAATCGGGAAATTGGTATGCAGCTTATGAATCAAGCCTGCTATTTCTTGCCGCACATTTTTGCACTTTCGACAAACTCGCCGTTTTGGGAAGGTCGACAAACCGGATATAAATCGTTTAGAACCAAAGTTTTTGATAAGTTTCCTAGAACGGGCTTACCCGAATATTTCGATTCGGTTTCCGCTTACGACAATTACCTCGACACTTTAGTGAAGACGAATTGTATCGATAATCCCAAGAAGATTTGGTGGGATTTGCGGTTACATCCGTTTTACAACACGATCGAATTTCGAATCTGCGATATGTCGCTAACAGTCGATGAAACCATGTGTTTGGTGGCAATCATACAGGCGATAGTCGCGAAGTTGTACAAATTAACCGTTCAAAACACCAGTTTCAATATTTATCGATTGGCACTTATAAAAGAGAATAAATTCCGCGCTGCGCGTTATGGAATCGAAAACTGCATGATCGATTTTGGTTTGAAACAGGAAGTTGAAACCAAATCATTGATTTTAGAACTGCTTGATTTTGTTGAAGATGTTGTCGATGAGCTTGGCAGCAGAAAACAAATCGAGTACGTTCACCGCATGATGGCTGAAGGTACAGGTGCCGACAAGCAATTGGCTGTTTTTAATCAAACACAAGATTTAACGAAAGTAGTAGATTTCATAACTGCCGAATTTACGAAAGGACTTTAACAATTTCCTGCCTTATATTTGCAATCTGACACAACACAAATGAATCAAGAAATTAAAATTGCCATACTCGATATGTACGACGGCGAGCCAAATCAAGGCATGCGCTGCATCATAGATATCATAAACCGATTCAATCAGTTAGTAAGCTTTAAGGTTTTTAATGTTCGAGGAAAAGCAGAATTTCCCGCTTTAGCCGAATACGATATTTATATTTCGACCGGCGGTCCGGGAAATCCTTTAGAAGGCGACGGCGTTTGGGATGCGAAGTACTTCAATTTTATTGATGAACTCATGCTTTGGAATAAGGAAAAACCAGTAAAAAAGCACATCCTCTTTATATGTCATTCCTTCCAAATGGCTTGCAAACACTTCGGACTTGCGGAAATAACGAAACGAAACGACACCTCTTTTGGCGTAATGACCGTTCACAAAACCAAAGAGGGATTTAATGATCCGATCTTTGAAGGATTAGACGACCCGTATTATGCGGTAGATTCACGCGATTATCAGGTGGTTCAACCAAAATTGAGCGTCTTCAAAAAACATGGTGCACAAATCTTGTCGCTTGAAAAAATTCGCGATCACGTGCAGTACGAACGCGCAATTATGGCCGTTCGATTCTCAGAATACGCCATTGGAACGCAGTTTCATCCCGAAGCCGACCCAATTAGCTTCATTGCTAATTTGCGCGACGAGAAAAAACGCGAGCGCATTAAAGCCATGAAAGGCAGAAGAAAATTCAGAAATATGTTAGAAGATTTGCTTGACGACGAAAAGGTATATCGCACCAACGAAACCTTTATCCCAAACTTTCTTCGAACAGCTATCAATCACTTGCTTACACACAAAAAAATACAATCTAATTAGTAAGCACCATGATTACAGACTACAGAAAACGCTTTAACGAGGCTTTTTCAACCGAAAAGTACGACGCTTTCAAACAAGCTGTAGCCGCCGATTTCGACTATATGCCTACGTTTCGGATGGCGGAAACTCCGTTGTTCGTCGACGAATCTCTGAAAAAGCAACTGATTGATGCTTGCGAACAAGTCATCGACTTTATAAAAAATCCGGATTTCAAAGCGCAAACGCAGCGTGCGCTAGAACTCAACAAAGAAGTGCCAAACGAAACTGAGCACACCGAGTTTTTAGCAATTGATTTTGGAATTTGTGAAGAAAACGGAGCTGTAGTTCCGAAACTAATTGAAGTGCAAGGATTTCCGTCGCTTTTTAATTTCCAAATCGAAATCTTCGAAAAATTCAAAAGCGTATATCCGTTTTTATCGGAACTAACACCGTTTTTTAATAACATTAGTAACGAAGAGTACTACGAAATTTTAGGAAAGGTTATTCTAGGGAATCACGCTCCCGAAGAAGTAATGCTTTTAGAAATCGAACCAGAAAAGCAAAATACCAAAATCGATTTCTACTATTGTGCGCGGCAATTCGGTATAAAGATTCTTTGTGTGACTGAGGTTATCAAGCAAGGAAATCAGCTGTATTACAATGAAAACGGCGATTTAAAACCGATAAAGCGAATCTACAATCGCGTAATTTTTGACGAGCTCGACGTTCGTACCGATTTAAAACTAAACTTTTCATTTACAGAAGATTTAGCTGTGGAATGGGCCGGACATCCAAATTGGTTCTTTCGAATTAGCAAGTTCATATTGCCGTATCTAAAAGGAACGTATTTTATTGAAACACAATTACTAAGCGAGATTGAAGAAATACCAGCCGATTTAGAAAACTACGTACTAAAACCACTTTTCTCGTTTAGTGGCTCTGGAGTTGTTTTTCACGTAACGAAAGCAGATATCGACGCAGTTGTCGATAAAGATTTATATATTTTGCAGAAAAAAGTGCATTACAAACCAGTAGTGCAGTCGCCCGACGGCTTGGTAAAAGCTGAAATTAGAGTACTTTGTTTGTGGCCAAACGGAGCAGACCGACCTACACTGCTTTGCAATTTGGTTCGACTAAGTAGAGGAGAAATGATTGGAGTGAAGTTTAACAAAGACAAAGATTGGGTAGGAGGTACCCTAGGCCTTTTTACAAAATAATTTATGCCCTTTAGATCAAACGACCTTAAAAATGATTTAGTTCGTCTGGAGTTACTCGTGCCTGAACATTTCGATGAACTTTACGCCGTTGCTTCTGATTACCGTATTTGGGAGCAGCATCCTGAGAAAAACAGACATGAACTTGAAGTGTTTAAAAAGTACTTTCAAAGCGCTCAAAACGCTGCCGCCGCTTACGTAATTCGCGATCGCGTAACTTCGAAAATTATTGGTTCATCTCGCTTCTATCAGCACAACCAATTCTTCAAAAGTATCGCTATCGGTTATACTTTTTTAGCAGTGGAATATTGGGGCGGTATATACAATCGAGCTGTAAAACAACTCATGATTAATCATGCTTTTTCGTTAGACATCGAACACATAATTTTTCATGTCGGCAAATACAATTTCCGTTCACAAAAAGCAGTACTCAAATTAGGAGCGAAATTGTTTGGCGAATCCGAATTCGAATCAACGAGCAATAATCCCGTTAATCTGGAATTTCGACTTTCTCGAGAAGATTGGGAAAAACACAATAAACTCTACGAGTAAAACGTTCGCAAAGAAAAATGCTGTACTTGTTTAAATACAGCTTTTTTTATGATAAACCTAAACGTTTTTTACGCTTCTTCTTCTTTCTGACCCATGAGCATCAGATACGCTTTCAGAAACGCATCAATTTCACCGTTCATAACGCCGTCAACGTCCGATGTTTCAAATTGTGTTCGCACGTCCTTAACTAGTTTATACGGATGCATGACGTAATTTCGGATCTGCGAACCCCATTCAATTTTCATCTTTTTGGCTTCAATTTCATCGCGTAAAGCCTGCTTTTTCTTTAACTCAATTTCGTACAACTGCGATTTTAGCAATTGCATAGCTTTGGTTTTATTGTCGAGCTGCGAACGCGTTTCCGAATTCTCAATGATGATACCCGTAGGATGGTGGCGCAATCGCACGGCAGTTTCAACTTTGTTTACGTTTTGACCGCCCGCACCGCTCGAACGCATGGTTTCCCAGCTAAAATCGGCGGGTGAAATCTCGATTTCTATCGTATCATCTGCCAGCGGATACACATAAACTGAAACAAACGAAGTATGGCGTTTGGCATTGCTATCAAACGGCGAAATACGTACCAATCTGTGCACACCGTTTTCGCCTTTCAAATATCCAAAAGAATAATCGCCTTCAAACTCTAAAGTAACGGTTTTAATTCCAGCAACTTCGCCCGCTTGAAAGTTGAGTTCTTTTACTTTGTAACCATTTTTTTCGCCCCACATCAAGTACATACGCATCAGCATCGCAGCCCAATCGCACGATTCCGTTCCGCCTGCACCTGCAGTAATTTGTAAAACGGCACTCATAGCATCGCCTTCGTCCGACAACATATTGCGGAATTCGATTGCTTCTATGTGCGAATTTGCAGCATCAAACGCCGTGTCGAGTTCTTCTTCGGTAAGTTCGCCTTCGCGGAAAAATTCCAATGCCAATTGCAACTCCTCGGTTAAATTCTCGGCTTTCTTGTAGTCGTCTACCCACTGTTTTTTAGAACGCAGCGTTTTAACAAATGCTTCTGCTTGTTTGGGTTGATTCCAAAAATCGGGTGCCAAAGTCTTTTCTTCGTCGTTGGCTATTTCGATAAGCTTGGCATCTATGTCAAAGATACCTCCTCAGCGCACCAAGGCGCTCTACAATACCCTTAATCTGTTCGGTATTTGTCATAAATAAGTCTAATTTTGCGTGCTCAAAAGTAAGACTTCTTTGCCTACAAATGGAAATAAACTTAATTAGCGATACGGTTACTAAACCAACACAGGAAATGCTCCGTGCGATGTTTCAAGCACCTGTGGGCGACGATGTGTACAAACAAGATCCAACGGTAAACGAATTGGAGCGAAAAGTGGCCGCCTTATTTGGTAAAGAAGCTGCCTTGTTTTTTCCGTCGGGTACTATGGCCAATCAAACGGCTATTAAATTGCATACGCAACCGGGCGACCAGCTGATTTGCGATAAGTATGCGCACGTTTTTAATTACGAAGCCGGCGGAGTAGCTTTTAACAGCGGGGTTTCTTGTGCGTTAATCGACGGCGATCGCGGGAAAATTAGAGCCGATCAAGTGCAGGCCGCTATAACCGATCCGGAGTTTTACCATAGTCCGCTTACAAGTTTAGTTTGCGTTGAAAACACAACGAATAAAGGCGGCGGCGCGTGCTACGAGTTGGCCGAACTTGCTGCCATTGCCAACGTTTGCCGGCAAAATCAATTAAAGTTTCACCTCGATGGTGCCCGAATCTGGAATGCTTTGGTGGCTAAACAGCAGCAACCATTGAGTTTTGGTGCGTATTTCGATACGATTTCCGTTTGTTTTTCAAAAGGTTTGGGTGCGCCCATAGGCTCGGCTTTGGTAGGCGATGCTGCGTTAATTCACAAGGCGTTGCGTATCCGAAAAGTGCTTGGCGGCGGCATGCGTCAGGCGGGATATTTGGCAGCTGCAGCTATTTATGCACTCGACAATCACGTAGGTCGTTTGGCCGAAGATCATCGCAGAGCAAAGGAGTTGGGAGCTATTTTGTCGCAAATGTCGTGGGTGGCGCGCGTTGAGCCTGTCGAAACCAATATTGTAATTTTTTCTCTACAACCCGGTTTAAACGAAGCGGCTTTGATCCAGCGTTTAAAAGAGCGGAAAATCTACATCAGTAGTATGGGCAACAACAAATTACGCATGGTCACACATCTTGATTATAAAGAAGTTATGCACGATTATGTATTGGAAACCATTAGCCGAATTGGTGCGCGAGTAGGATAGTTTTTCGAGTTTTCTTATTTGGCCCTTCCGGCGGGTCGTACCTCCGGCGCCGTCGCGCTTTCCCTACAACCTTGCCAGCACAAGTCGGCAAAATCACGGTTTTAAACGGGCTTATCAGCCGTTTTCAACCGGTTTTTGCAACGCCTTGCACTCGGCAAGGGTTTTCGTCCAATCGCTAAGGGACCCACCTAAGACCACGATAGTTGTTAACGGATGTTCTACGAGCATATCTTTAGGACCACCCGAAATTGAGATTTTTAGTAGCAATTTCCGCTAATGGTGCTTAATTTTTTTAGAAGTCTTCATTAAACAAAACTTCAAGAAAATCAGTCTCTCAAGTGTTCTAAACCTCATATCGCAATATGAGATATAATGTATAATTTTTAAATCTGAACCAAAAATAGTCTAGAAAAGTGCACAAACTTGAGACATTAAAGACCTTTAAGTAGCCGAAAAATTAAGCTTAGAGAAAATCATTTTCTAATTTTAACAATAGAATAAAGAGCGATAATTTTCTGAAGTATTGTGTTTTAGCTCTAATTAAGTACTTTTGTAGTGTTGTTATATGAAATCACAAATACTACATATTGAAAATCCTTCTAAAGAGTTGCTAAAATTCTTTAAGAAACTTCGTGCTGAAAAAGAAGAAAGTAAAGAAAAGCTAATTGCTAAAAAGCACATTTATTTTCCTAAGACTAAACAGTAAATTAAGTTGAGTTCGGAGTTAGTTGTTCCTTTTGAAACGGAAGAAGGTTACCAGTATATAGTTACTTTTACCGAATTTAAGAGTATTGACGTAAAGTTTGGAATTCCGCTAGTAGATGTTTCCATAGCGTTACTTTCGGCAAATATTGAAACGAATTCGTTAAAGACACTTAATAAGTTTATTCGTATCGTGTTGGATTATTTGAATTTAAACAATGTTATACTGTACTATTATTGTGATACTTCACCAGTAAAAATCAGACGCAACCGTAAAGAGAAATTCAGCAATCAGGAATTTCGATTTAACTTATTTTTGAAAATGTTCAATAAGTTGAAGACCGATGACTACTTTTTACAAGCGGTTGTCATCACCGATCTCCAAAATGGGAATCATTATACTTCGTTGATATCAAAAATTAGCAATAAAGAAAATGTTGAACTTGTAACAAAGGAGTTGCAAAAATTTGATAAATGAAAAATCGTAGGTTTTTGAAATGTAGTTTTCTTGTCCGAATTACGATGTAAGAAAATTTCGAATGGTGAAGTTTAGTGTTTTAAATCGTAATTACGAATACGGACGGTTTAAAAACGAATCAAAAGAAAGTAATTTGAATGTTAAAACCATCATTTTCCTTTTCGTATCGTTCTTCCCAACCAAGCAGCATCAGGTGGTTTGCTGTTGCGGCAGGGATTGCAGTGGAAATCCTGTAGTTGCGTAGTTTACGGAGCGGCTACAGATTGGAACGGAAAGCCCGCTCGGCCGCCCAAAAAAAACAAAACGTATTAGTTGATTACGCGCTCGATCGGGTTGTTTCCGAAATAATAGGGAATTTCCCAGTACGAACGCATTGGTTTTGTGATAATTAGTTGCGCGCGTTTTCCTACGGCTATGCTGCCTAATTCGTGCTGTAATTCGAGTGCAAATGCCGCGTTTAGTGTTGCTGCGTTCAGGGCTTGCTCGGCAGTTAACTTCATTTGAATGCAGGCTAACGCCACCACAAAATTCATGTTTAAACTCGGACTTGTCCCAGGATTGAAATCGGTTGCCAAAACCAACGGAATGTTTCGCTGCATCAATTCTTTTGCTGGCGTGTACGGAATTTGAATGAAGAACGAGCAGGAGGGAAGCGCCACCGCTACCGTTTTACTGTTGGCAAGCGCGTCGTAATCCTGGGGTGCCATAACTTCGAGATGGTCGACACTCAAAGCGCCGTGTTTTACTGCCGTTGTAATGCCTCCGATTGTTGTAAACTGATTGACGTGAATCTTTGGCTTTAGCTGGTATTGCGCCGCAGCGGCCAAAATACGCTCGGTTTGCGCACTGTTGAAATAATTGGTTTCCAAAAAAACATCGATATACTCCGCAATTTCCAAGGCAGCAACTTGCGGCAGCGTTTCGTTGATGATTAAATCGACATACGCATCCGGATTGCTTTTAAATGCTGTAGGAACCGCGTGCGCCGCCAAATACGTAGCTTTAATCGGAATCGGACTCGCCGCACGCAAACGCTCGATAACGCGCAGCATTTTTAATTCGGCCTCGGTCGATAATCCGTAACCGGTTTTAATTTCAATCGCGCCCGTACCCAATTGAATAGCTTGTTGCAAACGTTCATAAGCGGCTTGATACAACGTTTCTTCATCCGTTTTTGCCAATAATGCAGCCGAATTCAAAATACCGCCGCCTTTTTCGGCAATTTCGGCATAGGTCAAGCCTTGAATTCGATCGGCAAACTCGAGTGTACGATCGCCGGCATACACCAAATGCGTATGCGAATCGATGTACGCCGGCAAAACCAAGCGATGGCTGCAATCAATTTCCGTGTAACCTTCGATTGAACCTAGGTTTTCCATGTGTCCGAAGGCTTCGATGCGTCCGTCGGAGATTTTTAAAAATGCATTTTCCAGCAACGGAAGTTCGTTAAAATCGGTTCCTACTAAGGGTTTTTCGGGAGTTTCGCGTACTTGAAGCAGTTGTGCGATGTGCGTTAAAACGGTTTTCGTTGCGATCATAATGAGTAGAAAATGCGTCGGTTTATTTGTTTGCAGTTCTTGCGAAAGTACCAAAGAAATAGAAAAGCAACAGCATAGAAAAACGCTAGAGCGGATTTTTGCCGTATTGTTTTGAAATCGGTTACAGCTCACTATCTTTATTCAAAAAAGTTTTGCAGCGCATCAAATACAATCGAGTACGAAAAGTTCAGCCTAATTTCGCGGAATATACCGGAACGCATACGAGCGAACCTATTGAAGTTCAGTTATTTGTTTACGATTCGGAAGGTTACGAAGAGTATTTAAATCCGAGTTTGGAAAAAATTAAATTCGAGTTAACCGATCCGGAAGAAAAACATGATATTAAATGGCTGAATATCCACGGATTACACGATGTTAAACTCATACAATCGATTGGCGATATACTTGAACTGAATCCGTATGTCGTGGGCGATGTGCTCAATGTAAATCGACGCGCTCGTTTAGATGAATTTGATGATGTGCTATTTTTTAGTATCAAATCGGTTCTTCTCGGAGACGACAGCAAATTGTACGTCGACCAAATTAGTTTTCTATTAAAAGACAATACATTGGTTTCGTTTCAAGAGAAGCGCAGTGCTTTTTTCTCGCATTTGCGTGAGCGAATTCGCAGTGGAGCAGGAATTATTCGCAAAAAGAAGAACGATTATTTGCTGTATGTTATGCTTGATGCCGTAATTGAAAATTTCTTTATTACGATTGAGCATTATGAAGATCGTATTGAATTGTTAATGGTAGAAGCCAAGAACAATCACAAAGCCGAATTTTTAGAACAAATTGAGCGTTTACGAGAAGAAACCAGCTTTTTAAAACGCAACATTATTCCGTTGCGCGATGCGTTATATACCTTGAAAGAAATTCGCGAAGACGATGATTTTGAGCGTATTTCGAAGTCGAATTATGTCTTTTTTGCGCGTTTATACCAGAAATGTTTGGAGATCATCGAACAATTGGAATACGATAATAAGACCTTGGAAAGTGCTGCAAATGTTTTCTTTTCATCGCAATCGCAAAAGATGAATCAGATTATGAAAACGCTTACGATTTTCTCGGTGATATTCATGCCTTTAACCTTTATCGTTGGCGTTTATGGAATGAATTTCGAGCACATGCCCGAGTTGAAATCGGTTTACGGCTATCCGGGCGTTTGGTTGGTTATGTTATTTTCGGTTGTTGCAATGGTAATTTACTTTAAGAAGAAAAAGTGGTTTTAACAATTTCACGTTGAACTCGTATAAAGCAAAAAACGGCTCCGAAGAGCCGCTTTCAAGTTTAGTTGATTTTTCCAACCATATCTTCTGCTTTTACCCAAGCATCGAAATCAGCTTCGGAAACATAACCTAAACGAACGGCTTCTTCTTTGAGAGTCGTTCCGTTTTTGTGTGCTGTTTGCGCAATTTCAGCTGCTTTATAATAACCAATTTTAGTGTTTAACGCTGTAACAAGCATTAACGAATTGTCTACCAATTCTTTGATTCGCTTGTAATTAGGCTCGATTCCTTGGGCGCAATGTTCGTCGAAAGACAGACACGCATCGGCAATTAATCTCGCAGATTGTAAGAAGTTTGCAGCCATAACGGGTTTAAATACATTAAGCTCGTAATGACCTTGCATACCGCCAACGCTAATAGCTACGTCGTTGCCCATCACTTGCGCACAAACCATTGTCATAGCTTCGCATTGGGTTGGATTGACTTTACCTGGCATAATTGAAGATCCAGGTTCGTTTTCTGGAATGAAAATCTCGCCAATTCCAGAACGTGGGCCTGAAGCAAGCATACGAATATCGTTCGCAATTTTATTTAGTGAAACGGCCAGTTGCTTGAGAGCACCGTGCGATTCTACAATAGCGTCGTGCGAGGCTAAAGCTTCAAATTTATTAGGTGCAGTCACGAACGGAAGTCCGGTGAATTTTGCAATGTATTCGGCAACTAAAACGTCGTAACCCTCTGGCGTATTGAGTCCGGTTCCTACGGCAGTTCCGCCGAGCGCCAATTCACGTAAGTGAGCTAAAGTGTTTTCCAGCGCTTTCATTCCGTAGTCGAGCTGCGCTACGTAACCGCTTAGTTCTTGTCCGAGTGTAAGCGGAGTAGCATCCATCAAGTGCGTACGTCCAATTTTCACCACGTTTTTGTATGCAACTGCTTTTTCGTGTAAGGTATCACGAAGCTTTTTCACAGCAGGAAGTGTACGACTTACGACAGATTTATATGCAGCAATGTGCATTCCTGTTGGGAAAGTATCGTTACTGGACTGCGATTTATTCACATCGTCGTTTGCTTTCACGAAAGCTTCGCCTTCACCAATTTTTCCACCCATAAGAACTTGGGCTCGGTTTGCAATAACTTCGTTTACGTTCATGTTGCTTTGGGTTCCAGAGCCGGTTTGCCAAATTACAAGTGGAAATTCGGCATCGAGTTTTCCGGCAAGAATCTCGTCGCAAACTTGTGCAATAGCATCTCTTTTTTCTGTTGAAAGTACACCTAATTCGCAATTTGCATAGGCTGCGGCTTTTTTCAAATAGGCAAAACCTTCGATGATTTCTTTTGGCATAGAGCCAGGTTCACCAATTTTGAAATTATTGCGAGAGCGTTCGGTTTGTGCGCCCCAGTATTGGTTTGCAGGAACTTTCACTTCGCCCATGGTGTCTTTTTCAATACGATATTCCATTTTTTCTAGGATTTTTTTCGATTATTAGGTTATTGACGTGCTGTTTGTTTTGGCTTTTAAAAAGCTGTTCAAAAGTAATTATTAGAAGTCTTTAAAAAAAGTGATATTTTATCTGATTACAGTCTAAAATAAATTACTTTTGTAGGGAATTCACTTAATACCGGTACTATGTTTGAATTTCAGCAGTATCTCGGGTTCTTAGTATTCTTGACGATCTTGACTATTGGATTCTGGCTTATGTTTTTTCTCGTAAGTTTTGTATTCTATTGGGTTGGAGGTGCGAGCATGAATATGATTAAGGAACGCCGCGAACAAAAAAAGCAGGCTCAGTTAGAGTCTTAAAAAAAGAGGTGATTTAGGTCACCTCTTTTTGTTTTTATTCGAATCAATCTATTCTTAGCGTTTCAAAAACTTAAAATTCGTTTGAACATCGGTTCCGGTAATTTTTGCGATGTAGGAACCTTGAGCTAAGGCTGCGGTGTTCACTTGAAGCATGCTGCCACTATTTTGTTGGTCAATTACTTTTCTACCATCCATACTGAAAATTTCAATTTTTTGGATGTCGATTGAAGCGCGCACCGTTAAAACAGCTGTTGTTGGGTTTGGATAATACTGTAAATCAATATATTGGTTTTCAGAAACTCCAAGTGTTAGGCAGGAAACTTCTGCAGTAAACCCTAAATCGGAGATAAAACCGTCAGAGAAGAATTCTAAAGTTAAAGCACCATTCGCTGCGGTGCTAGTTACCATTTCAGGAACGTCGACACCAGTGAATTGACCAACAAGTGTTGCGTCTGGACCTGGGTAAACGCCGTTATAAATAGTTAAGAAATCATAATCCTGTTCCAAAAAGAATTCGGTAAAAGTGATTTTAATTGCCGAATCAAAAGTCGTGGGAATGATTTGACGCACCCAACGTTCGTTATCTTGATATTCGCCGATAGAGCCGCCGGTGTCGGTGATAACAATGGGAGATTCGCACCAGTTTGCAGCTGTAGCAAAAAGTACCGAAGCTGCTGAACCCGTTACATTCTCTGGACAATCGGGACGCACAAAAAAGCGGTAAAAGGTATTTGGAATTAAAGAGCCGATTGCTGCTTGTTGACCCGTAAGTGGGATAAAATTCATTTGATCTACTGAAAACGGATAAATTCCGGCAGAGATTTCATAATTCGTCGCTGGAATTTCGTCGTTCCATGTAAAACTGGCTGTGGTATCAGTTATGTTATTTGCTACTAAATTCGACACCAATGTGATACACGTATTAATACAATCGGTGCTTAAACAGGTAGAATTATTGATGGCCGTTTGCATACGCGCAGCGGGTTGTGGCCCGAAACCATTAATCAAATTCACTCCGATTTCTGGTAAAATATGGCAGTAACTCATGATGGTTCCGCCAACTCCAGGCTCAGGAAGCGAACCAAATTCACAGTCGCCTTCTGCAAAAAATTCACTAAAAGTTGTCCCACATCCGTCGATAGGTGTGTCGTTTCCGTTCCAGTAACAACCGTGTGTATGTTGAGAACCAAACAAATGACCTAATTCATGCGTAACTACGTTTACAGGCCACGAATACAAGGGAAGGTCTTCAAAAAACAAATCAACGTCGCTGTATGAAAAATTCTGCTCGTTACACAAACCATTAATTGTTACTGCAACACCTCCAAGCGCACCTTCATCGATTCCTAATAGCATGCCAACATCTCCATTAAATGTAGGTCGAAAAGTGTTGAATCCAAACAAATAATCGACTGATGTTTCTCCGCTGTACGAATCGGGAGTTGTCCAAATGAAAATACTTTTTAAAGCGGTATTTACTTCGTCGTTATCAAAAATGGTTTGTACATTATTAAAAAGCGATTCCATCCATGCGGTGGTTTCTGCTTCGCTACTGTTGTTTTCTAGGTAAATAGCATGATCGATTTCGTAATAATTCGTTACACAACGGCTGGTGGTGGCAACTGCACTCGTTTCAGCTGTTAGTTCCGTTGGCTTTTCTTTTACAGCGCAATTAAACTCATTCGACTTCTTTAAGTTAACGTCTGAGTATAGTATGTGCGAAAATGCAGATGTGTTGTTCTTTAACTTACCAAGGTTTAAATTACCAAATGTTTCAGTAGCAATGATTCCATTAATTTGATTTGGGTAAATATTCAAAGAAACTAATGAACGGTTTAATCCGGATACAGTTCCTCGATAATGTGCCGCCTGCAAAAAGTTTGCGAACGATCCTTGAGGAGTTAGCACCTCGAAATCAGCAGATTTAATATCGACTCTATAGAGATTGATATCCAAAATCTGATTTTGGTATGGCAGCGATATTCGTATAAACTCGGGCTGTGCAGTAAGCAGACTTTGTACCGTTCCGAAATTTACATTTAGAACCGTTGCATCCGAAACTTGCGCGGTATTTCGCGTATCGTTAGCATGATTTGCAATAAGATTTTGCGTTTGAAAAACGGTTCCTGCGGCAAGAAGTTGGTCGACTTTCTTTTCGACTCGTCCTTTGTTCTGTGCAAAGACGCCGGCAGACATCAATAAAAAGAGTAGAATTCGTTTCATATTTGTGTTTTAATCTCGATTCAAAATATAGATACGTAAATTAGGTATTGGTTGGTTCAACAGCTTGTTGAAATTCAAAAAGTTCCAAATCAAAATATGGAACCGCAGCAAAGATATGGTCAAAAATATCAGCCATAATGTACTCATAATTTTCAAAACGCTTGTCGGCAGAAAAACAGTAAATCTCCAAAGGAATTCCGTTAGGAGTAGGTTGTAACTGTCGGCACAACAAAATCATATCTTTTTGAATCCCCGGATAATGGCTTAAATACTGTGTGATATATTTACGAAAAACACCAAAATTTGTGAGATTGCGTCCGTTGATCAAAACAGATTTATCGATATTTCGTTGTGCATTAAATCTATTAATATCTGCTGATCGTGTATCTAAATATTCCTTAATCAATTGAATCGACTTCAAGCGTTCGATATCTGAATCTTCTAAAAATCGTATGCTGTGTGATTTTATTAGAATATGACGCTTAATTCTGCGACCGGGCGAATCGAGCATGCCACGCCAGTTTTGAAAAGAATCTGAAATCAGCGAGTAGGTGGGAATTGTAGTTGTTGTATTATCGAAATTACGCACTTTAACCGTTGCGAGGTTAATCTCAATAACATCGCCATCGGCACCAAATTTGGTCATCGTTATCCAATCGCCGATACGAACCATATCATTAACTGACACTTGAATGCTAGCGACGAAGCCTAAGATTGTATCTTTGAAAATCAATAAAATAATCGCAGAAATAGCTCCGAAAGTTGTTAATAAAGTTGCCGGTTTTGTGTTGAAAATGAGCATGATTATCATGATTACGCCGTACGTTGTTAGGGTGATCATGATAACTTGTAAGTAGCTGTCTATTGGTTTGTCGCTAAATCTGCGAAGCGACTTTAAATAATCGCGTAAAGCGCTTAGTATTGTTCGGATGATGTACAGCACTAAGATGATGATGTATACCCGAACGACGGTGGCAAAAATTCCTTCCCAATAGTCGAAACGAACTAAAATAACAGGTACTGAATGCTTTATGAACCAGAGTGGCAGCAACTGTGCAGCATACTTTGCCGTTTTATTAGACACGAGTAAATCATCGAATTTTGTTTTCGTTTTACGTGCCGTTACGATCATCAAATAAACCAAACAATACTTGGCAACGCGATACAAAACAACAGCTAAAACAATCATGATAGCCGTGTTTATCAGCACCGAAGTATAGGCGTTTAGTGTGTACGAAAATTCTAATTCCTTCAAAAATCGAGGAACCAGCTTGTACAAGTATTTGAGATAATTTTGAATCAAAATAATTTCTTTTCAGCGTAAAAAGTTCCAAACGGAACCACAGATGCTAGCAATATTAACGCAGTTCGCTTCAAATCCCAATTTCGTTCGTCTTTAAGCATTATTGCGAAAATAACGTAAGCGATAAAAAGCAAGCCATGAGCCATTCCCACATATTTTACAGCCAGCGGATCACCCCAAATGTACTTTAATGGCATCGCAATAAAAAGCAAAATTAATAACGAAACACCTTCCAGTAAAGCTGTGAATTTAAATAATTTAAACACGATTTATTCAACAATTAAATTAGACTTATTTTTAGAGAGAAGCAGGTAGCCTAAACTTCCACCAAGTAAAGAAGCAGCAAAAATGCCGACTTTAGCTTCTGTGATCAGTTGCGCATCCGTGAAGGCCAATTCGGTCACGAAAAGCGACATCGTAAAACCAATGGCGGCTAAAAAAGAAACGCCAAAAAGCTGATATAACGAGACCCCAACAGGCAGTTGAACCCATTTCAAACGGAGTAGGAGGTAAGAGGTTAAAAACACACCGATGACCTTTCCTAGAACTAAGCCCAATGCCACGCCTATCGCCACGTTTGAAAGCAATTGTTCAACTATATTTCCCGAAAAAGTAACACCTGCATTCGCAAAAGCGAAGACGGGTAAAATGACAAAAGCAACAATTGGATGCAGTTGATGTTCTAATTTTTGCGAAGGTGTTAATGCCGCATCAATATTTCGATTCATGCGTTCCAATAAATGTAGTTGCTCCGCGGTAAGCGTTGGAAATTCATTGCCTTCTGCCGACTCAAAATCACTCAGGTTGTCTTTCATTTTTGAAGTAAACTCGGTTTCTTCAATTTTAGTTCGCGACGGAATGGTAAAGGCAATTAAAACCGCGGCAATCGTAGCGTGAACACCCGACAACAAAAAGGATAGCCAAACTCCTGAAACTCCTATAATCCCGTAAAAAGCGGTATTTCGAACGCCTAAACGGTTCGCTAAAAGCAAGACTAACAGAAAAAGTGCACCAACGCCCAAATTAGTCAATTCAATTTCAGAAGTGTAGAAAAACGCGATTACGAGTACAGCTCCAAGATCGTCGGCAATGGCTAATGCGGCAAGAAACACCTTTAACGAATCTGGGATACGATCGCCCAAGAAGTAGATAATTCCCAAAGCAAAAGCAATGTCGGTTGCCATAGGAATTCCCCAGCCCGAAACAGCTTGCGGATTGTCATGATTGAAAACTAAGAAAATAGCCGCTGGAACCAACATGCCGCCGATAGCTGCAAAAATCGGGAGTGCCGCTTTTTTTATTTCGGATAGCTCGCCGGCAACGATTTCTCTCTTAAGTTCCAATCCAACGACAAAGAAAAAAATGGCCATCAAACCGTCATTTATCCAATGATGTAAGTCTTTTTCCAAATACAATTGTCCGTCGAACGAAAAGCCAAACTTTTGCTTCCAGAAGTGATGGTACCAATCGGCATAACTGCTATTGGCTATAAAAACGGCGGCTAGCGTAGCTACAAGTAAAAACAAACTTCCCGCTGTCGATTTACTCACAAAATTGGCGACAGGTTTAAGGAATTTGCGTTGTACTTTTTGCTTTAATTTTTCCAATGGCGAAATTTTCCTCAAAAATATAGAATAGGCATCAGCAATCCTTCAATTTTCACGATATATTTGGAATTTAGAAACGTTGCTATGAGTAAAAGAGCTTTGAAAAAGTACATTTCCGAAATGCCGAGAGAACCGTTGGAGGACTTGGTAACTTTATTGTACGACAAGTTCAAACCGGTAAAAGTGTATTTCGATTTTGTATTTGCTCCTCAAACACAAAAAATGATCGTTGCCGCGAAAGTTAAAATCGAAGCCGAGTATTTTCCAAAGACTTTAAAGCGCGCGAAGCTCCGCCGAACGGTGGCTAACAACTTCATCAAACACTTTATATCGCTGGAAATGGCGCCGGAAAAAATCATTGAACTGATGTTTTTCAATATTCAGCTACAGCTCAAATACAGCAGAAAACGCTACATCCGCCACGAAAACTTCTACAAAGGAACCTACACCAATTTTGTGCAATTGATTAAGTTCTCTATACAACACGGATTTTATGCCGACAATCAACGGGAAATTGCACAAATCATCCAAGATGTTGAAATACAAAATTGGCCGAATGCTGCAAATTTCGCCGACATTCACGCAGAATTACTTTCAAAAAGTGAATTTCAAAAATTATTAGATAAGTAACGGCTTTTAGAGCTTTAGAACTAAAGTCGGCAATTCTTGATTAAGGCCAGTATTTACGAGGGCTAATCGGCTATTCCTCAAGGACATTTTATAAATTGTTTAAGATGTTTTAGATTATT
The DNA here is from genome assembly GCF_027490375.1 of Flavobacterium sp. GTDB lineage: Bacteria > Bacteroidota > Bacteroidia > Flavobacteriales > Flavobacteriaceae > Flavobacterium. The sequence goes on from NZ_JAIXYH010000088.1 coordinate 28,923, forward strand.
ATCATAAAGTTAATCTACAGCCCAAAAAAAGGAAGTAAATTTGCAAAATTTCAATTTTCGCAGTTTGATAGAACAACCCATAATAGAAGTAGAGGCAGAGGAGCGTAGAACGTTGTACGGCTATCAGCGTGAGGATATTGATCGCATTTTTGAGCGTATGGAGCAAACAAAGCCCAACTATCATTTGCTGTATCAACTTCCTACAGGCGGCGGAAAAACTGTGATTTTTTCTGAAATAGTACGCAGGTATATCGAGAAAGGCGACAAAAAAGTTGTGGTCCTTACGCACCGAATCGAATTGTGCAAACAAACCTCAAAAATGTTGCGCGATTTCGGCGTAAGCAATAAGGTCATTAACAGTAAAATAAAGGAACTTCCGGATCAAAAAGACTACAAGTGTTTTGTTGCGATGGTCGAAACCTTGAAAAATCGTATCAACGACGCTGTTCTTCAATTAGATAACATTGGTCTCGTTATTATCGATGAAGCGCATTACAACTCGTTTCGCAAATTGTTAAGTTCTTTTCCACAGTCGTTTATTCTCGGTGTTACAGCAACTCCATTGAGCTCGAACATTAAGTTACCGATGAATCAGAACTACGACGAACTAATCGTAGGCGATACCATTGCGAATTTGATTGATAAAGGCTATCTGGCCAAAGCAATAACATACTCATACGATGTGGGTTTAACGAGTTTGAAGGTTGGAATTAACGGCGATTATACCGTAAAATCGAGCGATGATCTCTACACGAATCTAGCCATGCAAGAAAAATTGTTGCATGCTTATATGGAAAAATCTTTAGGGAAGAAAACGCTCATTTTTAACAACGGTATTAGTACGTCGTTGTATGTATTAGAGACGTTTAAGAATGCGAAATTACCGATTAAACACTTGGATAATACCACAAATACAGCAGATCGGAAAGCTATTTTAAAGTGGTTTAAGAATACACCGGATGCTATTTTAACTTCTGTTGGAATTTTAACGACAGGTTTCGACGAGCCAACGGTTGAAACGGTAATTTTAAATCGCGCGACAAAATCGTTAACGCTTTATTTTCAAATGATTGGCCGCGGATCGCGACGATTGCCGGGGAAAGATTCGTTCACGGTTATCGATTTGGGAAATAATGCTGCACGATTCGGACTCTGGAGCGCGCCTGTAAACTGGCAACACATTTTTAAATCGCCCGAATACTATTTGGAAAATTTACGTGAAGACGCTGAAATTGAGTCGAATTTTGTTTACGAAATGCCGCCAGAAGTAGCGAAACATTTTTCAAAGTCTAAAATTGAACCTTTTGATGTCGAAAAAGAATTTGCCGAAACTGTACGCTTTAATCGGAAAGCAAAAACAGTTCTCGACTTGTCGATGGCGCAACACGCTAAGATGTGCGTTGAAAATGCCGACACAGCTTATGAAGCCAAAAAGCTCTCGAAATTACTGCACGAAGAAATTGGTTATCGGGTAAAGAAATATACGATGTGCTTGAGCAATGTGAGTAAGAATTACCGGGAATGGCTCACAGAAAATTATAAAGAAAAACTTGAATTAGAAATAAGTAAATTATTTAGGTTGAAGATATTAGAATCTATCGACGATTGATTTTATTACAGATAAAATTGAACTATAATTTATATTATGTAAAATAGAAAAATTGTAAAGAAAGCTTTCTATCACCAATATTCAGATCTTTTTCGCTTATATTTACGAGTGTTATGAAAAATACTTTAGCCGAAAGATTGGCCACGTTTCTTGCCGCCTATCAACCCTTCAGCGAAATTCCGTTCGAAGAATTGGTTCCCGTGGCCGCGACCTTGCAAATTCGTACACTAGAGAAAAATCAGATTTTATTTAAAGTCGACGATCCGCTGCATCCGTTCTTTTACATCGTTGCCAGCGGCGCCATAAATCTTTCTGTTGTTGCCGACGCTGAAGAAACCCTATTAAATCGCTGCGAAACCGGAGAAATTCTGGGATTACGACCGTTTTTCGCGAAGAATAACTATATGATGACGGCTAAAGCCCGTGAAGAAAGCATAGTTTACGGTATTCCGATCGACACCTTTCGTCCGCTGTTACTTACCAATAGTAAGGTATTAGATTTTCTACTTCAGAGTTTTGCCTCTACTGCTCCGCGAAATTCGCTCAGCACTATGGGTAAAAGCGGACTTGTTAACGATACGGTTCGTGGTCCGGAAGGTTCTACGGAATTACAGTATTTACAATCACTTTCGTACGACAAAAAACCGCTGTTCGTTCAAGCTTCGGATACCGTACAAGCGGTTGCACAGCAAATGACTGACAATCTGAAACAAAGCGCTGTTATTTTACATAATAATATGCTTTTAGGTGTAGTTACTGAACACGATTTAAGTTCAAAAATTGCTACGGGACGCTTGCCGCTAACGGCTGCTTGTCAGTTAATTGCCTCAAAAAATTACGTTTTTGTCCCTGAAAATACGTCGCTAGCCGAAGCACAGTTGTCGATCATTCGCCATAATGCACCACTCCTATTAGTTTCTGCCGATGGTACGGAAACGACAGCAATTACAGGAGTTATTCATCTTTCGGATCTCATTTCCGCGCAAGCGAATAACCCGGGATTATTAATTAAAGAGATCAAAAAAGCACTGAGCGTTTCTGAATTGAAAGATTTACGTGAAAAAATGACCGATTTCATTCAATTAGCAATTGAGAAAAAGGTTCCGCTTTCCCACGTTTGCGCTATTACAGGCGAAGTAAATATGGCTTTAATCAAACGTTGTATCGACCTCGCTATTTTAGATTACGGCTCCCCTCCTTGCCGCTTCGCGTTTTTATCCACGGGTAGTCAAGGACGTAAAGAACAGTTGTTGAAAACCGATCAAGATCATTTTTTGGTTTATGAAGATGTGGCAATAGATCGAGTTACTGCCGTGCGTGAGTACTTTTTACGTTTGTCAAAACGAACCACGCAGTTTCTTTCAGATATCGGCTACAGCGAATGTCCGAATAAGCACATGGCCAACAATCTCAATTGGTGCAAATCGTTTTCCGATTGGATACAGCAATACAGCGACTGGACTTCGAAGCCTGGTTTGAAAAATCAGGAGAATCCAGGAATTTTCTTTGATTTTGAACTTGCTGCTGGTGAAGCAAAAATTGAAGAAAGCTTGTGGGAACATGTCATGTCGGTTGTTCCGAAAAACAAAAAATTCTTGGCTTATTTGGCTAACGAAGCGATCAAACGTCCGCCAGCACTAGGATTTTTCTCTAAATTTAATTTAGAAGAAGACGGCGAATACAAAGATTTATTTGACATTAAAAACAGAGCGATTCTCACTTACGTGGAAATTGCACGAGTTATTTCTTTAAGTCGCGAAATCAAAGGAAGTACCAATACGTACAGTCGTTTTAAGCAATTGGCGATGCTTGAGCCGAAGCATGCCGACGTTTATCAAGTGGCTTCGGAAGCATTTTTGATGTTGTTGAAAATTAGAACCAACGAAGGTTACAAATCGGGTTCCGACGCCGCGTACATAGCCACCGATGAGCTTTCTAAATCGGATCGCGAACGGCTGAAAAGTGCCATTCTTCCTTTAAAAGAACTGGAAGAAATCGTAAAAAGTAAGTTTCAACTGACCTTTTTCTCGTAATTATGCTCGACTGGATTAAAATAGCAAACAAAAATTATCCCGACTTCTGGAAAGTCTACCTTTCGCGTATCGAACAAAAACCGGAACGTGCAGTTGCTTTACGACTACAAACTACGGGAAACGATCCGCATAAAGATGTCATTTTAGCGATTAGTGCAGTAGGAATGCAACAGAATCACATAAATGCCGGCGATGTTTTTGAAGTCGTTCTTTTACAATACGTTTTTAACCACGACAACGGATTGTCGAACGAATTTATCATTGAAAGTAAAGTCGAGAAAATGCTGGAACCGCAAGCCATCGAACAATTCATTAATTATCTCGGAAATGCGGTTATTGTTGGGCATCAGGTGAATTTTGACATCGAAATCATTAACACGGTTCTTGAAAAACTAAATTGCGGACGTTTGCGTAATGAAGCGCTCGACGTAGATATTATGTACAAAAAGTACAAGGACATTTCATCAGACAAGACCTTTGCCATCGAGGAAATCGAAAAACAATTAAAACTTCCTGAATCGGATAAAGAATCGACTACCGACAAAGCTTTTGCCTTGGCGTTGATTTACCAGAAACTCAAGCATAAATTAAAGCTGTAGCGTCCAGGTTTGCGATATCTGCTTTGAAAAGTGCATACGTCGTAAATGCACCATGCGAACTTTTTGATATTGGAATTCGGCGATGATTGTTTTTTGTTTGAAGAAACGGCATTCCATTCGTATCTTTTCTAAAATCAAACAGATAAAGTACTTCTTGTAAATCGTCGAGTACGTGTATTTCTTTCAGACGTTCCTCTGAACTACTGCAAATCGAATGAATTTTTGAACCGTCTATTGCTGTTTGTGCGAAAAATTGCTTACCGCGAAAACTAATCGATTCAGACAACATTCCAGAGGAATCAAATTGGTTTTCAATTTGATGCGGACAAATACTATGGATGTAATTATCGCGCTGAAAAGCTTTATAACAAGCCTCTTTTCTGGTCCATATCAACCAAAATGTTTGCCACGAATTTTCGGCTTGTCGAATGTAGCGCTGCTCGGCCAACGTACAAATTTTATCCAAGCGCCGTTGCTGAAGTACAATACTTTCGCTTAACGCGAATTGCAAATCAATGATATCATTTCCAATCATTTACGAGAAATTGCGTCCTCAATTACCGCGATCGTATTGGCTACATTCGTCATTTTCTCCATGGCCGAATTATCGATTGTAATGCCAAAAGCATCTTCCACATCCAAAACCACATCTACCAAAGTGGCTGAATCAATTTTTAAATCTTTTATGAAATCGGTTTCCATCGAAACGTGCTCCATTGCAGCACTTTTCTGAGAATACGGTCGAACAATTTCGATGAGTTTTGCTAAAATTTCAGTTTGCGTCATTTTAATATTTTTTGAGAATCAAACAAGCATTTACATCTCCAAAACCAAAACTTGCCTTGGCAATAACATCTAATTTGTGCAGTTTTTTGGTAGGATGAATGCATTCCACTGCAATTCGATTGCTAATTTCGGGATGAATATCTTCTGAATTTACATTTGGATGTAAAAACTGCTCTTTCAATTGCAACACTGCAGCTACTGTTTCTATGGCACCACTTGCGGCCAATGTATGTCCGATGAGTCCTTTTGTGGCTTGGATTTGAGGAAAATCTGCTCCAGACCTTTGTAAAGCCTGCGACCAGTTTTCAATTTCGGTACTGTCTTTTATGGTGGCTGTTAGATGTCCGTTTATCAAGTCAATTTCAGATGCCGAAACACCGGCGTTAATAAGCGCTTGCTGAATGCATCGAATCACAGCAACCGAATTTGGCGCGGTCATGCTTCCGCCGTTTCGTTGACCGCCACTGTTTACGTGTCCGCCTAAAATCTCTCCATAAATCGGTGCGTTTCTTTCCAAAGCCACGTCTAAGGCTTCTAAAACCAAGGCGCCGGCTCCCGCTGCTGGAACAAAACCGGAAGCTATACCCGAAAGCGGTCGCGAACCTTTTTCCGGCTCATCGTTGTGTTTAAACGTACAAACACGCATCGCATCAAAGCCTCCCCAAATATACGGGCCGCTATCACTGCTGCTTCCTGCCAAAATACGATCGGCTTTTCCAGTGGCAATCCGTTCCGCGGCAGCGAGAATACTTTCAGTTCCCGTAGCACAAGCACTTGAATTCGAGGTGTTACAATTTCCCAAGCCAAGCTTCCCTCCTACGTATGCACTTACGGCGCTACTCATGGTTTGAATTACCGCCGAACTTCCCAATCTTCGCGTTTGAAGTGCATCGATTTGAAGAATGCTTTCGCGGAATTTACCGACACCCAAACTTCCGTTTCCGAAGATAATTCCGCTTTCCCAAAGTGGATGCGCTGTTTCTACTGGCAAACCCGCGTCTTTCCAAGCTTCTAACGATGCCAAAACACCGTAAACAAAGCCCGTAGATTGCAGATTTCTGCGTTCAATTTCAGAAAAAACAGATTCCAGTAAGGCTGTTTCGATTTTTGGCGTACCTGAAATGCGACATGAAAATTGAAGAGCATCCAGCTCCGGATCGAACGAAATTCCGGAGACACCCGTTCGTAAGGCATCGCTAAAATTCTGTATTCCAACAGCATTTGGAGCAACAACGCCTAATCCGGTTATGACTACTCTCCTATTCATTTGGATTAAAATCGGTTAACATACCGGAAATACTTCCTCTCGCTAAAACATCGCCACTTTCATTGAACAAAGAAACATCGCACTTTAATTTTTCAAATCTAAAATATACTTTCTTTGATTTTACTGTGAGTTTATCTCCTGGGAAACTGGGTTTTAAGAAGTTAATTTCAGTTGAAGTAAGTACACATATCTTGTTATTATACAATGCATTATGATTTATATAAATTCCTAAACAAACTACTCCTATCTGTGCCATAATTTCGGTATGTATAACACCGGGCGTCATCGGAAAATCTTTAAAATGTCCTTGATAGAAATACGCATCTTCGGGCAACCGGTAATTTCCGGTGATCTCATTTTCGGATACCGACGTTATTTCATCAACAAACAAAAATGGTTGTCGGTACGGCAGCTGAGCCAGAATATAGGTGTTTGCATTCATCATTTTAAAATTCGATTAGTAGGCGTTGCGCGGTAAAACCCGGACCAAAACTCAGCATCAAACCAAGTTCGCCCGACTTTGGTTTCGATTTTAAAACTTCTTCCAAAACAAATAAAACCGTTGCGCTCGACATGTTTCCATAGCGCGATAAAACCGACTTTGTTGCGTTTAGATTCTTTCCCAAATCACCAAACAGCGCTTCGACCGTTTGAATGATTTTCTTCCCACCTGGATGAAAAATAAGGTGATCAATCTGATCGATAGTGCGTTTGTTCTTTTCTAAAAATGGGTGTATGATGTTCGGAAAATGCTCGGCAATCGTATCTGGGACTTCCACATCTAAAACCATTTTCAGACCTCCTTCAACCAAATCAAATCCCATCATGTGTTCTTTATCAAAGAAATGATACATTTCGTGGCTCAGTATTTTAGGATGTGTAACTTCTTCACTTTCAGAGAGTAAAACACATGCAGCACCATCGCCAAAAATGGCCGCGCTAACCATATTTGCCATGCTAAAATCGTCGAGTTGAAACGTTGCCGAAGGACTTTCGAATGCCACAATTGCTGCCTTTTTACCTGGGTTTGCTTTGAGAAAATGAGTTGCATAAATCAATGCACTCACGCCCGCAACACAACCCATTTCGGTTACGGGAAGCCGCACAACATCTTGCTTTAGTCCAACTTTATTAATCAAATACGCATCTAAAGATGGAATCATAATTCCAGTGCAGCTTACAGTAATGATATAATCGAGTTCCTCGGGATTCCAATTTGCCTGTTGTAAAGCTTGTTCAAGTACGCGTCTTCCGAGTGTTATTGCAGCTTCCTTGTAAATACGGTTCTTTTGTGCGAAAGTATCGGCAGTAAATACTGACACCGGATCCATAATGGCATAGCGTTGATCGACCAGAGCGCTTTCGAATATTTTTACCACTTTACGAATAAAGCGGTCATCTTGGCCGTGCAGCCACTCTTCCAAAAAAGGAATGATTTCGGCGGTTTTCCTCGTAAATTCGGGAACTGCGGTAGCAACGGCATTTATTTGTACACTCATGTTTTATAGATGATCCATTGGTAGCGGTACGCCCATTTCCAACAAATGCTGAATTTAGTGAAATTTAGTTGCTTGGCGTAACGCAAAAAATCAGCTTTTTTGAAACCCCGCAAAATCGAAACCAGACCGTCGGATTTAGACATTCGATTTAACCGGAAAACAACTGCCAAAGCTGTGAACAAATAATAAGCTTGTTTAGATCGATGTAAATCATTGATTACCAATCCGACATTTGCTTTCTCGTAATATTTTCGAAGCACCTCAAGCAACAATTCGTCTTCAAAATGATGCAAGGTTAATGTGCAAATTACAATATCAATGGGTTCATCGGGAACTACCTGTAGAAAATCGGAACAGCTATAGCGAATCGAACTATCAGATAGTTTAATTGCATGATTTATAGAGGCTTGATTCCCGTCGATTCCCGTTAGACGAACATTTAAGTTACGTTTCTCAGCCCAGATTTTTATGGTTCTGAGCATGTCACCGTTTCCGCAACCTAAATCAACAATATGTATTTCCTTTTGATTTTTGTTTCGAAGAAGTTGCTCAATTCCGTTAATTGTAACCCGATTCCCTCCTAAAATTCGATTGATCCAAGCAATTTTATCGAGAGCGTCTGTCAACTCCGAACCTTCTAAATTCATGTCGTCCATGATTTCCGGTTCTGTAGAGCGCGTTCGAGTACTTATCATGTGGATTCTTGTTTGCCGTGTGTTTGTTTGATAACGAATTTCAACAACTGCGGGTACCTTACGAAGATAGGGAACAATTTGTCGGCAATGACTTGATTTTGCAAAACTTTAGAGATTTGTCGGCCCATCCACAATCGTCCTGAAAACGCCTTGTTCCAAGCTTCTTGATAGATTTTCTCGACACGTATTCGATTTATTTTTGTGGGTTCGGGATATTTTGTCAATATTTCCGAAATCAAACGCGCACTATTTATGGCCATTGCCATTCCGTTTCCACAAAGTGGATGTATCAAACCGGCAGAATCGCCAATCATTAAGATATGTTTTTCAGATTTGGTTTTCTTTTCAAAAGAAATTCCGCTGATGGCAATTGGTTTTTCAAAAGTGGAAGTGCTTTTTTCGAAGATTTCTCGAAGCGGCGCATTTTTAAAAAGGACGTTCTTAATTAATTCGGATATGGTTTTGTTTTGCTCGAGCAACTCTTGTTTGGCCAGAAAGCAAATATTCATTTCGTTGTTTTCGATTTTAGAAACGCCGCAGTAACCGCCGGTAAAGTGGTATAATCCAACGATGTGTTCGGGGAAATCGCCTTTGTAGTGTGCTTTGACCGCAATCCAATCTGCATTTTTATAGGTGTGCTTTCGCTGAAATTGAACATCGACAACACTTTTCTTTCCCAAAGCGTTTAAAACGTAATCGGCTGTTAGTGTTTGATCTCCGCGAATTCTGACAGTGAATACATTTTCATGGAAGCTGATGTTGTCTACTTTTTCAAAAATAAAGTCAACGCCAATAGCTTTTGCGCGTTGGTACAGCAGTGAATCGAGGGCAAATCGACTGATTCCCAGACCTCCAAGTGGCAATGTACACTCCAATTGCTTACCGTTTTCCAACACAAATCGCAGTGTGTCAAGATTTTTCGGTTGTAAAGACAAAACATCCACACCTATTTGCAGCAAGTAGGAAACTACTTCATTAGACAAATATTCGCCACACATTTTGTGATGCGGATACTTATTTTTTTCGATAACCGTAACATCAAAACCATTCATACGCAGGTGAATCGCGGCAGTTAAACCGGCTAATCCGCCTCCCGCGATCACAATTTTTGGTTTCATTTCGTCTGAGGGTCTTCCCTACTGCATTACGTGGGATTATGTTACAGCATGTAAAGTTTACAACTTTCCTTTTTTAATTTCGTCGACAACTTCTGGATTGAGTAAGGTTGTGATATCTCCAAAATCAGCGTCGTTATTTTCGGCGATTTTTCTAAGAATTCGTCGCATGATCTTTCCAGATCGCGTTTTGGGTAATCCACTTACAAACTGAATTTTATCCAATTTAGCAATCGGTCCGATCTGACTTGCAACTACTTGATTAATTTCATTGCGCAAGTTGTCGTGATTACGAGTCATTCCTTCTTCTTTCAAAATCACAAAGCCGTAAAGAGCGTTTCCTTTGATGTCGTGCGGAAAGCCAACGATCGCACTTTCTGCAACAGCTGGATGTTCGTTTATGGCGTCTTCAATTGGCGCGGTTCCTAAATTATGTCCGGAAACAATTACGACATCGTCAACGCGTCCGGTAATTCGGTAATAACCTACTTCGTCGCGCAGTGCACCGTCTCCGGTGAAGTATTTTCCAGGAAATGTAGAGAAATATGTTTTCTTATATCGTTCGTGATCGCCCCAAATGGTTCGTGCAATGGCAGGCCATGGAAATTTTATGCACAAGCTTCCCACAACCTGATTTCCGTCGATTTCATTACGCTTTTCGTCCATCAATACCGGCTGGATTCCCGGCAACGGCAAAGTCGCATAAGTTGGTTTTGTAGGTGTAACGAAGGCAATAGGCGAAATCATGATGCCACCCGTTTCCGTTTGCCACCAAGTATCGACAAGCGGACAGCGTTTACCTCCTACATGATCGTTAAACCAGTGCCAAGCCTCTTCATTAATAGGTTCACCAACCGAACCAATCACTTTCAATGACGAAAGCGGGAACTTTTGCACATAATCCAAGCTCTCTTTAGCTAGCGAACGTATCGCTGTTGGCGCCGTATAAAACTGCGTAATTTTATGTTTTTCAATTACTTGCCAAAATCTACTCGGATCGGGAAACGTCGGAATTCCTTCAAACATCACGGTAGTTGCACCGTTTAATAACGGCCCGTACAAAATGTAAGAATGTCCGGTTATCCAACCTAAATCTGCCGTACACCAGAAGATATCGTTCTCTTCGTAATTAAAAATATTCTTAAAAGTATAAGCCGTGTAAACCATGTAACCTGCGGTGGTGTGTACCATTCCTTTAGGTTTTCCGGTGCTTCCACTGGTATAGAGAATGAAAAGCGGATCTTCACTGTCCATGATTTCTGCCACGTGATTGTCGGATGCATCAACCCACAAATCGTCTAGCCAAATATCGCGACCGTCGGTCATGTTTACCGAAGTATGTGTGCGCTTTGCCACGATTACGCGCTCTACGGTATCGTTTGATTTCAAAGCTTCGTCGACAATTTCTTTCAGATTAATGGTTTTGTTTCCACGGAAACCGCCGTCGCTGGTAACAACTAGTTTACAGCCCGCATCGTTTATTCGGGCAGCGAGTGCAGCTGATGAAAATCCGGCGAAAACTACCGAGTGAATGGCACCGATTCGCGCGCAAGCTAAAGTAGCTACCGCTAGTTCCGGAATCATAGGCATGTATATGCAAACACGATCGCCTTTTTTCACACCTAAATCTTTGTAGATATTTGCCATTTTACAAACCCGCGAATGCAATTCGTTGTAAGAAATGTGCTGTGCTTCCTCGTCGGGATTATTCGGTTCAAAGAGAATTGCCGTTTTTGTACCACGTTTCGCCAAATGACGGTCGATACAATTTTTTACAATATTTAATTTGCCGTCAACAAACCATTTTACATCGGCTTCAGCCATATTAAAATCAACCACCTTTTCCCAATTTTGGTACCAAATAAAGTGCTCTTCAGCAATTTTTCCCCAAAATTTTCGTGGTTCGCGGATCGACTTATTATAATGTTTAAAATATTGTTCTAGGTTTTCAATCTTGTAGTAACTCATGGCTTAAAATTCGTGTAGTTCAAATCTAATAACTTTTATTCGTTAACAAGTAAAAAATCACAAACGAGTGTTCACGAAATCGTTTGCAAAAGCTATTTTTTATTTAATTTGTGGAAAAACAATCCAAAATGATAATCAAACCGGAAGAACTCGATTTCAAATCGGTTTATAAGTTGCTCACCGGACTTGTAATTCCCAGACCTATTGGTTGGGTAGCTACTGTCAGTGAAGACGGTGTGCACAATTTAGCACCTTTCTCTTTTTTCAATGCCGTAAGTGCCGATCCGCCTACGCTCATGTTTTCGGCTTCTAACAGTCCGAATGCCAATAAAGATACTTCTCGTAATGCCCTTCAAACAGGTGAGTTTGTCGTTAATATGGTCACCGAGAATTTAGTTGAACAGATGAACGATACGGCAGCACCGATTCCTTCCCACGAAAGTGAGTTTGATTATGCGAAGATCGCTTACGCAGAAAGTACCGTAGTGAAACCGCGTCGTGTGGCAAATGCACCGATTTCGTTTGAATGTAAGGTTATTCATCATCATCACATCGACGGACAACGCGGTGGAAGTATGATGATTCTCGGAGAAATTGTGATGATTCATATAAACGATCAAATTGTGGATGAGAACTATCACACCGATTTAGAAGTTTACCAGCCAATTTCGCGTTTAGCGGGAGCTTTTTATGCACGCTTAGGCGATCAATTTGTTTTAAAACGCGCACAATGAAAATAGCAGTAATTGGCGGTGGTCCAGGCGGATTATACTTCTCGATTTTACTCAAAAAACAACAACCTACGTTCGAAATTTCGGTTTTTGAACAAAATAAAGCCGATGATAGCTTTGGTTTTGGTGTTGTTTTTTCAGATGAAACACTAAGTGAATTTCTTCAAAAAGATCAAAAATCATACGATTTAATAAAGAATTCGTTTGCTTATTGGGACGATCTCGACGTGGTTCTCAACGGCAAATCGGTTCGAATTTCTGGAAACGGATTTTGCGGCTGTTCCCGGAAAACCCTACTCAAACTCTTGCAGCAACGTGCCTTAGAAGAAGGTGTGAACTTGCATTTCGAAACAAGTATTGAACCCGATACGGCTGTTTTAGCATACGACTTAATTGTTGCTGCCGACGGAATTGGCAGTAAGTTTAGAACGCAATTCTCCGAGACATTCAAAACCGAGGTTACTCTCCATTCGAACCGATTTGTGTGGATGGGTTCTACAAAACCCTTAGATGCATTTGCCTACTTTTTTAGAACTACCGCGCACGGTGCCATTGTAGCACACGCCTACCAATACGAAGCCGGAAAAAGTACGTGGATTTTCGAATGTTCGGAAACAACATGGAAAAATGCTGGATTCGATAAACTCGACGAAGCGCAAACGGTAGCGGTTTTACAGGATTTATTTGCTGAAGAACTCGACGGACACGGCTTGCTCACAAACAAATCAATTTGGCGTCAGTTTCCCGAAGTTCACAACCAAAATTGGCATCATAACAATATTGTTTTATTGGGCGATTCGAAAGCCACTGCGCATTTTTCCATTGGTTCGGGTACGAAATTAGCTATGGAATCGGCTATTGCTTTGGCAGAAGCGGTTCAAACACATCAAACAAATTTGCCTGAAGTTTACGCACTTTACGAACAAAATCGCCGCAAGCGTGTAGAAGCTATACAACATGCAGCAGTAGTTTCATTGAAGTGGTTTGAATCGATGGATTTACAAGTGAAAAAGCCGTTTGAAGCATTTGCTATGGCAGTAATGACACGTGCTAAAAAAGTAACCTACGAGAACTTGCGCATTCGCGATCGTAAATTCACTGATTTTGTAGCGCAGGCGTTTGCACAGAAAAATGTCGCGTCGATTAACAGTCCAGCTTTTCAACCCTTGAAAATTAACGGCTGTACGTTGTCAAATCGTATTGCCATGAGCGCTATGGGGCAATACTGCTCAGAAAACGGATTACCAAACGATTGGCATTTTCAGCACTATACCTCGCGCGCACTTCAAGGACTTGGTTTAATCATTACCGAGGCAACTGCGGTCAGTGCAGGTTCGAGAATTGCTGAGACTTGCACGGGTATTTACAATTCCGAACAGCAAGAATCGTGGCAAAAAATCAATCGTTTCATACACGAAAACTGCGACACCAAAATTTGGATTCAGTTGGCACATGCCGGTCGGAAGTCGGTTATTGAGCCTGTCGGACCTTCAGCGATTCCCTTCCATGAAAATGGAAAAATTCCAACCATTTTAAACGACAGCGATTTAGAACAAATTACAGAGCATTTTAAAGCTGCCGCAGAACGAGCCGTCGCAGCCGGTTTTGACGGAATTGAAATTCAAATGCATCACGGATTTCTACTTGGAAGTTTTATTTCACCGTTGACAAATTTGCGAACCGATTCTTTTGGCGGAAGCATTGAAAACCGCATGCGCTTTCCGATTCATATATTAAAGACAATTCGATCGATCGTTGCAAAAGACTTTCCTATTTCTGTGCGAATTTCGGCAACCGATTGGCATTCCAAAGGCGTTTCAAAATCTGATATTCAAACTTTTGTTTCAACTTTGAAAGAAAATGGTGCGAATATCATCAATGTTTCGACAGGCAATACGCATGCGCAACAGCAGGTAAAAGTTACGCCAATGTGGCAAGTTCCTTACAGCGATGAAATTCGAAATGCTTGTAATGTAAAGACAATAACAGCAGGTGAAATAACGGATATCGATCAGATTAATACCATTTTACTTGCCGAGAAAGCCGATTTGATTGCCTTAGGAAAGCCACTTTTATTGAATCCCGGATTTGTAATGAAAGCTGCTGCTTATGAAGGTGTTACTTTGAATAAGATTCCAAAAGCTTATCAAAGATCGTGGGATTCTCTACTCAAAACAACGCAGTTTGAACGCATGCAACTCGAACGTATGAAACAAGCTTTAAAACCAAAATCACATAAACCACAATGATGATTGCCGACCGTTTTGCATACGATGGATTGCCGGAAGCGAATCGCTTAGCTCATAATCCGTTTGTTGAATTTCCCCGTTTTAAAGGAAATTGCACGACTTTGTTTTTGGAAAAGAATATTGAAACGGGTTGTGGAGATAACATTGCTTTAATTTCTGAAAATCATTCAATTACTTATTTTGAATTACTTGAATTAGTTAATCAGGCAGCTCACGAATTAACTAAACGATACGGAATTCAAGCCGGAAATCGCGTATTGCTTCGCGGATACAACAGCGCAGCTTTTGCTGTGTATTGGTTAGCGATTGCGCGAATTGGCGCTATAGCTGTTGCAACTATGCCACTTTTGCGGAAGAAGGAATTAGAAGTGATCGCAGAAATGGCTGCTGTGAACTTAATGATTTGCGAAGATGAGTTAGCCTCAGAACTCGATTCGTTTTCAAAAAATGAAAACACAAAACTCCTTTTATTTAATCGTGCTAACTTCCATCTTTCTTTAAAGAAAAACAATTTCAGCACCTATTTCCAGCCTTTTATTGCCCATGAGGAACTGCTGGCCTTGATAGGTTTTACTTCAGGAACTACAGGAAAACCAAAAATGACTGCCCATTATCACAGTGATGTAGCAGCTATTTGCGAAGGATTTCCCAAATATTCATTGAAACCTAAAAGAGGAGAGATTTTCGCTGGGAGTCCGCCGCTAGGTTTTACCTTCGGATTAGGCGGCTTGTTGCTGTTTCCTTTGTATTATGGAGCTACTTCCCTACTCATTCCCAAACCTGCTCCAGAAGTTTTGCTGCAAGCTATCGAAAAACAAGGCGTTACAACTTGCTTTACTGCACCAACCGCTTGGCGTGTCATGTGTGAAAAGGCAGCCGATTACAACATCGACACCCTAAAATATTGCGTTTCGGCAGGCGAAGCATTGCCCGCTAAGGTGGCAAAAGATTGGGAAGAAGTTACGGGAATTCCGATTTTGGATGGTATTGGCGCTACGGAAATGCTGCATATTTTCATCGGATCTTCACACGAAAAACGGAAAATCGGTTTTACAGGAGTTCCGATACCGGGTTACGAAGCGACATTATTCGACGACTTTGGTAATGAAATACAGGAGATTAATAAAGCAGGTCGGCTAGCCGTTCGTGGAATTACGGGTTGCAAATATCTTTTCAACGCTGAAAAACAAGACGCCTACGTACAGAATGGCTGGAATTTTACAGGCGATATTTACCAAAAAGACGCTGATGGCTTTTTCCAATTTGTGGCACGTGGCGACGATATGATCATTTCTTCGGGCTATAACATTGCAGCAATCGAAGTAGAACAAGTACTTTTGGAACACGAATTAATAAAGGAATGTGCTGTGGTAGGAAAACCCGACGAAAACAGAGGTATGCTCGTTGCTGCTTATGTTGTTTTGCACGAATCGGTTTCCGGAAACGACGAACTCAAAATACAAATACAAAATTGGTTTAAAGAACATGCCGCTCCGTACAAATATCCGAGACATATTGAATTTGTAGCGACACTTCCCAAAACGGAAACAGGAAAAATTCAACGATTTAAACTTCGAACGTCATGAAATCTTTTATAAAAACAGAGGAAATACGCTTCAGGCATTGCGATTACGCCGGAATTGTGTTCTATCCACGCTATTTCGAAATGCTCAATGATTTAGTAGAAGATTTCTTTGCCGAAGTTTTAGAACGTCCGTTTTCCAAAATACACGAAACCAACGGTATTCCAACAGTACAACTGCAAACGCGTTTTTCGGCGCCCGCGCGTATTGGCGATAGGATAACCAAAAAACTGAACGTTCGAAAAATAGGTTCTTCTTCGGTTGTATTTAAATTTTCCTTTACAGGAGCGCATGATCAAGAAATTTTGTCGGGCGAAGCAACACTAGTGAATGTGCGTTTAGCAACAGCAACCGAAGCTATGAAATCGGAACCCTTTGATACAAAAACCATTGAACTTTTAAATCAATACGTATGAGTTTAGAACTTCCGAAATTTAAAGCAGCAGTTGTACAAGCATCGCCTGTTTTCCTAAATGCCGAAAAAACGGTTGATAAAGTGCTCGACATCATGCGTGAAGTGGCGCGGAACGGTGCTCAACTGGTGGCATTCCCCGAAGTTTTTATCTGTGCATATCCGTATTGGAATTGGATACTTACGCCCGTTCAAGGAAGCAAATGGTTTGAACTCTTGTATAAATCGTCTTTAACGGCTGATGATATTCTTATTCAGAAAATCCAAAAAACAGCAAAGGAACTTGATTTGACGGTTGTTATTGGCATGAACGAACGCGGAACAAGCTTTGGCGAACTGTACAATATGAATTTGATAATCGACAACACCGGCGAGATCGTTGGAAAGCACCGAAAGTTAGTTCCCACCTGGGCGGAAAAACTTACATGGACTTCTGGCGATGGTTCTTCCTTGCGCGTTTATCCAACAAAAACAGGAAATATTGGAACTTTAGCTTGTGGAGAAAATACCAATACTTTGGCCCGATTTACTTTGTTGGCACAAGACGAAAACGTACACATTGCCAATTACATTTCCTTGCCTGTGGCACCTCCTGATTATGATATGGCCGATGCTATAAAGATTCGAGCGGCCGCACATTCGTTTGAAGGAAAGTTGTTTACACTCGTTTCATGCTCAACTATTGGTGCCGATGCGGTAAAAATGTTGGAAACGGATTGTCCGAATGCTGCTGAATTGCTTAATCGCGAACACGCTGCTTTTTCCGGAATTATCGGTCCGACGGGAGTTCCGATTTCCGAACCGTTAATCGACCAGGAAGGAATTGTCTACGGAGATATCGACTTAAGTAAATGTATCCAACCCAAGCAAATGCACGATATTTTAGGACATTACAATCGTTTCGATATTTTTGAACTCCGTGTGAATACAGCGAAAACTAAGAGAATAACGTTTCTTTAAATAAATTCACTTTTCATAAAAATAAAGTATTGAATTTAGTATAGTTTTTTTCTACTGCTTGAGAAAAATGGCAAGTTATTCCGATGTTAAATTTATGAAACGTTCTACACTCTCCGCGAGTTCTACACTCTCCGAGAGTTTTAAATTCTCGAAGAGTGTTAAGGTACTAAATTGTTATTTAAAAAAATCTAAAATCAAAAGATGACTAGTACCTACAATTTCGCAGAAGCAGTCAAAGAGACACTTACTGAATACTTTTCAAATAAATTAAATATATATGCAGAAATTGTCTTGAAGAGTTTAAAACTCTTTAAGTTTATACTGTCAAACTTTTTAACCGCCATTTATGAAAAATTACAAGCCTTTACCACTGGAGCAGGGAAACTACTATCACATTTACAATAGAGGAAATAATAGCATCAATGTTTTTTTTGATAATGAAAGTTACCGCTATTTTTTAAAATTATTGGAAAAGTATACTTCGCCAATTGCAGATATCTATGCATGGTGTTTATTAAAAAATCACTTTCATATCTTGGTTTATATAAGAATTGAGAAAGAGATAAAGTTTGATAAGTTAAAATATTCAACTGTTGAAAAAGCTAAAGTTCTTGATGCCTCTAAGCAGTTCGGTCATCTTTTCAATGCCTATACCCAAGCAATCAACAAGAAATTTAATAGAACAGGCTCTCTTTTTGAAAAACGATTTTCACGTAAATTAGTCTCTTCAAGTATTTATTTGAAAAATTTGATTTGCTACATTCATTACAATCCTGTTAAGCATGGCTTTGCAAGTAAAATGAGTTTATATCATTGGTCGTCTTTTAATGACATTTTTTCAACAGAACAAAGCACGTTAAGAAGAGACGATGTTATAGAAATATTCGGTGGAAAAGAACATTTTCTTGCGTATCACATGCAACAGCAAAATGGGAATGCCATTAACGAATCAATTTTAGAATAATTTTCGAGCAACTTTGAGTTTAATAATTTAATACTTTTGAATACTACCAAATGAATAATAATCATTCAGACGATCAACTAGGAAGAGCGCGAGTTAAATCTTCGCCTGAACTCGAAGCCTATTACAAAGAATTAGAAGGCTTGGGTGCTGGTGCTTTATGGACCGTTGCCAACGACATTGAACCTTGGGAACCTCGCTCCTACTCCGTTCCTATGTTATGGAAGTACGAAGAACTGCGCGGCCTAGCTTTAAAAAGTGCCGAATTGGTTACACCCGAACAAGCAGGCAGACGCGTGGTTTATCTCGTTAACGACCATCGAAAAGCGGTAAGTGCAGCTGTTGGTTGGTTGTACACAGGTATTCAAGTTACAAAACCCGGCGAAAGTACTTCGGCACACCGCCACAAAGCTTCGGCACTGCGTTTCATTATGGAAGGAAAAGGCGGCTATACGGTTGTCGACGGACATAAAATAACCTTTGAAGTAAACGATTTTGTAATCACTCCAAACAGCACCTGGCACGAACACGGCGTTGCCGAAGATGGCGAAACCTGCGTTTGGCAAGACGGCTTAGATATTCCGCTAGTAAATGCACTGGAAGCGAATGATTATGCGGTTTATGACGGAAAACAAGAATTAAAGTATCCTGTTAATTATTCCGTTTTAAATTACGGAAATTCAGGTTTTTATCCTACTCATGAAATTTGGGATAAGCCGTATTCGCCGTTATTTAAATTTGAATGGAAGAAGATTTATCCCGCTTTAGTCGAAGCAGCAAAAGTTAATCCGATTGATGCGTACGACGGTGTAAAAATGCGTTACTGCAACCCGATTACGGGTGGACACGTTATGCAAACCATGGGCGCTTCCATGCAATTACTTCCTGCTGGATTTTCTGGCAAGCGTCACCGACACACGGGTTCGTTTGTTTATCAAGTAGCGAAAGGCTTTGGATATTCGATTATTGCGGGAAAGCGTTTTGATTGGAAAACCCGCGATATATTTTGCGTGCCGTCTTGGGCGTGGCACGAACATCATAATGCATCGGATACCGAAGATGCCTGTTTATTCTCCTTCAACGATTTACCAGTTATCGAATCACTAGGTTTGTACCAAGAACAAGCCGATTAAAAATTACATTATGAAATTAAATAGTTTCCTTTTTCACGAACGTGAAACCTTGGGTGTTGTTTTGGGCGATTTTGTCGTTAATACACGCCTATTGAACGCACATTATCCCGAAATTCCAGTGACGATGCTTGAACTTATCGATCGCGGACAAGCAGCGAAAGATCAGCTACAATTGCGTATTAATCGTTTGAAAGAAGGAGAATTTGTTCAAGTAAGCCAAAAGCTTTCTGAAATCCAGTTGCTGGCTCCAATTCCAAAACCAAGGAAGAATATTTTTGGTATCGGATTAAATTACACCGAACACGTAGCCGAAAGTGCGCGAACGCTTGATACTTCAAACGAATTGCCGCAACAGCCTGTCATTTTTTCTAAACCACCAACTACAGTTACCGCACATCAAACCGCAGTTCTATTAAATCGAAAAATTACGAATCAGCTGGATTGGGAAGTCGAATTAGCGGTTATAATTGGAACTGGAGGTAAAAACATTAGCAAAGAAACTGCACATAATCACATTTTTGGTTACACCATTATAAACGACATCTCAGCACGCGATTGTCGACGTGCCGGACAATGGATTGTTTCCAAAGGTCAAGACACTTTTGCACCTATGGGTCCTGCCCTACTTACTGCCGATGAAATTTCAGATCCACAGGATTTAGACTTACGACTTACCGTAAACGGCATTGAAAAACAAAACAGCAATACCAAGTTTATGCTTTTCAGAATTGCCGATTTAATATCAGATTTAAGTACCGTTTTTACTTTGGAGCCTGGCGACATTATTGCAACAGGAACTCCCGCTGGTGTTGGTGCTGGGCGAAATCCGCAAGAATGGCTGAAAGACGGCGACCTTATTGAAGCCAGCGTGGAACGATTGGGAACGCTTGTAAATCACGTAAAGGAAATTTAATGACTTCAGAAAAAATATACCGTATTGGCCAGATCGTACCTTCGTCGAATGTGACGATGGAAACCGAAATCCCTGCTATTTTCAGAGGCAGAGAAAGCATTTTACCCGAACGCTTTACGTTTCATTCGAGTAGAATGCGCATGAAAAAAGTTACCAAAGAGGAACTAGAAGCCATGGATGCCATGAGCTTGAAATGCGCGGTCGAATTGTCAGATGCACGAGTAGACGTAATGGGCTATGCCTGTTTAGTGGCTATTATGAGTATGGGAAATGGGTATCATTGCGTTTCCGAGAAAAATCTTCATGCCGAAACTGTTGCCAACGGTGCTCCTACTCCAATAATTACGAGCGCGGGCGCATTGGTTAGTGGTTTACAAACCTTGAAAGCCAAAAAAATCAGTATCATCACGCCGTACATGCGTCCGTTAACCGATTTAGTGGTTGGTTATTTAGAACATCAAGGATTTACCGTAATCGATTCCATTGCTTTGGAGATTCCTGATAATTTGGAAGTTGCCGCGCAAAATCCCATGAATTTATTGGAAATATCCGAACGTTTAAATATCGCTGGAGCCGATATGGTGGTAGCATCTGCTTGTGTGCAAATGCCTTCTCTAGCTGCTATCGATCCGCTACAGCAAAAACTCGGATTGCCCGTTACCAGCGCAGCGGTTTCAACTACCTACGAAATGATGAAAGCACTCGGAATTGACCGAAAATCTACTTTAGGAGGCGAACTTCTTTCCGGTAAGTACTAAAACTCGCATTGAATTTATTCGCAATAGGATAACATTCGCGTAAAGCACATTTCATAAGAGCTGCCGAACTTTACTAAAAAGATTAGCTGCTATGAATCCATTGTCTTACGCCGAAGTAAATTCTGATTTAGAAAACATCATCGCCATTAACAACAGCGACGATTACGATGATAATTTATTTGATTTCGACTTCGACTATGATCCAAACGACATGTATTTCGAATTGATGGATCAGTCAGATCTATAATTTCATTTCAGGTTGTGAGCGAGAAGTCGGTTTATTGTATTTTCTAAGAAATTTCTTCTTAAAATTGTTTACTATTGCTTCAAATTGAAGTACATAGTCATGCGTTTTCTCTGTCTCACGTTAATTGCGCTAGCACAAATATGCTTTTCTCAAGAAATTGAAAGCAGTACACCGTCTTTAAAGAAAATCGACAGTTTAAAAGCGGTGTTGCGACAAGCAAAGAATTCAAAAAACGACCGGCTCGCGTATTATTTAGCCGAAGATTATCGCTTCATAAACGCCGATAGTGCAACACATTACGCACTTCTGGCAGAAAAATGGGCGGGAAAAAATCCAAAAAAGCGCAGTAAGATTTACCAACTATTGGCAAGTATTAAGCGTATTTCTGCCGATTATACTAGCTCAGAGAACTACTTCAAACGCGCCATCCAGCAGGCGAAAATAGCCAAAGATGTTCCTCAGGAAATTGCCGTACTAAACGATTACGGCATCATGCTCGAAAATCGGAGTCAGTACACCGAAGCACTCGATTTATACCTAAAAGCCTTGCGACTCAGCGAAAAGCAAAACGATTTAATCGGAGCAGCAAATGCGCAACTTAACATCGGATTTGTGTACTTGAGTCAGGATGAAATCGACGAAGCGTACAATTGGTTTAAAAAGTCGCTCGCCAACAGCATAAAAGCCAAGTACAAGAAGGGCGAAGCTTGGAACTACAGCAATATTGCTATCGTGCTCGACCGAAAAGGACAATACGAAGAATCGCGAAAATACTATTGGAAAGGAGCGGCCTTCATTGATAAAGAAAAGAACAAACGCGAGTATTCACGGATTTACTTCAATGTGGCCAACACGTATAAATCCGAGCGTCGCCATAAAGAAGCCACCTTCTATTTTTTGAAATCACTCGAATTAAAACGCTTGTTTAACGATCCGTTTGATTTAGCATCGACCTTAGCAAAGTTAAGCGTTTCATGCCGGCAAACCGGAGATTACACCAAAGCTGTCGCCTACGCGGAAGAATCGCTTGTCATGGCACGAAAAGCTGAATCGGCTGATTTGGAAATCAGTTCGTTAATGGCGCTTTCCGAAGCGTACGAAGCTGTGGGCGATTACAAAAAAGCACTCTCGTACGAAAAACAAGTTCCGGATTTAATGGACGATTTGTACAATGAGGAAAAGCTTGAAAAGCGCACCGAAATGATTGAAAAGTACGAGTCGGAAAAGAAAGCCCAAGAAAACAAATTACTGAAACAAAAAGCCGACTTAGCCACGGCTATGCTTCACAAAAAAAATCTAACCATCGTAACGTTTTCCCTAGTTATCGCCTTGGTGCTGGTCGTCCTGTTGTCGGTGTATCTTCAATCGCGCAAAAAAGAGAAATTAAATGCCTTACTCGTACAACAGAAAGCGGAGATTGAAACTAAAAATTCGTTGCTGGAAGAAGCTGTTTTCGAGAAAAATAATCTGATGAATATCGTTGCACACGATTTGCGAGCGCCTCTCGATAAGGTAAAAGGCTTGAGCGATTTGCTGCGAGATGCCGACACAGATCCGGAAACTCAGAAACAGTGTTTGGATTTAATTACTATTGTAACCGACCAAGGACGCCGCCTTATCGACGATCTGTTATGTCTGAGTAAGGCCGAATCGACCGATTTCGTTGTGGAAAAAACTGAAGTTTCTGCTCGGCCGTTTTTGGAAAATTTAGCTAAGACTTATCAAATGTCGGCGCAGGAAAAGGGAATCACGTTGCTTTGCGAAGCGATTGAAACCACTTTTTATACAGACACCGACAAGCTACAACGCATTTTAGACAATCTGATTTCCAATGCTTTAAAGTTCTCACCAAAGGAAAAGCGCGTCTGGATTCGCTTTTCAGAACGCGACGATGCATGGATTTTCTCAGTTCGCGATGAAGGACCGGGAATTAGTGATACCGATCAAACGAAGTTATTTCGCAAATTTCAGAAACTAACTGCCCGCCCCACCAACGGCGAAGCGTCGACAGGTTTAGGTCTAGCGATCGTAAAACAACTCGCAGAGCGCCTAAACGGCAGCATCGAAGTATCGAGCACCTTAGGCGAAGGAACCACTTTTTCTCTGATTTTAAAGAAGTAGTTTTTTGGGGGTGCCGGCGGTGCAATCATACCGCTTCGCAAACGGTTCACCAAACCGCCGTCGCGCCATACGCTGTATCTTTCCGGCGAACGCATAATGGAAACACCGTAGCGCCGCAAAGGATGCCGCTGCTGTCGCTCACCCGAGAAATGATTTGTAAACGTTTCGGAATAAGTAAAGAGATTGTGCTCGTCGTGAAACTACACCAGAAAAATTGTGTTCACTCAAATCAAATCAGCCGTAATCAAATAGTAGTTGACTTCCTAAAGCTAATTTTCACCCACGAGTATTCGAGTTACGTCTCCTTTTTCTTTGATAGATAGATAAAGCAGATAAGACCCAAAAACAATGAAACCGATTATTGCCGCTGCTAATGCAAGGAAAATCGACTTGCTCGAAAATTTATTTCGCCACAAAATCCAAACGCCAGACAAAACTAAATACGAACTAAAATCTATGTTAAACTGTCCGTTCCAAGATACCGCCAGAATGTCGTTTATAAAAACATGAAAAAGCGACCATCCTGCATTGTTGATTGTTAGACCTGTGTAAACCAGCACTAAAAGCACTTGGAGCACTAAAAATATTTTTAGAAACGTTAACTTGTTTTTTGAAGCATTCATTGATACTCGGTTTAAGATTTCCGCTGCAAAATTAGATCAATTATCTTTTTATCAGTGCCAAAATAAGTTTGTCAAACAACCGATCCGACAAGATCGATCTTAAAAATAAAATCAGATGGGCTCCTCCACCAGTTGCGTATCTCGTCTTGGGCTTACTTGCTCGTACGGCTTTTAGAATAGTTTTTGCAACCACCGATGGCAGCGAACCTCTGTTATCGGCATCAGCAAGCATTTTTACATGCTTCTGCGCCAGCGCACCATAAGCTGTACTTCCCGAAGTTTTGAGTAAATGCTCACGCGCAATACCGTTCCATTCCGTTAAAATAGCACCGGGTTTAATGATCACGACATCAATTCCAAATTGCTTAAGTTCCATACGTAAACTGTCGCTCAAACCTTCAACAGCAAATTTAGTGGCATGGTACCAAGCGCCATGCGGCTCTCCAAAACTACCGCCAATAGACGAAATGTTGATAATCCGACCACTCTTCTGATTACGCATAGTTGGCAGCAGCAATTGCGTTAGGCGTGCCAATCCAAAAATATTCACTTCGAACTGATATTTTGCTTCTTCCAACGGAACATCTTCTAAAGCTCCATACGAGCCATAGCCCGCGTTATTTACCAGTACGTCAACGCGTTGCTCTTGGGCTAAGAGAGTTTCCACCGCCTTTTTAATAGAAGCATCGTTTGCCAGATCTAGTTCTACTAAATGCGCGCCCAGCTGCGCCAAATCGGCCATTTTTTCGAGTCTACGCGCCGCGACATAAACGGTATATCCGTCTGCGATTAGCATTTTAGACGTTTCTTTTCCAATTCCCGACGACGCGCCGGTTACTAAAGCTACTTTTTTCATTTTTTTGATTGTTTATAAATATGATTGACTAATCAGTCGTTTTAGAATTTAAAAAAATTTAGGTGATCATTCCCCACAGCATTTCAAAAGTGGTTTCCACTACTTCAGATTGTTCGGTTTTAGAGAGTTCCTTTGAAGTCATGAACTGATACAAGCCAAACACCTGATTAAGCATAAGTGCATAGAGCAAATCTACCGGAAGCTGTTTTATTGCTCCTTCGTTTATTCCCTGCTGAATCAATTGTAAATGTGGCTCTTCGTACTTGCGCAAAGTTTCGAGTTCGAGCTGACCGTGATAGGGCGACGTATGAAATTGCTGTAAGAATCGGAATTTATCTCTGTTGTCGAGAGCCCAATAGAGCGATGCCAGAATATTAGTTTTTATCGTGTCTTTTATGTTGGCATCCACAGCGGTATTATTCGCCACGTAAAGCGCCAGCTCTTCTTTAAAATTGGTGTATAGCGTAACGATAAGTTCTTCTTTGGTCTTAAAATACTGAAAGAGTGTTCCGTTGGCAACGCCCGCTTCTTGTGCAATTTTACTAGTTGCGGTGCCGTGAAAACCGTTTTCCACAAACAATTTGAGCGCAGCTTTGATGATGGAATCTCTTTTGTTCATTTTGTGATTGACTAATCAGTCGCAAATCTATTTACTTTTCCGAAACCTAAAAAAAGATCCGATAACTTTATGATTTTTTTAAGTGATAAGGTCTTTAGCTATTAAAAACACACAACACTCTTACAGTATTTGTATTCCTACTAGCGGAATTTTTTTGGGGGTGCCGGCGCTGCAATCATACCGCTTCGCAAACGTTTCACCGCAGCGCCGTCGCGCCATACGCTATATCTTTCCGGCGAACACGTGGTGGAAATACCGTAGCGCCGCAAAGGATGCCGCTGCTGTCGCTCACCCGGGGGAAGCTGCAAATGAAAAAAAAACTAAAAAAAAGAAAAAAGGGAAAAATAGAAAAAAGCGAAAAAAATGGAAAAATTTCCCTTTACGAATTTTGCGTAAACCTTTGCGAACTTTGCGGTTAGCTTTCGACAGGCTCAGGCACCGACGATAGTGGGTTAAGTTGGGCAAAACGATACGTTAAGTGGTGAACGCCACGATCCCGATAGCTATCGGGACTAACTTCTCAAAAAAAATTTTTGCCTTCAACAGGCTCGGGCCGTAACGATGCGTTGGTTCGCGTAGGAACATGTGCCATTAAGCGGTTAATTGATATATTCCGAAGGCTATCGGAATGCATTTCATATATTAGTACGTGTAAAGCAAATACCTTAAAATCATATTTATATATAAATCTTACTCATAGTGCAGTCTACAAAACTTTTTATTGTCGCCTATTTCCAATTTATTTTCTTTAAACCAGCTGATAAAATTATTCCACTTTTCTTGATTAGCTGACTGCCACACAATGAACTTATCTTCATCACCTTTCATCAAAATCCAATGATTATATGCCTCAGCATGGCCAAGTTCTAATATTTTCTTTTGGTATTCAAAAAGTACATTCGGATGTGTTTTCGCACTTCCTTGACGATAGTATTCTTGAATAAAAATAGACCGTAATTTATCGAGAGAATTTATATCAATTTTCGAAATACCATCGAAAGACAAAATAAGTGCTTTACCGAAAACCATACAAAAAGGTCTGTTTTTCTTCTTTAGTTCTTTTTTCGAATCAATCACGATGTTACAAAAATCAATTTTTGTAGTGTCTCCATCGATCGTAATTTGACTATTGTAGGTGTCGAAAAGTAGTTTGCTAATTTCAGAAGTTCGGCTACTGTTGCGTTCTAAATTCATAAAAATCTCACCGTAAATTAACCCCCAAACTTCTTCGGAAGAACTACAATAAATCCGAGCAGCCCGGTAGTAATTTGAAGGGAATGATGGATCGGCTTTTATACCATCTTCATAAAACGATAGCGCTTTTAGATAATCTTTCTTGTGCCAGTAAACGTTACCTTTTTCTAAATACAAACTTCCTGATTTAGGAAATAATTTCAGTCCTTCGTCGTATATTTCTATAGCTTTCTCAGAATTTTCAATATAATCATAACTATTACCTAAGAGTTGAAAAAAACGGTCGTTAACTTTTTTATGATTTTTAAACTGTTCTAATATCTTTATAGCTTCATTATAATCCGATTTTTTATAGTAAGCTAAGGCAAGTTCATAAGGATAATCTAACCTATCAGGATCTAACTTTTGAGCGTCTTTCAATAATTTAATACTTTCTTCAATTTTGCCATTATCCATGAGCTTAATGGCTTCTTGCCCTTTTTCTAAAGCTATTTTTTTAGGGTCTGTTTGCCCGAAAATTGTATTCACCACCAAAAGAAATCCACCTAGTAATAAAATCTTAAACATATTCCGCATACTTACATGCATTATTTAAATCCGTTAGTTTTATTTTTTCAATCACGCCTAAATGTAAAAAATAATTGATTAACAATTTATTGGTTAAAAAACTATTTTCAAATTACTACTTTTAAAATGTTGTTCGTAAAGTAGCTTCCTTCTCTCACCTACCTATTTGTTACTACATTTTCACGAATTTTTGCTAACGTATGCCCTAGCCCGGATGGAAGCGGCAGCCCGTAAAAAAAATATGGCAACGTGAAGCGGTACGTGTGGGCGACCCAAGAAGCCCAACACCTGCCGACTGAACGAGGCGTATTTTTTGCGGACTATAGCGAACAGCCGGAAAAGCTACGAATAGAAAAAAGCGAAAAAAATGAAGGAAGCAAAAAAGGCAGAAAAAGCGAAAGAAGGAATAAAACGCTGTGCGAACTTTCACGTAAAGCTTTCGACACTTTCAGGCTCCAACGATACGTGGGTTCGGGTGGGAACATGAAACGTAAAGTGGCGAATTCATCGTGTCTCGCTTCTAAAAACTAGCCGTCTGCAAACTCAGCCACCATCGCAACTTGAAAAATGCCCAATGCAAGGTTAAAATGGCGGTAAGTTCCCTTGAATACCGCTAACTTGCTAGCTACAAATTCAACTTGGTTTTTAAAAGCAACTAATTGAAAATATGCTGATTATCAAAATATATAGCAACCGTTAAAATGCCTAAAACTTTTTTGTCGGCGCGATGGGAAGATCTAATCATGGCAAATTATGCCGTTGATCCGGAAATTCTGCAACCCTACCTTCCGAAAGGCGTTGAACTCGACTTTTTTGAAGGCAAAACCTATGTAAGTTTAGTAGGTTTTATGTTTCGAAATACGCGCTTGTTTGGTCTTCCTATACCACTGCTCGGAACTTTTGAAAAGATAAATCTGCGTTTTTACGTTAAACGCCGCACAGAAAACAGCTATAAACGCGGCGTGGTTTTTATTAACGAAACCGTTCCGTACCCAGCAGTTGCCTGGCTTGCCAATAAATTGTACAAAGAACATTACACCGCCATACCTACTAAACATCAAATTTTGGCAAACGCCCAAAATCGCTCGCTGAGCTACCAATGGAAAACCAATAATAACTGGAACCATTTGCAACTAAATTGCAGCCCAAACGCTGTTGCCATGCGTGAAAACAGCATCGAAGAATTTATCTTTGAACACTACTACGGCTACACTAAAGTGTCGGACACCAAAACCTTGGAATACCGCGTAAACCATCCACGTTGGCAGGTTTTTCCCGTAATGAACTACGACATTTCTTGCAATTTTAAAGCAATGTACGGAACTGATTTTGAATATCTTGCTAGACAAAAACCGGATTCGGTTATCGTTGCGAACGGCTCCAACGTTACGGTCGACTGGAAACGTCATTCAATTTAATACTACATCACATGAAAATAGATACTGCCGCCCTTGAACAACTCGAAACGCGTTACCGTACGGCTTTCATCAACTCGCTTGCCGGTTTCAGACAGGCCGTTTTGGTAGGAACTAAAAGCGAAAGCAGCACTGAAAATCTGGCTATTTTTAATTCGGTTATTCATCTCGGCGCCAATCCGGCTTTGCTGGGTTTACTGAGCAGGCCACATACCGTGCCGCGCGATACGCTCGAAAACATGCTTGCCACCACATTTTATACCTTAAACTACGTAGCGGCAACGCATTATAAAGCGGCACACCAAACCTCGGCTCGCTACGACAAAGGCGTTTCGGAATTTGAACAAGTGGGTTTTACGCCCGAATATCACGACGATTTCTACGCACCGTATGTACAAGAAGCGGTCGTACAAATTGGTATAAAACTCGAAACACACATTCCCATTCCATTAAACGGAACGGTTTTGTTGGTGGGCAGTATTCAGCACATCCGTCTTGCCGATGATTTAGTAGGTGCCGACGGATTTGTACATTTGTCGGATGCAGATGTTTTGGTAAGTCAGGGTTTAGACGCATATTTTCGAGCGTCGGCTATAGGAAGACTACCCTATGCAAAACCTTAAAAACTCATTTTCAACTGCAAAGACAAGAGTATCTAAAGTAACGATTTACAATGAAAGTAGCTATAATTGGCGGCGGCTTGGCGGGTTTAACCTGTGCCTGGTACTTAAAGAAAAACGGAATCGCGGATGTAACCGTCTTCGAATCGTCGGATTCGGTTGGTGGAAAAGTGAAAACAGACCTTATTTCGGGATATCGCTGCGACCGCGGATTTCAAGTACTCCTTCCCGCCTATCCGGAAACTAAAAAAGTATTGAATTACGAGGCGCTCGACTTACAGCGTTTTGACAAAGGATCGTTGATTTTTAGAAACGGGAAGAAAATTCCGTTTTACGATCCGGAGAACGGCGTTTCGGCTTTAATACAAACGGTATTGAAAGGTCCGGGTAGTTTACGCGACAAAGTACTGTTGCTCAAATTGAAGTTGCAACTAAGTCGAACGAGCGTTGACAGCATTTTAAACAGTGCCGATACCCGCACCTCACTAGCGTTCTTGAAAGATTTTGGTTTTAGTTCGTCGATGATTGCAGACTTTTGGAAACCGTTTTATCAGGGTGTTTTTTTGGAAAACGACTTACAAACGGATAACCGAATGTTGCGATTTACATTTAAAATGTTTGCCGAATCGGGCGCTGCCGTTCCCAAAAACGGTATGGGTGCGATTCCCGAACAACTCGCTGAGTATATAGGTTCAGAAAATATTCGTTTAAAAACCGCTGTTACGGCCTTCGATGCGCAGTCAGTTACGACAGCTGTTGGCGAAACCAGTACTTTTGATACCGTGGTTTGTGCGTTTAATTACGAGAAATCGGTGTTGTACCACAGTGTTTCGAACTATTATTTTGAGGCAGAACAACTTCCGCTCGAGAGCAAACACGTTTTGTTGAATGCCAATGCCAAACGAATCGTAAACAATGTGGTTTTAATGAGCTGCGTGGCACCCAATTACAGGATTACGAACAAACAGTTGATTTCTGTTTCGGCAAACGGAACGGGCTGGACGAACGAACAAATTACCAACGATTTACAACTACTTTTTGGCGCTCAGGTTCGCGATTGGAAGTTGGTGAAATACTACGAGATTTATGAAGCGTTACCCAATTTGAACCCGATACGTAGCTTTAGCAGCCAACAGAAAGCCGGCGTGTATTATTGCGGTGATTACCTGACGCAAGGATCGATTAACGGTGCGATGCAGAGCGGAAGAATCACAGCTGAAGCCATCTTAAATTCAAGAAAATAAACGTTGTTTCGTCGTTTAGAAAAAGAATGAATCGAAGTTTTTTTCGTTAACAGAAACAGCATTTCGGGTTACATCAAGAAGGTCTTAATGCTTGAATTAATATCATAAAAAAAGGTCGCCTTATTCGGGCGACCTTTTAGTTTATGTACGAAAGAAATTATTTCACTTCTTCGTAGTCGACGTCTTGTACGTTATCACCTTGCGTTTCTGCAGTCGGTTCAGCTTGTGCTTGTTGAGCACCTGGGTTCTGACCTTGTGCGTACATCGCTTCGGTAGCTTTTTTCCAAGCGGCGTTTATTTTGTCTAAACCGGTTTGGATAGCGGCTAAATCTTGAGCGGCGTGTGCTGCTTTCAATTCGGTTAAAGCTGCTTCAATTTCCGCTTTATCGTCGGCTGAAATCTTATCGCCAAGTTCTTTCAACTGACTTTCCGTTTGGAAAACCATAGAATCGGCTTCGTTTAATTTTTCAACACGTTCGCGTGCAATTCTGTCGGCTTCGGCATTAGCTTCAGCATCTTTTTTCATGCGCTCGATTTCTTCTTGCGTAAGTCCGGAAGACGCTTCGATACGAATATCGTGCGATTTACCAGTTCCTTTATCGGTTGCAGAAACTTTGATGATACCGTTTGCATCGATATCGAAAGTTACTTCGATTTGCGGTACGCCGCGTGGTGCTGGTGGGATTCCGTCTAAGTGAAAACGACCGATGGTTTTGTTATCGGCTGCCATAGCGCGATCTCCTTGTAATACGTGGATTTCCACAGATGGCTGAGAATCGGCTGCAGTAGAGAACACTTGCGATTTTTTAGTTGGGATCGTTGTGTTTGCTTCGATTAATTTCGTTAGTACACCACCCATTGTTTCGATACCGAGAGATAGCGGTGTTACGTCGAGTAACAATACATCTTTCACATCTCCAGAAAGTACACCACCTTGGATCGCAGCACCGATGGCAACTACTTCGTCGGGGTTCACGCCTTTAGACGCTTTCTTTCCGAAGAATTTCTCAACTTCTTCAGCAATTTTAGGCATACGTGTAGAACCACCTACCAAGATTACTTCGTCGATATCTGAAGTTGACAAGCCCGCATCTTTAAGCGCTTTTGCCACAGGATCCATCGAACGTCTTACCAACGAATCGGTTAATTGTTCGAAACGAGCACGAGAAAGTTTTTTAACTAAGTGCTTAGGTCCGGTTGCTGTAGCGGTTACGTAAGGCAAGTTGATTTCAGTTTCAGCAGAAGAAGACAATTCAATCTTTGCTTTTTCAGCTGCTTCTTTAATACGTTGAAGAGACATTGGGTCTTGACGCAAGTCGATACCTTCTTCGCTTTTGAATTCATCTGCCAACCAGTCGATTATGGCTTGGTCGAAATCGTCTCCACCTAAGTGTGTATCACCGTTTGTTGAGAGAACTTCAAAAACGCCGTCGCCTAATTCCAAGATCGAGATATCGAATGTACCACCACCTAAGTCGTATACAGCGATTTTTTGATCTTTTCCTTTTTTATCTAAACCGTAGGCAAGAGCTGCGGCAGTAGGTTCGTTGATGATACGCATTACTTTAAGTCCAGCGATTTCGCCAGCTTCTTTAGTTGCTTGGCGCTGTGCATCGTTAAAGTATGCTGGTACAGTAATTACAGCTTCAGATACGGTTTGTCCTAAGTAATCTTCTGCCGTTTTTTTCATTTTTTGAAGTGTCATAGCCGACAATTCTTGAGCGGTGTACAAACGACCGTCGATATCCACACGAGGTGTATTATTGTCGCCTTTAACTACTTTGTAAGGCACTCTACCTGCTTCATCAGAAGTTTCGGTGAAATTTCTTCCCATGAAACGCTTGATTGAGGCGATGGTTTTGGTTGGGTTTGTAACTGCCTGACGTTTAGCAGGATCGCCAACTTTGATTTCACCACCATCTACAAAACCGATGATTGAAGGTGTTGTTCTTTTTCCTTCTGAATTAGGAATTACAACAGCCTCACTACCTTCCATTACGGCAACACATGAGTTGGTCGTTCCTAAGTCAATACCAATGATTTTACCCATTTTGCTTATTTAATTTTTAGATTTTTAATCTGTTTTTAATGACATCCTTCAGTAGTCAATCTTTGTGCCATTGTTTAAATGAGGTGGTTTTAATGTCAGATTTAATGAATAAGCATAAAAAAACTGTCAAGTTGACATATCGTAAATTTATGTCAACGTAACAGTTTTAGCGTAATTAGAGTAGTGTATTAATACTTCATAAGCCACACTAACATCAGCGTTCCGAAGATTATAGCTACCGCGGAACACAAAAATCTAAAACACATTTTTTCGCTCCAATCTTTCATAATTAGTGATTTTAGCATTAATGTTTGTAGAAATGGGGATAGCTAATTTAACACTATTTTTAGAATTAGCAACTGATTTTGAGAAAATTATCTTCGCTCGAGCGCTGCTTCGTATAAAAGAATCCAGTCTTTAGGAGTCATTTGTTTTAGTAGTTCGCCGAGTAATTTTATTGGCAATTCTGCTGGTTTAAATCGAATGCAACTTTTACCCATGTCGAGTTTTCTTTTACTGTGTAGTGGATATTGTTCTGTAAACCAGTTCAACAAATCGGTGTTAACATAAATGCCCATGTGATAGAGTGCGATGAAATTTTTCTGATTGGCGAAACTTACAAAAGGTAGCGGTTGTTTGGGATCGCAATGGTAGCCGCGGGGAAACATACTGTGGGGAACCACGTACGCCGGCATGCCGTAACCAATTGTTTCTTCAAAACCTGACGGCAAACTCTTAATTAAGGTATCTCGCAATTCGTTTAAATCGTTCTGTCGATCTTGTGGCTGTGCAGCAATATACTTGTCAACAGCCTCGCTTTTCTTTATCATTTGCATTAATTTAGGCGACGAAATTTAACAACTTTCAACCAATCTATAACAAACCATGTCAAAAGCGCCTGTAAGAACCGACAAAACGTGTTTGAATTGTCGGCATGTGGTCGAAAATCGTTTCTGTCCAAACTGTGGACAAGAGAATGTTTCGGTCCGAAAAAACTTTTACCATTTATTTGTTCACTTTTTCGAAGACTTAACGCACTATGAAAATGCCTTTTGGCGAACAATCAAAAACCTAATTACAAAACCTGGCTCGCTTACTTCGGAGTATTTGTCGGGAAAACGGATGTCGTACCTCGCTCCTATCCGACTGTATATTTTCATCAGTTTTGTTACTTTTTTGTCGATTAATTTATTGCCTGCAGATTCTGAAGCAGTAACTGTAGATACAGGCAAGCAAACGAAAGCTGGAAAAATTGATGTAGAAACGGCAAAAAAGAACGCGCACAACTTGGTTTCGGATTTGGCAAAGGACAATAAAATTGGAAAGAAAGAAGCCGACAGTCTCAAAAATTTTATTGCGTCGGTACGAAAAAGCGACGATGATATATCGGTTGGATTTTTTCGAGATGAGGCTAAAACCTTGGAAGAATACGATGAAAAAATCAAAAAGATGCCAGAAGCTGAAAAGCCACCGGCTATAGAACAGATGTTCGTGCGGAAGTCGATTGAGCTAAACAACAGATATACCGGAAGAGAGCTGCAGGAACGATTTTTTGAGACCTTTAAGCACAATTTACCTAAGGTATTGTTCATCTACATGCCTTTGTTTGCTTTTATTTTATGGATTTTTGAAAGCAAGAAGAAATATTATTACTTCGATCACGGCATTTTTACCCTGCATTATTTTTCGTTTTTGTTGTTGATGTTGCTGCTAGAACATTTGTTCAGTTGGTTCTTTTTTGTGACTGGTTTAGAAGGGTATACAGCTGTAGAAGTTATTTATTCGATTTTTGTTTTAGGACTCCTACTCTACTCCTTTTACTATTTTTTTCCAGCGCACCATCGCTTTTATAAAACCGAACGTGTTATCACATTTTTCAAAGGAATTTTCATTTTCATGATCAATTGTTTCCTAATAATCTTAGTTTTAACCGGAATGGCACTCTATACCTTTTACAATATAAAATAGTTATGAAAAAACACCTTTTAGTCGCCGCGGCGGCATTATTACTTTGGTCTTGTGGTTCTAAACAGGCGGTATCAGCATCGGTAGCGGCTCGAAATGCAGAAGTAATTAAAGAGTCTGAACTGCGTGAAATGCTTACATACATTGCTTCTGACGAAATGCAAGGACGTGAAACAGGTTCTGAAGGTCAGAAAGCCGCTGGTCGATATCTGATCAATCAGTACAAAAAAGCAGGTATCGGATTTCCTCCGGAGCAAAGTGGCTACTACCAAGCAGTTCCGGCCGCATACATGAATAAAAAAAGTCGAGAAGTTTTAAATGATTCGGAAAACATTTGGGCTTTTATTAAAGGAGATGAAAATCCGGATGAAGTAGTAGTATTATCGGCACACTACGATCATGTCGGAACAGAAAACGGTACAGTTTATAACGGTGCCGACGACGACGGTAGCGGTACCGTTGCACTAGTCGAAATCGCCAAAGCCATTAAAAAGGCACAGAAAAACGGATTAAAACTTAAGCGATCGTTGCTTATTTTACATGTAACTGGCGAAGAACACGGCTTGCACGGATCGCGCTATTATTCTGAAAATCCGGCTTTTCCACTGCTTAATACAGTCGCAAACGTAAATATCGACATGATTGGCCGACGCGACGTAGAACACAAAGACAACGGAAATTACGTTTATGTAATCGGATCTGATTTTCTATCCACCGAATTAGATAAAATCTGTAAATCGGCTAATGAAAAATCTGTGAATATTTTCTTAGACTACAAGTACAACAACAAGACCGACCCAAATCGATTTTACTACCGTTCTGATCACTACAATTTTGCTAAAAACGGCATTCCTTCTGTATTCTTGTTCAGCGGTGTTCACGAAGACTATCACAAACCAACCGACGATGTGGAAAAAATTGAATTCGATTTGCTGACAAAACGTACAGAACTCGCCTATAATATTGTTTTAGAATTGCTTACGAAAGACAAGCGAATTGTTGTTGACAAACCAATCGATTGATTTACTCCAACTTTAAATGATATAGTTTGGCGTCGAATTTTATTTGGGCCAATCAAAAACCGTGTCTTTACCTTTAAAAGACACGGTTTTTTTTATCAATGGTACGTTCTGGTAGTTCTATAATTGCAAAATGCGAAGGTCGTTTGTCGTTCTTCCTACGAATCAACTCAGCGTGTAGCCTGTTTAACCAAAATCTTTGTTAAATCACACGATAATGTGTCCTTTTTCTAAAAAGCAATAGAGCTATTGATTTTCACTTCGAACTTATACTGTAGAAGTAATCACAACGCATATCATGTAAGTTTAATGGCAAGAGCGCTATAATTCGATGTGGTTTATGTTTTAACATTTGATTTCTCTTACGCCTACCGATTTTTACGGATTTCCCGTAATGCTATGTCGATTTTTTTCGGGAACTTCGCCCGAAACGGGAAGGGGAAAACGGGTTAATCCCAACGAAAAAAAAACGAAACACGGTTACGGAAAAAC
>NZ_JAIXYH010000099.1 GCF_027490375.1 Flavobacterium sp.
CAATGGCATCCTTTTAAGCGTACGGAATTTCCACTAAATAGCTGCTTAAAAGATACAATGGAGCACGCGACGGCGCCACTACTACGCGGCGAAGCCACCACTGCGCCGGCACACCCAAATAAAAATCAAAAAAACTACAAGAGTTAACAACTGCTGCCGTACACCAAATTTATTCCGAACATTTTTACTACTTTTAGCGCCTTAGTACCAACAAAAAACGCATGAATCCATTACAAATTGAGAGTTTACGAGAAGCGTTAAAACAATCGCCCGATAACATTCCGTTGCGACAAATGCTGGCAGAAGCGCTTTTAGCGGCGCGTAACTACTCGGAAGCAGAAGATGAATTTCTTGAACTTTTGAAACGCAGCAGCAGCGATAAGATAAAATTTGGTTTGGCGCAGGTTTACTTCGCGAAGGAAAATTACTCGGCTAGCAGCGTAATCTTGGAAGAGCTTTTTAGCACCAATACCGATCCTGCGGTTGCTATACTCTACGCGAAAACGCTTATCGAAGAAGATGCGATAAATAAAGCTATCGAAGTTTATCAGAAATCGCTTCGCTTACATCCGCATCATACCGACGACGAGCTCGATCAGTTGTTGCGAAACAGCAGCAGTGAATTGGATTATCTCGAAAACGACATGGAAGGCGACCGCTTTCACTTTCTAGAAAAACCCGACATCAGCTTTAAAGATGTCGGCGGCATGGACCATGTTAAAAAAGAGATCGAACTAAAAATCATCAAACCACTATTACATCTGGAACTG
Source organism: Flavobacterium sp. (assembly GCF_027490375.1). Lineage (GTDB taxonomy): Bacteria > Bacteroidota > Bacteroidia > Flavobacteriales > Flavobacteriaceae > Flavobacterium. The sequence goes on from NZ_JAIXYH010000099.1 coordinate 771, forward strand.
TACAAAGCTTACGGCAAGAAAATTGGTGGGGGCATATTGCTTTACGGTCCGCCGGGCTGCGGAAAAACCTACATCGCCAAAGCAACTGCCGGCGAAGTGCAAGCTAAATTTTTAAACGTAAGCTTAAACGATATTTTGGATATGTGGATTGGCAACAGCGAAAAAAATCTGCATGAAATATTCGAATTAGCGCGTAAAAATCAGCCATGCGTGTTATTTATAGATGAAATCGACGCACTAGGAGCTAGTAGAAGCGATATGAAAACTTCGAGTAGCCGACACTTAATCAATCAGTTTCTTCAAGAACTCGACGGAATCGACGGATCGAACGAAGGCGTACTGGTTATTGGCGCCACTAATGCACCCTGGAGTTTAGATCAGGCCTTTCGCAGACCGGGCCGTTTTGATCGCATTATTTTTGTTCCGCCGCCGGATGCGCAAAGTCGCGAGAGTATCTTGCAAGTCAAGCTGCAACAGAAACCAACAGAAAAAGTTGATTTGGTAGCACTTGCAAAAAAATCAGAACACTTTTCCGGTGCCGATTTAGATGCGGTTATCGATATCGCGATTGAACAAAAGTTAGAACAAGCCTTTGTAGATGGAATTCCAAAGCCGTTGAACACCAACGATTTGATTGACGCGCTCAAAAAGCACAAACCCAGCACTCAGGAATGGTTTGCCACCGCAAGAAACTTCGCTTTATTTGCCAACGATTCTGGCTTATACGATGATATTTTAAACTATCTGAAAATCAAAAAATAACAGCATGGAAGAATTCGTTTTATCGAAAGTTGAAGTTTTACTAGAGCAGAAGAAGTATGCTGAAGCAAGAAACATGCTGGCTGATTTATTGCGACAAGATCCAAATAACTCGCAGTATCTGTCGCTTATGGCGGAATTAAATCTGCAACTCGACGAGTATGCCCATGCGGAAACGCTGATTAACCAAGCTATTGCGCAACAGCCGGATAATCCGCATTTGTTTTATATAAAATCGCGAATTGCCTCTTTGCAAAACAAATTAAATGACGCTGAAACAAACATTCAACAAGCGATACAACTAGATCCATACGATGCCGATTACTTTGCCATGGCTGCAAGCTTCAAGTTGGCAAAAAAAGACTTTGATGGCGCTCTAGAGCTAGCGAATCAGGCCTTGGCCATTGATGCCGAAAATTTACTGGCGCTAAATATGCGAAGTACCGCGCTAACGAAGTTGGGCAGAAAAGACGAATCGTTTGAGACAATCGAGTATGCATTGCGTGACGACCCGAACAACTCGTATACGCACAGTAATTTTGGCTGGGGACTCTTAGAACAGGGCAATCATAAAAAGGCATTGGTGCATTTTCGAATTGCACTGATGAACGATCCAAGCTCTGAGCATGCACAATCGGGTATGCTCGAAGCAATCAAAGCTACAAATCCGATTTATCGTGCCTATTTGAAATATGCTTTCTGGATGGGTAATCTGCAAGGAAAACTACAATGGGGTTTCATCATTGGCTTTTATCTAACGCAAAGAGTATTACGAAGTCTTGCAGATAATAATCCAGCACTTTCGCCTTACATCACGCCGATTTTACTCGTTTTAGTATTATTTGCGTTTTCAACCTGGATTATAAATCCGGTGAGCAACTTGTTACTACGGTTTCACAAATTCGGACGTTATTTGCTTGACCCACAAGAAACTAAAAACGCAAATTTGGTAGCTGTTTGTGCAGGAATCGGCTTGCTTGGTCTGCTACTGTTCATTATTTTGAGAGAAAACGGATTTTTAGCATTGGTGATTTTTGGCTTTAGTATGATGCTTCCTTTGGGGCAATTTTTCTCGACTTTGCGGTATAAAAAAATCTTGCAAGTTGGCGCCATAATTATAGCCGTTTTCGGTTTGCTTGCCTTAGTTTCGACCTTTTTAACAGGTGATTTAATTAATTCTTTTGCTGGAATTTACGCCGTTCTCTTCATCGTTTACCAATTTGTTGCCAACAAGTTAATCATCGACGAACAAAACGGAAATTAGTTTTTCTGGGTGTTCCGACGGCATACGTTTGGTGGGAGTTCATCGCTGCCGTCGGGCTTTCTGCTGCGCCCGAGGCTTTAGCAGAACGGACCGAAGGTAATCCCTAACTCGGAAAACAGTACCAAAAGTCTTGCTTTCATTTTGTATTTGGTTGTACAGTTGGAAAAAGAATTTCTTGAAAATTTGCCCAACACACTTTTGATCCAAATAACTCACGGAATTCACAGAATCTTAAATCTGATATTTCAAAAAATCAACAACAATTATCAATAGTTAAAATATTGATTTTAATTATTTTAATCGAGGTAATATTGCAATATTACGTATAAAATTTCGCAAAGCCAGACTGTTATTTTATTGCTCTTTATATCTGCAAAAAGAATGACTTTCCGTCTTAATACTCCAATCTTAATACTCCTGTCTTAATACTTCCTCAAACAATTAACAATATGCAGGTTAGATTTAATTTAAATTTTTAACAAGAGATTTTTGTTTCTTTACGTAATACCTTATTTGCTGACCATGCTATTCGATTTCAATTTTAAAAGCACTACACTTCTGTTTTGCTGCTTTCACGGCACATTGTTCTCTGTTTTGTTACTTACAAAAGGGGCTAGAAAGGGAGAGAAATCGAGTATATGGCTCAGCATATTCACTTTTCTTGCAGCCTTATACATCTTGCCGTTTGCATTGGGTTATGCGGGCTGGTACTCAAAAAATCCGTATCGCGAATTTCTATTTTATGTTCCCTTTCAACAGCTATTTCTATTTCCTGTAGTTTTGTACTTCTACTTTCAAACCCTCCTAGATAAGAATTTCCATTTTTCAAAAAATCTAGTGTGGCATTTCGTCCCCCCGATACTCTATTTATTGTATACCATTTTTATCTTCCTTGCCGACAAATTCTATTTCGGTTATTCGCACTTTTATGCCAACGGTCGAGATAAGGATTTTGATAGCTGGTATCAAGTTGCGGGGTTTCTGTCACTTGCTACGTACTTAATTTTAAGTTTACAGCTATTAAAAAAATACAAAATTCTGATTTTCAACACGTATAGCTTTGCTGATGAACTAACATTTTCATGGGCAAAAAAATTTCTTTATGCGCTTTTGAGTATTTTAGTTTTGCGATTGCTCTTTTTCATTCTTAATCCAGAGTGGGCAAATTTCGGCGCCAAATTTTGGTATTATTGCTGCTTTTCAGTGCTAGTATATTACATTTCAATCAATGGCTTACTGAATGTTGTTACTTCATTAACTTCCTTGAGTCAAAAAGATTTACATGTTGAACCTCCGAAATTAAAAACCCAGAAGGGTAACCAATTAGATGACGAGCTTTCGTCGGCTAGAGACCTAAAAAAATGGAAGGTACAGCTAGAGGCTCTAATGACTAATGAAAAATACTACAAGAATCCTGAATTATCGGTTTTCGATTTAGCAAAAGAATTGAATACTCATCCAAAAAAAATATCTCAAACAATTAATCAGGAGTTTGCTATGAATTTCAATGATTACGTAAATCAATATAGAATAAAAGCGGTAATCGATCTCTTACATGCTGGTGCTCATGAAAAACAAACTTTATTAGCTATAGCTTTTGACTGTGGATTTAATTCAAAATCAACTTTCAACAGAGTATTTAAATATCAAACTAGTTATACGCCTGCTGCTTTTTGCCAAAAATTAACAGTAAATACTGGTGCCAAATCCTGATTTGAGACGAATGGCAAACTACAACTTCTTAATCTTGCCAAAAAAAAAACATGAACAGCAAGCTTCTTCTTTTCCTCATTTACGTAGCAACGTTTCAGATTTCATCTGCTCAAGAAATTTCAATTTCGATAAACAAGTCTACTTTAGATTCTATCTCGGTTCAAGACGTGCCAAGCAACGCGCCTGGTATTGCAACAGCAATTGTATATCAGGGAAAAGTCGTCTATTCAAAATACGCTGGTTTTGCAAACTTATCCGACAAAACGTTAATAAACCAGTCATCTCTCTTCAATATTGCTTCGAATGGAAAACAATTTACTGCGCTAGCTATACTGGAACTCATTGATGAAAAAAAGATAAATTTAGCAGACGACATTAGAACTTGGCTCCCTAAACTTTTTCCAAGTATATCCGAAAAAATTACCATTGCACACCTTCTTACGCACAGCAGTGGCATACGAGATTGTTACGACTTGTGGTCTCTAAAAGGCATCATTTGGTGGAAAAATTCATTTGATAATCGTGATGTAATTAGAATTATTGAGCAACAAAACGAACTGAACTTTCCACCAGGAAGCCAATACTTATACAGTAATTCAAATTATATTTTATTAGCAGCAATTATCGAAAAAGTTTCAGGAATTTCTTTTGTTCAATATACAAATGAGCTTTTTCGAAAATTAAACATGAAAAATACATTCTTCGTAGACAAGGAAACAAAGCTTCCTAAATCAATTGCGCATGCTTACTTTAATTTTGATACTTGGACAACTTTTGACTGGAAATGGAAGGTAAGCGGAGATGGGAATTTATTCACGACTTTAGAAGATCAAATCCAATGGGAACGTTTATTGCAAGGATATGGAGAAAGTAAAGTAAAACAGAAATTGCTCGAAGAAAGTCAAAAATTATGTAGTGAATCTTCAATTAAAAATTACGGTTATGGTCTAGAATTTGGGGAATTTATTAGCAAAAAATGTACCTTTCATGAGGGTGCAACGGGAGCATGGAAAGCCACAACACTGCGCTTCAATGAAATGAATTTAGCGTTTGTTACATTAACAAACTCAGGAAAAACCATACCCGCTCAGCAAACTAGACAGCTCGCAGCAAAAGTTCTTAAAAACGAAAATGTGAACTCATTTTTAACTAAACCCACAAGCATTGGCCCTTTCATTTCCAATGAAGCTATTCTTGGAACATACCTAACAGAAAATAAATTCGCCTTTTCATTTATAAACAAGGAAGGGAAAATATTTTTACAACGTTCAGGGCGGAATGACGTGGAGCTAGAACGTGAATCTGATAACATTTTTCATCAAAAATATGATCCTGATTTTAAACAAGAATTTATCAGATTAAACAACGGGAAACTCATAGTTACTGCTTATTACACAAACCATGCACCGTATTCGCTAACTAAAACAACACCAATTAATAGTAATTTCAACCCAAAAAGTTGGAATGGCAGCTATTTTAACACCGAAACAAAAACTCATATCAAAATCAAATATATCTCAGATAACAATTTCAAAATAACTTTTTTAGACAATATGTCAACCGAAGGAAAACTAATCTCCGAACAACAAATATTAGTTGACAACTATCTGCTAAAAAAATCGGACAACGGTATATTACTCGACGGAGAACGAATTAAAAACGTTTCATTTAACAAAGAGTAAAGTAATTTATCTTGAATTCTGATAAATAAACTGGATAAAAACTGACTATATCTTACGACGAAGATTTTAGCTTACTTGAACTTTCAGTTCCGGGTAATTCGGACGATATCACGTGAAATGGTGCTCAGCTCAACTTCAACAATAAAACTTTTCGGTATTATTTCGAAAACTACAAGTCAATTCTGAACAACAATCTGCCAAGCCAGGATGCCAAACCAGCAGTTACTTTAGGACGAATTGAATAAGCAAAATTGATTAATCAAAAATGTCTTCTTCGATACCGTCGAAAACAGCATAAACCATCTTCGGATGCGAATCTAAATGAAAACTGTTGCCGCTGGAGTCCAAAACAAGAGCTCCGGCAAAACAATCAAAAGCCTTCAATTCGTTGAAGGTTTTTTTGTGGCTTCCTCCACCAAAAAGCCGTCGGTTACACGAGTTACAATTTTTGCAGCAACCGCTCTGATAACAATGCCTTCGCTAACTTCGGTTAAGCTAACGGCGGCAAAAGAAGTTTACCTGCTTTCTATCCCTTCAAGAACAATAACTTTCCTTCTTAATACTCCAATCTTAATACTGCAATCTTACTACTTCCATCTTTACTACTTTTTTCCGTGTGAGCGACAGCAGAGGCATCCTTTTTTGCCCTACGGATTTTCCACTACTGTTTTAGCAAAAAAGATACAGTGGAGCACGCGACGGCGCCACTACTACGCGGCGAAGCCACCACTGCGCCGGCACACCCAAAAAATTCAACTAGCTATATTTCAGTATTTTACGATGCTGAAATATTTTTATAATCGATTTTTGAACAGTGTTCAAAAAATGAATACCTTTGGCACATGAATAGTGTTACACGTCGAGCGAAAGAAAAAGAAGCTTTAAAAGCACTAATACTTAAAGGTGCTAAGAAACTCTTTTTGGAAAAAGGCATCGAGCAAACAACGCTGCGAAATATTGCTGATGAAATAGATTACAGTGTTGGCACTATTTACGTGTATTTTAAAGACAAGAACGAAATTTTACACGCGCTACACAGTATTGGATTTCAAGAACTTGGATCGCATTTCGCTCCACTTTTTAGCATTGCTGACCCGATGGAACGCCTTAAAAAAATGGGGATGCTTTACATCAAATTTGCGCTAGAAAATAGCGAAATGTACGACCTCATGTTCAACGTAAAAGCGCCGATTGAAAGTCTGGAAGATTGTGTTGAAAAAACCGACTGGGACGAAGGTGCAAACACTTTTGGAGCACTGAAACAAACCGTTTCACAATGCATGGAACAAGGATACTTTGCTAACCATCAACTCGAACCGCTATCATTCATGATATGGAGTACCGTACACGGGATGTGCTGCCTTAAAATTCGCAACCGAATCAGCGGAGTAAAATTCCAAAATGCAGATACCATCCTCTACGACGGATATAACGAAATGATCAAAATGCTAGATCGATTCTGATTTTTTTTGACCAAAAAAATGAACATCGTTCAAAATATAAACAATGTTAAAATGAAAGAAACCATCTTAATCACAGGCGCTTCCTCAGGAATAGGATTTGAAATGGCGCAGCTTCTGGCACCGAATTACCGCTTAATTCTGCTAGCGCGCAACGAACACAAACTCGAAAAAGCAGCGGCGTTTATCCGTGCGATTTATCCAAACGCGAGCATTCAAACGCAAGTGTGCGATTTGGCCGTACGAAGCGAGATAGAAAACGTATACGATTCGCTAAAGGAGCAACAAATTAGCGTCGACATGCTCGTAAACAACGCTGGAATGGGCGTTTACGGGAACTTTACCGAAACAAATCTTGATGCCGAATGGCAGATGATTCAAGTAAACGTTTCTGGTTTGTATCTGCTAACCAAGCTGTTTTCCCGAGATATGGCAACTCGAAAAAAAGGTAAAATCCTAAACGTTGCTTCACTTTTGGCTTTTTTACCATTTCCATACTTTTCGGTGTACTCGGCCACTAAAACGTTTGTCTTAGCATTTAGCGAAACCCTTGCTGCCGAGCTTGCTAAAGACAACGTTAGCGTTACGACATTTTGCCCTGGACCTGTTGATACACCTTTCCAAACCTCGGAAATGCTGGGTACAAATGCCTACAAAACCAACAAACCTGTATCGGCAGAAATCGTAGCAAAGCAAGCGGTACACTTGCTCTTAAACGGCACGGGCAAAAAAATTCCAGGATTTCAAAATTGGTTTATTTCCAACTTACCTCGAATCACTCCCGACTTTCTTATGATGAAAATCAAAAAACACCTTGCATCACCTAATTAAATCTGTAAATCCCTAAAAACAAGTATATGAAAAACCTCCTCACGCTCGTTTTGAGCTTATTTGCCTTACAACTTTCCGCTCAAAACGGACTCGTAAAAGGCATCGTTATTGACAAGTTAACGGAAACTCCCATACCCGGAGCTACCGTTGTATTAACAACTGCCAACTTAGAAGCAACTACCAACGAAAATGGAAACTTTGAAATTGCAAAAGTACCGTTAGGTCGACACAGTTTAAACGTATCGTTTGTTGGTTATATGCCTGTAACCATTCCGAACATTGAAGTTAATGCAGGAAAAGAAGTGATCCTAACAGTGGCTTTAACCGAAAATTTGACTACACTCGACGAAGTGGTCATTAAGCAGCAACCGGGAAAAATAAAAGCTTTAAATAAAATGGCAGCAGTTTCGGCTCGACAATTCAGTACAGAAGAAGTGAACCGTTACGCGGGCGGACGCAGTGATGTAGCGCGACTTGTAACTAATTTCGCTGGTGTGGCCACGGCAAACGATAGTCGGAACGATATTGTAGTGCGTGGTAATGCCCCGACTGGTATGCTCTGGCGATTAGAAGGCGTTCCCATTCCGAGTCCGAATCACTTTTCTACAGTTGGAACCACCGGAAGTCCTGTTTCGGCATTAAACCCAAACATGATTGCCAATTCCGATTTCCTCACGTCGGCATTTCCAGCGGAATATGGAAATGCGCTTAGCGGTGTATTCGATTTAAATTTGCGAAAAGGAAACAACAAAACATACGAATTTTTGCTCGGCGCCGGTGCATATCCGGGAGCTGAATTTATGGCGGAAGGTCCGCTATTAAAAAACGAAGGTTCATTCTTAGTGGCTGCTCGATACGGAATTGCTGGTTACCTTGGCGGTGCTGGAACGGGCGCTGCCATCCCTAACTACAACGACTTAGCTTTTAATCTCGATTTTGGAAAGACGAAAGCTGGAAACTTTACGTTTTTTGGAATTGTCGGATTTTCGGATATTGAGTTTTTAGGTCGCGATGCCAACGAAGACGATTTGTTCTCGGCAGCAGATGCCAATCAATCGGTTAAGTCAAATTTCTTTACAACCGGAGTTACCCACAAAATTTCGCTTAACTCCAAAACCTTCATTAAATCGAACATTGCTTTTGGCGGCTCTGCGAATACGTACGACGAAGAACGAATTTATTTTCTTGGGCAACCACAAGAAGTAACGTTACCCTTTACCGCAAACGACAACCAAGATTACCGATTTACTGTGAGCAGTTTTATAAACTCTAAACTATCAAAACGCGTTTTGTTACGCGCTGGAGTTTTATGGGAGCGTTTTGATATCGACTACAGTTTAACGAGTCGCGACCGACAATCGGATTCGGACAACGATGGATTTCAAGATTTTAATTCCATCTACGAAACCGTTGGGAACTACAATATTGTGCAGCCCTACGCACAAACGCAAGTTCGGATTTCAGATAAATTAACGTTTAACGGCGGGCTCCACGGTCAGTATTTCTCGCTGACAGAAGAGTTAAAAATTGAGCCACGAGCATCATTAAGTTATGCCGTTACCAATAACAGCAGCATTAATTTTGGGTACGGTTTACATCATCAAAATGTGCCTGCTCCTATTCAATTTAAGAACGAAAACGTGAATGGTGTTTTGCTACAAACCAACCGAAATTTGGAATTGGTGGCAAGTAACCACTATGTTTTAGGATTTGAACAGCGATTGGGAACCAACTGGCGCGCCAAAGCCGAAGTATATTACCAAAGCATCAGCAATGCCGCGGTAGAACGCACGCTAAGCAGTTACAACTCGCTTACTGAAGGAGCTGACTTTGGATTTTCAACCGACAAAGTTTCGCTTATTAGCACCGGAACCGGCAGAAATCAAGGTATAGAACTTACTTTGGAAAAATTCTTTAGCGATGGATATCATGCATTAATTACTGGTTCGTTTTTCGATGCCAAATACAAAGGAAGTGACGGTATTGAGCGCAATTCGCCTTTCAACAACCAGTACGTCGTGAACGCCTTAGCAGGTAAAGAGCTGAAAATCGGAAAGTTGAAAAAGAATACATTATCATTTGATATGAAACTCACTACATCTGGCGGACGTTTTTACACTCCAGTTGATTTAGAAGCTTCGCAAGCAGCAGGTTACGAAATAAAACGCGATGATATTGCCTTTAGCGAACAATACCGTCCGTATTTCCGTCTCGATTTACGAACCGGATTTAAGTTTAATAGCTCCAAACGCAAAAGTTCGCACTTGATATATTTGGAATTGCAAAACGTAACCGATCACGACAATATTTTCATTGCCCGATACAACCGACTAACCAATCAGGTCAATGAAGTGAATCAAATTGGGTTTTTTCCGGATTTCGGCTATCGATTCCAGTTTTAGGAAAATTTAGAATATAAACCGCTACATTTCGTAGCGTTTTTTTTTCGTATAAAACTCACGGAAATCAAAGCATTTAATTTTTTTTATCTGAATTTTTGACAGATTTTAAATTTATCAAACTATTGATTATGAATATTTTATTTGCAGTAATATTGCAATATTACGTTTAGCTTTTCACAAAGCCAACGCGCCATTTATAATCTCTTTTACTATTTCGAAAATATCATGCGCACGATCGTCAGTCTTAATACTCAAATCTTAATACTCAAATCTTAATACTTCCATTTTAATACTTCTCTCTGTGTGAGCGACAGCAGCGGCATCCTTTTTTGCCCTTCGGATTTTCCACTACTGTTTTAGCAAAAAAGATACAGCGAATGGCGCGACGGCGCTTCGAAAAGCTTGTTGACCTTGATTCGGTAGGAGTAGCGACGGATTGGCGAAGCCGTGCACGATCTAAAAAGCGCCGGCACACCCAAAAAATTAAAATTCAGTTTCTTGTAGTTTTTTAATCTCGTCGCGCAATTTAGCTGCCAGCATAAAGTCGAGTTCTTTTGCAGCTTTCTCCATGCTTTTGCGCTTTTCTTTAATGAGTTTTTCGATGTCAGATTTCGACAAATACTCGGTTTTTTCCTCGGCAACCATGCGCACATTGCTCGAACTTAGGTGCTCGTCGAGCTGTTTTACTTTGGTGAAAATATTGTCCAACTTTTTATTCAATGCCATCGGAACCACATTGTTGTCGGCATTAAATTGCAGTTGTTTCGCTCTGCGGTAATTGGTTTCATCGATGGTTTTCTGCATACTGCCCGTAATCGTGTCGGCGTACATAATGGCTTTGCCGTTCAAATTTCGAGCGGCGCGACCCACTGTCTGCGTAAGCGAACGATTGCTGCGCAAAAATCCTTCTTTGTCGGCATCGAGAATGGCAACTAACGAAACTTCCGGTAAATCCAAACCTTCGCGCAACAAATTCACGCCAATCAACACATCGAAAATACCTTTTCGCAAATCTTGCATGATTTCAATACGTTCCAGCGTATCAACTTCGGAATGAATGTACCGACAACGGATATCAACTTTCGTTAAGTACTTCGCCAATTCTTCGGCCATACGTTTGGTAAGTGTGGTAACCAAAACGCGCTCGTCTTGCTCGGCTCGTTGCTGAATTTCTTCGATAAGATCGTCGATTTGGTTTTCACTCGGACGAATTTCGATAATCGGATCCAACAAACCGGTCGGACGAATAATTTGTTCCACATAAACACCGCCGCACTTTTGCAATTCGTAATCGGCCGGCGTTGCTGAAACGTAAATGACTTGATTTTGCAATGCTTCAAATTCTTCAAATTTCAGCGGGCGGTTATCCATTGCTGCCGGTAAGCGAAATCCGTATTCCACGAGATTTTCCTTCCGACTGCGGTCGCCGCCATACATCGCACTTACTTGCGAAAGCGTCACGTGACTTTCGTCGACAACCATCAAATAATCTTTTGGAAAGTAATCGAGCAAACAGAACGGTCGCGTTCCCGGCAATCGACCGTCGAGGTAACGCGAATAGTTTTCGATTCCGCTGCAATAGCCGAGTTCGCGTATCATTTCTAAGTCGAAATTCGTACGCTCTTCTAAACGTTTTGCTTCGAGATTTTTACCAATCGAATTAAAAAAAGTGACTTGCTTCACCAAATCTTGCTGAATCTCCCAAATGGCGTTTTGCAAAACGTCGGGCGATGTCACAAACATATTGGCCGGATAAATCGTGAGTCGGTCGTATTGTTCGATTCGTACACCAGAGGTCGGATCAAATCGTTCTATTTCTTCAATTTCATCGCCAAAAAAATGAATACGAAAAGCGTCGTCGGCGTAACTTGGAAATACTTCCACGGTATCTCCTTTAATTCGGAACGAACCGGGTTTAAACTCGGCTTCAGTTCGGGCATACAAGCTTTGTACTAAGGCATGTAAGAGCTTTGTGCGAGCCAAACGCTGGTTTTGTTCGAGCGGGATTACATTTTTTTGAAATTCTATCGGGTTTCCGATACCGTACAAACACGAAACAGAAGCCACCACGAGAACATCGCGACGTCCGGAAAGTAGCGAAGCGGTAGTGCTCATTCGCATTTTTTCGAGTTCGTCGTTTATGGATAAGTCTTTTTCAATGTAAACGCCCGTAACCGGCATAAAAGCTTCCGGCTGATAGTAGTCGTAATAAGAAACGAAATACTCGACGGCATTATTCGGAAAGAACTCTTTGAACTCGGCATAAAGTTGGGCTGCAAGCGTTTTGTTGTGCGCTAGAACCAAGGTAGGTCGCTGAACTTCTTGAATGACGTTTGCAACGGTAAAGGTTTTTCCAGAACCGGTAACACCTAATAATGTTTGAAACTTTTCACCCGAGTGAATTCCACTCGCTAAAGCAGAAATAGCTGCGGGTTGATCGCCTTTTGGCGCGTAGTCGGAAACAACTTTAAACTTCATAGCCGCAAAATAACTAAAGGAATTCCTAAAAAATGATAAACATATTCTAAAACAATCTAATTTTCCGAAAAAATACAGATTGAAAGCTTATCTAAAAAAGAAGCGTTTTTGGCTGATTACACTCTGCGTGAGCTACTTAGTTTTCTGCCAAAGCTGCATGACTATGCGAAGCAGCGCGAAAGAAACCCGACAGCATTTTGAAAAAGCGGGAATTCCGTACCAATCAAAGCTGTTAGCAATTCGCGAACATCAAATACATGTGATCACGAGCGGCGATTCGACCTTACCTGCCCTAGTTTTCATCCACGGATCTCCCGGAAGTTGGGATGCTTTTAAAACATTTATGGTCGAAAAACGACTTTTAGAAAAATACTACTTGGTGGCAATCGACCGGCCTGGATTTGGTTATTCCGATTTCGGTGAAGCGCAATCTCTGCAAACACAAACGGAACTTTTGCACGAAGCGATTAGCAAATTGGGACTAAAATCGGTTGCACTTGTCGGACATTCAATGGGCGGACCCGTTATTTGCGATTTAGCGGGCACCTATCCTGAATTTTATAAACAACTGTATGTTTTAGCCGGTTCGGTAGATCCTGCTGCTGAAAAACCCGAGCGTTGGCGACAAGTTCTCATGGTTAAACCCGTTCGCTACTTGGTTCCTAAAGCGTTGCGCACTTCAAACGACGAGTTGTTTTGGTTGAAAGCTGACTTATACGATTTGAAGCCGAAACTGAAAAACATCACTGGAAATGTGCGTATTATTCACGGAACAAAAGATCGCTTGGTTCCCTACAGCAATGTCGATTTTCTTAAAAAAGCACTTACCGCTGCACAAAAAGTGGATCTAGTAACGATCGAAAACGCCGATCATTTTATTCCGTGGTCGCATTATGAGATTGTGCTAGCTGCTCTTGTTAATGAGTAATTAAAGTGAGGCGAGTGCCAAATAAAGCGGCATACCTATGGTAATATTCACCGGGAAAGTTACCGCAAGCGCCATCGGTAAGAATAAGCCGGGATTAGCTTTTGGCACAGCGATTTTCATAGCTGCTGGAACGGCAATGTACGAAGCGCTGGCAGCCAAAACGGCAAAGATGAATCGGTTTCCTACATCTTGAGTTACCACCGAAGACAACACGGCGACTAAACAGCCATTTACCAAAGGAATTAGAACGGCAAAGGCTACGGCAAACCAACCACTTTTCACAAAATCATTCAATTTCTTTCCACTGGTAATCCCCATATCGAGAAGGAAAATAGCGAGAAATCCTTTAAACAAATCCGTTGTAAAAGGTTTTATTCCCATGGCTTGTTGGTCGGATGCTAAAAGTCCGATAATCAAACTTCCTAAAATCAACAATACAGAACCATTTGTAAAAGAGTGTTTTACTAGAGAAAGCAGTCCGGCTTCTGTTTTTTCGCCATTCTTTGCAAACAAGCGAATAAGAACGACACCAATAATAATTGCGGGCGCTTCCATTAAAGCCATTACGGCAACCATATAACCCGAAAAAGTTTTATCCTGTAATTCTAAGAAAGTCGCAGCAGTAACAAATGTTACCGCCGATACCGAACCATAAGCTGCGGCAATGGCTCCGGAATCGTAAATATTGAACTTGCGTTTCAGGATGAAAAAGCTATAAATGGGAATTAAAGATGCTATGACAATTCCGAAAATGACGGCCCAAATGATCTCGAAAGTAAAGTGGCTGTGCGCCAATTCTTGCCCGCCTTTAAATCCAATCGAAAAAAGAAGGTATAAGCTAATGAACTTCGACGAATTGTTTGGTATTTCGAGGTCGCTCTTTAGTTTAACGGCTATAATTCCCAAAAGGAAAAAAAGCAATGCCGGATTTTTGAGGTTTTCTAAGAGTAAATCTAAATTCATATACTGGTTGCCGCCCTTTTCAGGCGATCGTTAATGGTTTGTCCGAGTCCGATATTTTCTGGCTTTTCCACTACAATGCATGCTAAATTCTGTGCGTCGTATTGGTGAAAAAGTCGATATAAATTTGTTGCTAGTTCTTGTAAATTTTCTGGATTGTAGAGAAAAGCAGCTGTCGCCAATTTTGCTGCTTCTTGATTAACTCCGATGAAACCGACTGTTTTATCCGTTAATGCTCTTAAAGTTTGAACCGGATTTTCGGTTACAATTAATTGCGCTTTTGGAGCGTAGTGTTTTTTGTGCATGCCAGGAACCACAGTTTGCATTGGTATATTTTGCAAGACTTCCAGCTTGGTAACTTCTGTGATCTGTTGCACGGTAATCGCACCGTATCTCAAAACAACCGGCACGTTATCTTTAAAAGCAACAATAGTCGATTCCAAACCTTGACTGCATGGCCCACCGTCTAAAATCCAAACGTCGTCATTGGCAAATTGCTTGGCAACATCAGTGGCGTTTGTGGTGCTGGTTTGCATGTATTTGTTGGCGCTAGGTGCCACTAAGCCGTTTGGAAAATTGAGTAAAAGTTCACGTGTTAGCGGGTGTGCAGGTACTCGCAAAGCAACTGTATCCTGAGCAGCAGTGATCACATCTGAAATATGCGGCTTTTTTGGAAGAACCAATGTCAGCGGTCCGGGCCAAAAATGTGTTGCCAATATTTTTGCAGCTTCGGGTACCGAACGGGCTTGTTCGAATGCTGCTTCACTGTTGTGGAAATGCAAAATTAGTGGGTTGGTTTGCGGCCTATTTTTATAGGAAAAAATCTGTTTTACCGCAATTTCATTGCTGCTGTCGGCTGCGAGTCCGTAGACCGTTTCTGTGGGAATGGCAACAACTAAACCATTTTTTAGTCGATTTACAGCTTGTGCGAGGTGGGTGATAATCATCTTACGGATTGCAATAGTTACAGTACATAGCCGACTCGAAAGATTTACCATCAGGTCTCGGCTGCTCGTTTTCGAATTGGCACACTTCGCAGCGGTACTTCAAAGCTAAAACGCTGTTCGTTGGCTGCCGGCAAAGCTCACAGGGCAAACCTGTTTTAACATCATACCAATCAAAACCTGGTGCTGCACAATTCGGGCACAAAGATTTGATTTTTTCAATTAATTTCTGTGCTGTTTCGGCAATTGCTTTTCGTCGCAACGGATTATTCATGGCACGCATATCGGTTTCGACATAAAAAGAACCGAAGCGGTTTAATAAATCTTGAGCAGATGTAGCTACTTCTTCTTCCGACGTCAGATCTTTACTAACGACATCTGGATGTTCCTCGCGATTTTTCAAAATCACTTTTGCTTCCGGGAAACCAACTTTTTGTAGAAAGGTGGCTAAATCGGTTAGATTTGTGAAGCGTTCACCAGAAAAATTTGTGTCGGTAGTTAGGTGTTTAGCGAGATACTCGCGTTTATTCTTATAATCGGCCAGTAACAGATATTCTTCATTTGCATGAGCGAAAAAAATCTCGGGATGCGGACCAAAAGATCCCTCGCTGGCTAAAATTAAATCGTGTCCGTATTTTTCTGCCGCGGCTTTTGCCTTTCGGCGAACGGTTTCAAGTGCGGAGTCGCGTCGGTTAACTTCTCCAGAAAACGTTCCGAACACGTCAGTATCGAATTCAGGCGCAACTTGCACCTGAATTCCTAACTGATCGTTAAATAATGATTGAACCAGCAGTTCCTTTCCGTGCTTAGTGGCAAATAATGCCGTTCTTCCTTCGCCCAAAAGAAATTTACTGCGTTCCATCAAAGCAATTCAATTGAAATATTCGATTGAATTGAGAATTTCAAATTGCGTTCTTTGGCTTGCTTTACCAACTCGCGCACCGATTCGGTTGCATCAACAAGTTCGGCAACACGTTGTTTGCTGTGTTGGTTTTCCTCGCCACCTCGAATTTGCGAGCTGAAACTTTCGAGCGCGTGAAACTTGATCTTGCTATCTAGCAATTTCAAAAGCACATTCTCCGCCTCTTCCGGCGTAAACGTTCCGTCAATTAATTTGATTGAAGTCATTGGCATTGTTAGATTCACGATTCTCTGTTTTAGTTAAATTAGAAAGGACAATAAATGCGAGTAGTACTCCTACTACTAAAAAAGCAGTTCCGTAGCAAGAATTGGGCTGTAATAGATTGTAAATCAATCCGATGATTGTCCACAATAAAACCAAGACCAGTTTTACATTTTGCTTCATTTGAGGCGTTTGAGGTTGGTTAGCCATGAATTACGATTACTGACCTTGACCTAAAGAGAAGGCAGCTTTACCGTCGAATTCGTACAGATTTTCAGTTTTGATCACGTCTAATCCGTGAGCTTCCGCGTTAGAAAGTAAGGTAATGATATCTTGCTTGCTCAACGCTCCTGTTACTGATTTGAAACGGCAACGCCAGTGATCGGTACAAAAAGTTTCTGAGAAACCTTCTGGCCATACTTTGATTCCACGGTTGGTAATCATTGACAACGAAACTGAATCAAAACCAATTTTAGAAGCAGCTGCACCTAACTCGTCTGGATTCGTTCCGCGGTAGTGCAAGAAAACATCTACGCCAACTAATTTCTTAGCTTTTGGTGCTTTTCTTTCGTATTTAGGCAGATTCAAAGTAGCGTCTGTTTTATAAGTAACCGCTTTTAATTTGGAAGGTTTTTGACCTAAATTAGCAATGATAGCGTCTGCAAATTCTTTGGTTCCAACTTTTACTTTGCTGGTTCCTTCTTTGAAAATGTCGTAGGTATGAACGCCGTCTTCGATTGTTTTCAACCAGGCGTTTTGCACTTTTTCGGCAACGTCGGTCATTCCCATATGCGTTAACATCATCACCGCACCTTGTAATAGTCCAGACGGATTCGCTAAGTTTTGTCCAGCACGACGAGGCGCCGAACCGTGAATAGCTTCGAACATAGCGCATTCTTCACCAATATTTGCTGAACCTGCTAGACCAACAGATCCTGCAATTTGTGCAGCGATATCCGAAAGAACGTCGCCATATAGATTTAGTGTAACAATAACGTCGAAAACTTCTGGTGTGTCCGACATTTTCGCAGCACCGATATCGATAATCCAGTGTTCGTTTTCGATTTCAGGATATTCGGCAGCAATTTCGTCGAAAACTTGGTGAAACAAACCATCGGCTTGCTTCATGATATTGTCTTTTGTGAAGCAAGTTACTTTCTTTCTGCCGTACGCACGTGCATATTCAAAAGCGTAACGAACAATTTTCTCACAACCCGGACGCGAAATAATTTTTAAACATTGAACTACTTCGTCGGTTTGTTGATGCTCGATTCCTGCATATAAATCTTCTTCATTTTCACGAACAATCACAATATCCATTTCAGGATGCTTGGTAGCCACAAATGGGTGCAAAGACGTACACGGACGCACATTGCTGTAAAGACCTAGAAATTTACGTGTGGTAACGTTCAAACTCTTGTAACCACCACCTTGAGGTGTTGTAATAGGCGCCTTCAAAAACACTTTGTTACGTCGGATAATATCCCATGATTCTGAAGCAATTCCCGATGTATTTCCCGATAGATAAACTTTTTCACCTACTTCAATTTCATCGTACTCCAATTCGGCACCAGCTGCCTTGATGATCGACAACGTAGCGTCCATAATTTCCGGACCAATCCCGTCTCCTTTTGCAATTGTGATTCTTTTCATGCTGAATAAATTTTATATCGGTGCAAAGATGATAGCTTCCTTTCATATATTTTTATTTATATTTGATATGGTAAACATTAAAATATTTTATGAATTATACCATTCACCAACTGCAGGTATTTTTGCGCGTTACGCAAACGGGAAGCATTACCAAGGCGGCAGAATTACTCAATTTAACGCAACCGGCCGTGTCTATACAGTTAAAGAATTTACAGGATCAGTTTGAGATACCGCTGACCGAAATTGTTGGACGAAAATTGTATGTAACCGATTTTGGTAGAGAAATTGCCGCTGCCGCAGAAAACATATTGAATCAGGTGCATGCAATTAATTTTAAAACGATGGCGCATAAAGGACAGTTAAGCGGCCGATTGAAGCTATCAGCGGTTTCCACCGGAAAGTACATTATTCCGTTTTATCTGCAATCGTTTTTAAAACAGCATCCCGGTGTTGAGTTATCGCTCGACGTGACCAATCGTTTTAAAGTTTTAGAGAGCTTGGAACGCAACGAAATTGATTTTGCTTTGGTTTCGATTATTCCCGACCAATTTCAATTGAGCAGCATCAGTTTGCTTCGAAACAAATTGTATTTGATGAAGAATCCGAAGTATTTTGAGGTTGCAGCCTGCCAATCGATCCACGATTTAAAAGAATTGCCGATTATTTTTCGCGAGAAAGGATCGGGTACACGCATGATGATGGAACGGTTTTTTTCGCAGAACGATTTGAATATCGTTAATAAGATTGAGCTTACGAGTAATGAAGCCGTGAAACAAGCGGTTGTTGCGGGTTTAGGCGTTTCGATTTTACCCATGATTGGTGTGAAGAACGAGCTTTTGGTGGGCGATTTGAAAATAATCGATGTACCTAAACTTCCGTTAGAAACCGATTGGAACCTGATTTGGTTGCAGCAAAAGAACTTATCGCCCGTAGCAGAAGCTTTTCGAAATTTTGTAAGTACCGAGCGTAATCGGATTTTTGAAGAGGAGTTTTCGTGGACGTTGTAGGTCGGCTGTGGATGAGTTTACTAGTATATGTATCGTTTTTGGAAGTTAGTTCCAATAGCTAACGGAATCGATGAATTCACCACTTTACGATTCATTTTGCCCAATCAAACCCACGTATCGTTGGTGCCTGAACGTGTCGAAGGCGGCGTTGTTTACAGTGTGATAAACTTTGTGAGACATTGTGCTCCTAAAATCTTTTCATCTCGAAATCTTGAAATTTTTTGAAATGTGCGGTTTTTCCGTAAAATTTATTTCCGAGATTTTCGTACGTGGGAATCGCTCCCCATCCCTCCCGCCCCCATCGAAGCGAAGTTTTGAAAAAAAATTGACATACGATTACGGGTTTTCCTCATATTTTAGGATAAGTATCAAGTATTAAGATTTGAGTATTAAGACTTCGCGACGTTCACCACTTGACGTATCATTTTGCCGCCCGAACCCGCGTATCGTCGCAGCCTGAGCTCGTCGATGGCTTGTACGATTTTTTGGTGGCTTGACACGTTCTGTGTTTTCCTCAACGGTACCATATTGCGCAAAATTTTGTGAGGTTCAGTGGTTTCTGTGCGCTTAAAATGCTGGTACTTGAGCGGGTCGAAGGCAAACATGGTGTCCATCGCGATAAACTTTGTGAAACATTGTGCTCCTTAAATCTTTTCATCTCGAAGTTTCGAAATCTCGAAAATCTATCAAAAATGCGGTTTTTCCGTAAAATTTATTTCCGGGATTTTCGTACGTGGGAATCGCTCCCCATCCCTCCCGCCCCCATCGAAGCGAAGTTTTGAAAAAAAATTGACATACGATTACGGGGTTTCCGCATATTTTAGGATAAGTATCAAGTATTAAGATTTAAGCATTAAGATTGAAGTATTAAGACTTCTTGACGTTCACCACTTTACGATTCATTTTACCTCCCGAACCCGCGTATCGTCGCAGCCTGAGCTTATCAAAGGCTGGTGCGATTTTTTGGTGGCTTGACACGTTCTGTGTTTTCCTCAACGGTACCATATTGCGCAAAATTTTGTGAGGTTCTGTGTTTTCTGTGCGCTTAAAATGCTGGTACTTGAGCGGGTCGAAGGCAAACATGGTGTACATTGTGATAAACTTCGTGGAACATTGTACTCTATCGGCTCCTAAGCTTGTTGAATGCTTAACCGCAAAGAACGCGAAGAGTTACGCAAAGTTCGCAAAGAGAAAATTTTTCCCTTCCGCTAGCTTTGAGAATTCACTTTTTTAGCTTTCTGCGTTTCTCCGTTGCTATTCTGGTGGACCACATAGGCAAAGAGTTCACAAAGGATTAATGATATCCAATAGGCAGATTTTATTTCTTACCGTTATTTCTTTTTCGCTTTTTTCACTTTTTTCCATTTTTTCGCTTTTTTATCTTGCGTTGCTTTCCCGCGCGAACGGGTGCAGCGACATACTTTTTGGCGATTTTAATTTCCAGCGAACGTTTGCCAAAAAGATACAGCGGAACACGTGACGGCTTGAACCTCTTTTGCGCAGCGACGACTCGTTTGCCGGCGCGCCCAAATAAAAATCATCTTTAGGCTAAACGATAGATGTGCTGGCTACAACCCGTTATTTGTTATCTTGCAACAAAAAAATGCTAAAGTACCTTATACTGCTTCTCGTTTCCTTAGGTGCCGCTTTTCTGTATAAAAGTTGGGGGCAAGGAAGTACTGCCTCGAAAAATGTGCAGACTTTTTCTATTAAATCGGCTGTGCTTAACGAGAGCCGAACTGTTTGGGTGTACTTGCCGCTGAACTATTCTAAATCGAAAAAGTATCCGGTTTTGTACCTCTTCGACGGTCAGAATTTATTTGATGCGAAAACAGCCTATTCGGGCGAGTGGGAAGTTGATGAAACGCTAAATGCTTTGAAAGCCGAGCTTATTGTGGTTGGTTTAAATCACGGAAACGAAAAGCGACTTGAAGAACTGACACCTTTTGTTCACGAAAAATACGGCGGTGGAAAAGCAGCAATTTTTATTGAATTTCTAACTCAAGAAGTTATGCCAGAAATTAAAAAACGATTTTTGGTTTCGACAGACAGAAAAAATACGGGAATTGGAGGAAGTTCACTCGGCGGATTGACAGCTTTTTATGCCGCTTTTGAACATTCGAAAATCTTTGGCCGTGCTCTAATATTCTCGCCTTCATATTGGTACGATTCGAAAGTATACGACATTCCGCTTAACGGAGAACAAAAACCAAAACTGTACTTTATGTGTGGCGATTCGGAAAGTGAAACGATGGTTGGCGAGATAACAAACATGATCGACATCTTGAAAAACAAACGCAACTATACTGAAGCCGAATTACCTTTCAAAATAATTCCAAAAGGCAATCATAACGAACAACTGTGGCGCAGCCAATTTTCCGAAGCCATACAATATCTATTTCCAGAAACAATTAAGAAAAATGACTAACAACGATATCTTTAAAAAATTACGTGTTGCTTTAAAATTACGCGACGAACACATAGTGGAAATCTTGCAATTAGTAGATTTCCGAATCACCAAATCGGAGTTAAGTGCATTTTTTCGAGACGAGAAACACCCAAATTACGTAGAATGTGGCGATCAGATTATACGAAATTTCCTCAACGGATTGGTTTTATTTCTTCGCGGAAGTAAAGAGCAACCCAAACAACCTAGCGACGTACTGCGCGACATTCACAAGGATTTCTTAGAAGCACAAACACAGAAAACACCCGCTGCCCCCGTAAAAAGAGCAGCGCAAAAACCCGCTGCAAAGAAAGCAGTTCCGAAAAAATCGGTCGTAGAGAAAGTGGCGTATAAAAATGGGAAGAAAAAGTAGCTGGTAAGTATCTGATGTACAAGTAGCTATTTTAATGCATCCGTATGCACGACTTTTAGTGTTTTTATTGAGTAAGTTCAATACGCTGTAAAAAACGTTTATACGCGTAATTGCCGACGCTCAAAATGTGTGTTGCATAGAATGCGCAATTTTTGACAACTGCCGAAGTTCTTAGTGCATGTATTTTTGGAAAAAAATATAATGAACCATGCCTTTACTCGCAGTATTCATATCCTCTTTTTTTCTGTAAGTCTAGTTTTTATCGTTCGGAAGCAGTTCGATCAGGCGCTGATTTATGGCGGATTGGCATTGGCTTTCGATCCGTTTAACGCAAACGTAAAGTGGTCTGATCGGCCCAACTGGCAACGAATCGTTTTAATTGGCGAATTGCTTTTAGTGTTCGCTTGCTTCGGACTTACCCTATTTCAAATCTAATTCTCAAAATCATTCAACACGTACGCTATGAAAAAGTCGTTACTTCTTGTTATGCTCCTACTGTCTGCACAAATCTACGCACAACCTTTGGCACGAAAAGGCTGGTTGGGTGCTCGACTAGTTCCTGAAAATGGAGGCGGTGTAAAAATCACCGAAATTGTAGGCGGTACTTCAAAAGCCAGTAATTTACAGGTTTCGGATATCGTTTTAAAGATAAATGGAACGTCGATCACCGAACCGCGCGATGTTTCGAACTTGATTTCAAAACTGTCCGAGAACGACCCCATTACCTTTACCGTAAAGCGAAATGATAAAACAATCGAACTTAAGTCAAAAGTGGCGGGTCGCGATCGCGAAAAAAGCACAGTTGGAGAAGTAATTTATGAACGAATACCTTACAAAAACGGATTTCTGAGTGCGATCATCAATAAACCCGCTGGCAAAGGTAAATTCCCGGCCGTACTCTTTATTCCGGGATATACTTGTAGTTCGGTCGATGGTTTAACCGAAGATCATCCCTACGGACGAATCGTAAATGCCTTTCATCAAGCCGGATTTGTGGTACTTCGCGTGGAAAAAAGTGGTCTGGGCGACAGTCAGAATACTGCCGATTGCAGCTCCACTACCCTAACCGACGAAATAGATGGATTTAAAACTGGTTTTCAGAAACTTAAACAACTGCCGTATGTCGACTTAGAAAACGTATTTATTTTCGGACACTCCATGGGTGGCATCATTGCGCCGGCGATTAGCGCTACCGAGAAGGTAAAAGGCACAATTGTTTACGGAACTACAGCAAAAAGTTGGTTTGAATATCAACTCGAAATGAATCGCTTGCAATTAAAACTCGCAAACACGCCACCGTTCGAATACGAAGAAAACTGCCGATTACAGGCGGAAATCGCTTACGACTATTTCATTCAAAAAAAGAGTTTAAGTGATATTAGCAGCGATCCGGAAAAAGCCGAAACCCTTAAAACGGCATGGCAATACAACGGAAAAGACATGATTTTTGACCGAAATCAGGAGTATTGGCGGCAAATTCAAGATTATCCGCTACTTGAAAACTGGAAAAATACGAGCGGAAATGTACTGGTGCTTTTTGGAGAATCGGATTTTCAGGCGTTTTCTAAAGCCGACCACGAGCAGATCGTATCGACAGTTAATTATTATCATCCCAATGCAGCGACATTGCTGAGTTTTCCAGAAACCGATCACTATCTGGCAAAATCCGGAAGTATGCAACAAGCGTACGACCTTTTTAGTCAGGGAAAAATTCTAGAATTATTTCAGGCTTTCAATCCCGATGTAACGCAGAAATCGGTTGAATGGGCAAAAAAATTGAGTAACAAATAGTCACTATCAACTACTAACAAATATGAAAAACTTAAAAATTTTTATCTTTCTTTTTAGCGTCAACACTGCCCTGTTCGCGCAAACTTGGCAAAAGCTAAATACAGAACCTTATGCAGGAAAGCAGGACGATATTACGTTTATCGATCGAAATACAGGCTGGTATGTCAACGGATTTGGGCGGATATACCACACCACCGATGGCGGTCAGAATTGGACCAAACAAATCGAACAAAAAGGCACATTCTTTAGAACCATCGCATTTCTAAATGAAAATGTAGGTTTCGCCGGAACAGTTGGAACCGATTATTTCCCGAACGTTACCGATACAATTCCACTTTACGGCACTAAAGACGGTGGAAAAACATGGAAGCCTGTTCCTTACAACGGACCGTATGTTAAAGGTTTGTGTGCCTTCGACGTAGTTTCCGAGTCTGTAAAGAAGAAAGGAAAAACCGAGCAGATTCATCATATTTTTGCCGTTGGTCGTGTGGGAAGTCCAGCAAATATTATGATTTCGCACGATAGCGGCGAAACCTGGATTTCACGCAGCATGCAAGCCGATTGCAAGATGCTGTTTGATATAAAAATGCTCGACAAAAATGTGGGCTTCGCCTGCGCCGCTAATAATGAAGACATTTCGCAGTCTAATGCCTTGATTTTGAAAACTACCGACGGTGGAACGACTTGGAAAAAAGTCTACGAATCGGCACGACCTTTTGAGACTACTTGGAAGGTGTCGTTTCCTACGGCAAAAATCGGTTACGTGACCATTCAATCGTACAATCCTGATCCAAATGTCAAACAACAGCGCATTGCAAAGACTACAGATGGTGGTGAAACGTGGACGGAACTAAATTTGGTGGAAGATCCTGCAGCTCGTGAATTCGGAATAGGGTTTATCGACGAAAACCATGGATTTGTAGGAACCATGAACAGCGGTTTCGAAACAACTGACGGCGGAAAAACGTGGACAAAAATCGATCTCGGGCGCGCCTGCAATAAAATTCGCATTTACCGCGACGCCGATCAAAAGGTTTACGGTTACGCTATTGGCGTTAACGTCTTTAAATTTTAGGCTTTCTAATTGATTAATTTGGTTGTTAGATGCGTAAGCTCTTTTTGAGGGCTTGCGCATTTTTTTTGGGCAATCCGGTGCAGCGTTTTATAGTTGAAATTTGGTCGCTGCCCCGTCACGCTTTCCACGTCAATACCGTTTAGCCGGCGCTTGGTTTGCACGGCCGCCACGGGCTTCAAACCTGAGTTCGATTTAAAAATTGCAGTCAGAAAACAGATAAACGGTTGATTACAAGGCAGATTTGTTTTGGGATACTGGAGTATCGCAAAAAAATCTAACGAAGTAGGCAGCCGTTTATCTTTTTAGCGTGGCGGTTGTTCCTTTCGATTGCTATCTGATTTCACAATTGATCCATTTTAAGCGTTCTGACAATGATTTTTAATCGAACTCAGGTTTTTTACGTCGCCGTGTCGCCTCGGCGCACCAGAGCGCCGTCTGTCACGGTATTTCTGTTTCAATCGTTATTGCAAAGAAGATTATAACTCTTCAAGAGTTCCCAACAATCGTGAAGAGTTCTAAACTCTTGAAGAGTTTGTACCAAAAAAAAAGAACCCCAACCTTTTGGGTTGGGGTTCATTAAAGAAAGGCGACGACATACTCTCCCACGGATGCAGTACCATCTGCGCAGGCGGGCTTAACTTCTCTGTTCGGGATGGGAA
>NZ_JAIXYH010000044.1 GCF_027490375.1 Flavobacterium sp.
GGGTGAACTTAACCCTGGCGAGTTGCTCCTCAGCAGAGCTCGATTCCGTTTCAGTTCAAAACAAATTTCAAATCAAAAAACTATATTTACAAACTGTCGAAAAAGCCGACCACTTTCACCTCAAGTTGATTCATCATGTCGCTATTGTTTTTTTCAATGGTATCCGACAAGTAGGGCAAAATGAGCTCCAACTTGTTTGCGTTAACCGAGTTCAGCGCACGGCCGGTTGCAGAAGCTAATTCGAGTAATCCCAAGAGTTTCTTGTCTTTGATTACTGGTGCGAGCAAAAAGCTTTGAACTCCTTGATTGATAAGATGAGTCGCGAAGTTTATATTGTCTTGTTCTGTCGCATATTCGGCAACATTAGGAATAACGAATGGTTTTTTATCTTCGATCAAATGTTCATACGAACAGCCGCAAAGTGCGTTTTTACAATCGGCTTCTTGTTCGTCGAGCAGTATATAGCTGTGGAGTTTCTCGTCGTTAAAAGGTGGTTTCAGAAATAAATCTTCTTCTTCATCGTAAAAAGTAAATCCAATACGTAAATCAGGTATTTTGAAAACCGATCTGAAAATAGATTCAAAACTCTCGCCTAATTCCGCTTTTTCGGTATCCGATTTAAGCAAATTCGATTTCAGATTAGAGACGGCACTTTCCACGGTAACGTCAACTAAAGAAACAATGGCAAATCCTTTTAAAATCCAGGAATGCTCTGGAAAAGCTTTTTTCCATAAATCTAGATTATCGTAGTTGTCGACCAATTCATCGATTTCGGTTTGATTGAGGAATTTGGCATTATCTGTGGGAAAAATCTCTAGAAAATCTACGTTATATAAAATCCGATAGTGTTTTAGAATGCCGTTTTTGTCGGGAATGTCGTAAAATATTGGTTTTCCAAAATCGATGTTTTGATGGAAGTAAAAGTTTAAAATGAGCGTACAATTCATGATAAAGAACTGGTGCTCATCCATATTTCGGATACTGAGATCGAACGAGGCTTCCACGTCGTTTAGGATCTTTTTGAATCGTTGCGAATAGTTGAAAGTGAAATCGTAAAAAGGAATTGTCGCTGCTTTTATCTCATTGTTAGTGAGCGCAGTAGGGAATAGGTCGGCCAACAAATATTGAATGAGTTCCTGATTTTTTTCTACGAAATCGAGCTCGTCGATGCCTACTCGAAATTCAGGTTTATCTTCAATCTGAGTCAGTAGCGCTTTCGCATAATTGGCTCTGTAGCTTACATCGGTTACCGCAATTTGCTCTAAACCTTCAATTATTTTTTGGAAAGCGATTAAAACCTTAAACGGACTAATATACTTGTAGTTTTGAACCATGGAAGGATTGGATTAGGAAGACTCTCGCTGCGGAAGACTTCGTGCTGATTTTGGACTTTTGTAAAAACAAAATCGTTGTGTTGTAATTAGGAAATTCTAGTAACTAGTAGATTCATAGCACATTACTTTACTGAGCTTGTGCGCTCAAATCGTGTACTAAAATTACTACATTTTTACGTTCGATTTTAGGTGAAGATGTGTTTTATGATTTTATTGGTAAAGGAGGATTTTTCGACTTTTAAACAGTTTGTTTTAGAGGGGAAGTCTACACAATTTTTGTGCAGGTGAATGAGATAATGATTATGAAATAACTATTCCTTTTGGTTTTGGAAAATCTATTATTAAATAGTAATACAGTGGTTTTTCTTTGGAATGCCAACTTATCTTAGCTTTTGTCCATTTTTCCTTATAAAATTTACCCGAAGTTGTTTTCAATTCAATCTTTGAACGATTTCGATATATGTAAACTTTTCAACCGATTCATAGATTGGTTTATTATCTTTCTCATAAACTTACATAGTTTTGTAAATTAAAATCATTAATAGATTTCCGATTATTTACTGCATTTAAATGGAACTGGAACCAAAAGTCTTGAACAGATTCAGACAACTATATTCAATATCAGTGAATACTTCAAATAGTGATATACCAAGGAAAGTTAAAGGGTTTTTCAAGTAAATGGAACAACAAATTATACGGTTATAAATTTAAATATTCATCGTATTATTTTTTGTTGTGCTCTATTTTATTTATTGAAAAGCGTGGCATATCTTTCTTCTAATAGCACTTTATACTTTTCTTTGTATTCCTCTGAAAGTAATGAGTTGTTTATCCATTGTATTGCTACCGGTTTGTTTTTGAGGAATCGTTTCACCATTCCGTTTAGCTGTTTGTCGTTTAGCCCTAATTTTTTACCCAATCGTTCAAAGTGTTCCCATTTGAGTTTTCTCTTTTTGCCTTCAAGGGTTAATGCCAGTTCTTCGGTATCGTCGGGATTAACTATGGCAACATTCAAGAGGTCGTAGGCAGGTGTCAGTGACCAAGTATCGCCTGAATTGATCATCGAAAAGTTTTTGAGGTGCATGTCGTTATTACCTGTAAGGAAGCTGAAAATTGCCAGTTCCAAGAAGTAGAGGGTGTCTAACAACGTATTACTGGAGTGTTCCTCCAGCGCCTTTCCCACTTTTTCCATAGAGCTTTTGTATTTATCTACGGCCTCGGTAATCTGAAACATATCGAGCATGTGGATTTTTTCGCCGGATGGGGTACGGTCAATGCGCTTGGTAATGTATGACAGTTCTCCCGACTGCAGGCGAATTAGACTTGACATGACTGTATTGATGCCGAAAGCTTCCGCCATGCGCATGGTGAGGTGTTCGTTTTGTGGCATTTCGGGATAATTTTCGGATGGGGGTTTGAAAATGTAGTTTCCTCCCAAAGCTCCCACTACGGTTAGTCGTCCTTTGTTGCCGTCCTGCAAGGTTGTGTTTACCAATGACAGGGATAATTTTGGCTGAACACCGGGAACGGCTACGCTGCGCTCGACCACATTTTTTGCCAATGCTGCCATGTCCTGTAATGTATGTTCAAAAACAGGTGGTTGCTTTGTACCAAAAAAAGCCAAACTACAGTGCTCGTGAAAATCAACGAGATTATCCTCTAACGGTTTGTAACAATATAGACACTTAGACATTTTCTGTTGGTATTGGTTGAACACTTACGGCTCCGATGCAGTTTTGGCAACATGCCAATAACAGCCCCATGCGATCATTGGGGTTGATTTTCCAGTTTTTGGAAGCGATATCCAACAGCCAACCCTCGGGAATCAATCCTTCAAAAAAAGGAAAAAGCCTTTTGTCGGTATAGGGCTTGGCACTTACCGGCATACTAAAGGTGAGGAACTGTCTTGGATGCGTTTCTGCATACTCGATGTTATACTGAAAAGTGTATTCGCCTTCATCGGTTTCGGTAAGGGTGCCCGCCAACACCTCTTTATAATAAATGGCTGCCTGTCTCATAGGGTTTCATTTTTAGATAGTTCTTTGCTATTGACCGGTGCCAGTGTGTGCCCAAACATTTTGAGTACCTGGTTTACTTTTTCGAGGTTGAGGTTTTCCTTGCCTTGCTCTATCTTTCGGATTACGGTAAGTGCTACCCCGGCACGTTCGGCAAATGCTTCCTGTGTGAGGTTTACTTCGTTTCTTTTTTCTTTTACAAAAGTGGCGAGTGTTTTCATGGTTACCCTTTGTTATTTGTTTGGATTATATGCTATAACATATAATCTATTACAAATATATAAAATTATATGTAATTGCATATAATTTTACTTCGGATAATTAATTTATATGTAAAAGCATATAGTTTTGAATGGTAAGAAGTATAGAAAATGTCATAAGAAAAGCTATGACATTTTATCTAAACTAAGTTTGGAACATATTCGTTTTTTTCTTCATTCTCTAAGAGAAACAAATGAGTATAAGATTGCTGTCTATCAAAGAAAAGTTGCTGCCAAATAGAAAATTTTTGCGACTAATTGCATTTTTTTTGTGTAGATTTCAAATAGATTAAAAGAAAATCCATTAATGATTTTACTATAGCCATTAAAAGGTTTTTGGATTAATGAAATTAACGAAATGAAGCAAACAAATAACTGGCTTTAGGAATACTTGGACTAAAGACGGTTTTTGTGCAGGTGAATGAGATAATGAATTTTAACTTATTTGATCATTCCATTTTTTTAATTGGTATAGTGTATTTTTTAAATATTCAACATATTTAGGGAGTTTTTGAATTATCGGACGGTCCGATCTATAATAATTTAATGGATTAAAGTCAACTTCAGGATATCTAGCTAAATTGTTATGGTTGTGTGAAATCAAATTCGAATAATAAAGAATTAATACGTGAAAGTGTTCAGTCATTGCGTTTATAAAGTGTTGCTTTGTACTTTCTATTAAATCATTTAGTTGATTTTCATCTTTTATAAAATCTATAAAATCTTTTCTAGCTTCTTCTACTTTTTCTGGATTAGATTTGTTAACTAAATTAAAAAATAAATCCATCTTCTCAATAAGATGCTTTTTAAAATCACTTGGAAACTCAAAATTAAATTCACTTAATTCTTTGATAATATTTAAAATCTCTTCTAAGATTTCATTTGAATATTCATAAATTTCCTTTCTTTTTGGTAATGAATTTAGACCACTTTCTAAATTATTTGAGTAATCATCTAAATTTTCAGTACCTATCAATTTTTCAAATCCATAATCCTTTAAAAAAGCAATTTCTTTTTGTCTTTCGTTAGCTGAATCAATAAGAACTTTAAGTGTAAAATGTCCTGTGTTATTAGCATCTTTTCCTGATGTATATGTTTTAATCATAAAAGCATAAGCTTTCAACCCTTTTTCAGAAGCTTGCTGAAAATGGTAGAAAGAATTAGAGAACTTTTCATTTTCAAAAAGAATTTTTGAAACTTCCAAATCCTCAATTGCTAAATCAATCCATGTTTGAATGTAATCTTTATTCATTAGAAAATGTATTGTCGAAATATTTTAAAGATTGTAGTTCATAATTATCATCAAGCCAAATTATGTATCTTCTAAATTTTTGAATGTGCTTAACCTTTTTAATTTCATCATTTAAAGGATTTTTTTTAATGAAGTAACTTGCTAACCAGAACAATTTTAAGTTATTACTTTTTAAAGTGTCAAATAATTTTTTTTTATTTAAAACAACCAATTCTTGTCTATCACCATAGCTAAATTGTTTAGTTTTCACCTCATGATTAAACCCAATAATTTCATTATCATCATTTAGATACTTATTATTATCTAGCTCAGAAATTTCTAGCAGTTCTCTAATCTTTTTTGAAGGTATAATAATTTCTTTTTCTCCATCAACATTATTAGTCATTACTCTTGCTAAGCAGTTATATATAAATTTATTTTCGTAAAATTCAAATTTATTATTCGTTTCACCAATCCAATTCATCCAAAACAAATTAGTAGGGTAAGTGGCTGGTTTTTTTGAACAGGTTAAAAATAGAGTTAAATTAACCTTTTAAAAGAAAAACAGTATGAAGACATCAAAATTTTCAGAGGAACAGATTATTTCGATCTTAAAGGA
>NZ_JAIXYH010000077.1 GCF_027490375.1 Flavobacterium sp.
AAATCGGGGTTGCCGTTGTTTACGTTGTCTCGAAAACCGTTTAACGAGTTGCTCATGTCTTGCACCGCGAGCAGTTGGTTGCCATCGTACGCGTACACTAAGTTATCAATTTCTACAGACGTACCAAAATCGGCGTCGGCAAAACCGTTTCGTTGAAGGGTCTGAATGTTTCCGTGCTTGTCGTAGCTCAGTGTTTCGTCGTAATTGCCGGTAACGCTGTAGCCTAATTTGCGGTAGTTGCCTTTGAGCAGGCGGTTTAAATCGTCGTACTGATAGCTGTACATACGCGTAAAACCGTCGCTCTCGGTGCGCCAATAGGTTTCCGAAATATTGCCGTTGTACAGGTTTTCCACTCCCGGAATCGATTGTTCTTGGGTGTTGTAATTAATCTTAAACGCAAACAAATCGGTAACTTCATCAGCGGTATTCGCCACGTTGTTAATATCGGTTAACCACCCGCGGATGTTGTAGGCATAATCTACCTTTTGCAGAAAACTCGCTCCGGTTGGGTCTTGTTTGCCTACTTTTTTCGAATTGAGTTGCCCGAGCTCGTCGTAGCTCTTGTTGGAAAGGACTTCCCAAGTGCTATTTCTTATTTTTTGAAGCTATTCCCGCTTTTCGCTGTAGTCCTCAAAAAACCAGCTGCCTTCAGTCGCGCTGCGGTTGGCTTCTTAGGTCGCCACCACAGCCGCGCTTCAGTCAAGCTGCTTTTTCTCCGGGCTGCCGCTGCAATCGGGGCTATGAGAGAGTTCGTATGAAGAAGCGTTTTAGATGAATTTCCAAACTTGCCGCAAAGTCGTAAGACCGTTGCGGAGCACGAAAAATCTTGCGGAGCTAGGCTAAAATTTAAAAACACTATTAGTCTCTTATGTACCAGTTATGTTTATAATGTTTAAACAGTGTAAAGTTTTTTTTGATTTTATCTTCATTTTGCGCTGTTTTTAAAAACAAAATATATGGTTTCATGTCAATCTTAAAAGGATTAATGCAAAAATTGCCATTTTTATCAACACTTAGATAAGGGAAATTATATTTTTGATATTCGTTAATCATATTTTTTATTTCATCCTCTTTTTTAGTATTTAATTTCAAATCCATTTTCTTTAACTTTTTTACATTATTGCTCAATCTATTTACATACACAAAACAAACAACGTTGTCAATATTTGATTCGCTATTTGTAACTAAATAAATAGTTTCAGTAATTGTTTTTTGCCGTATAATTATTGTATAATTCACAAAGGGGCTAAAATCAGTTGATTTGTATTTTTCAATAAAACTATCAATTTCCTGATTAGTTATTTTTTTTTCTGCACAACCAATCAAAAACATAGTAAAAAACAATAAAGTATATTTAATTTTTCCCATAATCTATTTAACAAATGACCTATATTTATTTACATGAGCAAAATAAGCACCTTCAATTATTGACCGCTGGTCATCGTCTGAATCCAATTGAGAATTATAACCATTAGCCGAAGGATTTAGAAGACTGTTGGCATGTGCACCTATTTTTAAGGTAGTAAAATCATAACCTAAGGTATATCCTGTTGCACCCCAAAGATAATTTCCGAAATTAGCAAAATTATGAGCAGTGTAATCTCCAATTACTATAAATAATGAACTCGCTGGATTTTTAAATTCGTTTACAAGTGTCGAAAATGCATAATCAAAATCTCCTCCTCCTTTGCTTTTTTCATAAAACGTAAATAGACCTCGATTATCAGATTCAAAAGCACCTTTTTCAGAGAGCATTCTGAATATTTTTGAATGATTAACAAACTCTATCTTGTTTATTAATCCATTGTCAATGTCTTTTGAATCATTTTCAGGGTCAGCAAAAAAATAATATCGATTTTCTCCTGTTTTTTTATTTTCTATATGAATTCTGTGGGGTAAATTATTTTTATCTGTTCTTACATATTTTCCTTTTTCATCAAAAACATAGTCGTCTGGCGGACTTGCGCTCCCGCTTGCTTGATCTAATGCTTCATCTTGAGTAGCTTTTTTTCCTCCTTGCGTTCTATAACCACCTTCATCCCAATCATAGTAAATTGCAGCCGTTTGTGAAGCCTCAGCTCGCATCCCGTCTGGGTCAATAAAAAACACAGGGTTATTATAACAATAGTTGTATGGATTCCATCTTCTGCTCACTTCCGCCAAAGGATCCACATTCATCCACCTACCAATTGCCGCATCGTAATTCCGAGCGCCGTAATCGTAAAAATTCAACCCCAACTCATCCTGCCATTCTTTTCCATTGTATTTATACTGCCACTCCCTGCGCTCCGTAGGTTGTATCACAAATAGCTCGCCGTTGGTTTCTTTTACACGTTCAAAACGTTCACTGGCGTAGTTTTCGTGTTTGAGGCCAAACGGGTAATAGTGGTTCTCCTCTAATATCTTAGCTTCGGCACCGTTGTCGGTGTAACTCATACGCACGTTTCCGAGGTGGTCGGTCTAGTTGTACACGTAGAAAAATTTGGTGGGCTCCACGAACTCCACGTAGCCTTCAGCGGTTGGAAATTTCTAAGAACGTATTACAGGAACAATCTTCAATAACAGTTTTCTTTTTTTTCTGGCTCGTCCGCACCGGCACGTATTGCCCCATGCTAATAAATTAACAAATGCCGAACAAGTAACCTAACTTAGGTTGCGAAAAATTGTCTCAAAATGAAGTAGTTGTATGGCTGTTTGCTTTTGATTGGCGAAATTTGTACTATCCAAAGTCTGGGTTGGCTGCGGCGACGATATGAGTTCCAGCGCTGTACAAATTCTTTTCGCGTCGTACGATTGCAACTACTTTTTCCAGCAGCTATTCCCGCTTTTCGCTGTAGTTCTCAAAAAACCAGCTGGCTTCAGTCGCGCTGCGGCGGGCTTCTTGGGTCGCCACCACAGCCGCGCTTCCGTCAAGCTGTTTTTTCTCCGGGCTGCCGCTGCACTCGGGGCTAGGGCTAACGTCTCTGATTACAAACTATCGAAAAAGCCGACCGCTTTCACTTATACTTATAAAGTTTTGTAATTATCTTTCTATCCCTACAAATACAAACATCATCGACAATATATAAATTGACATCAAAACATTTAAAATTGAGGTTACTAAAAGAATAGTTTTATTTTCAACTTTAAAAATAATTAATAAGGAAAAAAAAAAAAAAAAAGAAAATAGAATTATATACACTAAATCACCTAAACCATATCCCAATGGGATTTTTAAGAAAAAATATCGAATAATAAATATGAGATATATTAAAAGATATAAGTACAAACTCTCTTTACTTTTTAAATTATTGTAAAGCATAATTTCTATTCTTTAGTTTTTTTTCTATTTTTTGGGTCATCAGCCGAACCAGCTGAACCTGGATATTCAGGTCTTTTTATATTACCTTTATCTATAGCATCTTGAATAGTACTTGGATGCTCTACGTCAAATGAATGTGCATCTAAGAATTCATACCAACTGTAAAAATTTGACACATCTATTATTCCAGCATTTCTTGTATAGGTACCATCACCACCAAGCTCGTTAAAATAATTACTCCCCGCAAGTCCCCCTTGTACACCATCAATAGTATTAAATAAACTTAAAAAATTATCTATCGCTTTGTGACCTAATTGTGTATTCGGGTCTTCCATAAAAGGTTTTGAATCTTTTGGAGTGTTATATGCAGGTGTTGCAATAGCTATAATATCAATTCTTTCTCCCGTTTTTTCATAAAACATTTTAGCAGCCTGTATTGCAACATTTCCTCCATGGCTATGACCAATTAGTGTAATTCCTTCTCCCTTGACTCTGTTTGCCATAATGTAATCAACTAATGACTTTGCAGCTTCATATCTATCATGAGAGTTATTTGTTATTCCGCTTCTGTTCTCCCACGAAAAACCAGTATTTGATGTTTTGTTATTAGTCAGTTGCATTATTGTTTTAACTGATTTTTCTGTCCATCTATTTGGTGATGATTCTGTTCCATGTATAAAGAATGCCTCTAACCCTTCAAGTTCTCGGGCTTCAAGAACTCTGTTTTCACAAAAGTTGTACGGTGATTGGTAACTATATTTTTCCGCCAATAGGTCAATACTCATAAACCTACCAATCGCATAATCATAATTTCTCCATTTAAAACTATCCCAGTTTAGGTTTAATTCGTCTTGGCGTTCTTGTCCTTGAAACTTATACTGCCACTCCCTTCTTTCCGTAGGTTGTATTACAAATAACTCGCCATTGGTTTCTTTCACACGTTCAAAACGCTCACTGGCGTAGTTTTCGTGTTTCAAACCAAATGGATAATAGTGGTTCTCCTCTAAAATTTTAGCCTCTGTACCGTTGTCGGTGTAACTCATACGTACATTACCTAAATGGTCGGTGTAGTTGTACACGTAGAAGAATTTATTGGAAATAAATTGTACATAACCCTCGGGAGTCGGAAAAAACTGCAACTCGCCGTTTTTATACTGAAAGCCATCCAAGTAATCGGTGGTGGTGGTGCCGTTTACATCATCAACCTCCTTGCGCACCTTAACACCTAACGCATCGTAAGTATAACGAATGCGACCGCCGTTGTTTTGAAAGTTAATTACCGTGGGCAGGTTCAAGTGGTTGTAATCGATATTTGCAATACGTTTGTTGTTGTCTCTGGTCATGTTTCCATAGACATCGTAGGTGTAATCTCCATCGCCGTTGTTTACGTTGTCTCTAAAACCGTTTAACGAGTTGCTCATATCTACCACATTACGTAATTGGTTGCCGTCGTACGCATATACTAAGTTATCAATTTCTACCGAGGTGCCAAAATCGGCATCGGCAAAACCGTTACGTTGCAGCGAAGTAATGTTGCCGTGCTTGTCGTAGCTCAGCGTTTCGTCGTAATTGCCCGTAACGCTGTAGCCCAATTTGCGGTAGTTGCCTTTAAGCAATCGGTTTAAATCGTCGTACTGATAGCCGTACATGCGCGTAAAACCGTCGCTTTCGGTGCGCCAATAGGTTTCCGAAATATTGCCGTTGTACAAGTTCTCCACGCCAGGAATCGATTGTTCTCGGGTGTTGTAATTAATCTTGAAGGCAAACAAATCGGTAACCTCATCGGCGGTATCTGCCACGTTGTTAATATTGGTTAACCACCCGCGGATGTTGTACGTATAATCTACCTTTTGCAGAAAACTCGCGCCGGTTGGGTCTTGTTTGCCTACTTTTTTCGAAATGAGTTGCCCGAGCTCGTCGTAAGTGTTGTTGGAAAGGACTTCCCAATTGCCGCCGTTCACGCGGTGCAAATGAGTAAGTAAGCGGTCTTGCGGCGAGTATTCAAATTGCTCGTCGATGCGCGTTTCAATACCAGATTGGTTATCTCTTCGGTGTAGCGTTAACTTTTTTAGCACCTTCCCCGTAAAGTCGAGCAAGCTCTCACTTATGGTTTGTCCGCCGAGGTAATTTTCTTTGTGTGTTTTTACCAGTCGTGCTTTATCATCATAAAAAAAGGTAGTTGTTTCGCCTTCGGGTCTTGTAGCATTGTTGAGCACCCGCACCCAAGTTCCAGTAGCCAAGCCTTTTGGTTTTAAAGATGTGTTGTTGTACGTAATATTTGTTACCAAAGTGGAAGAAAAATCCAACAGCGCTCTCGGAAAATTATAATCGTCGTAGTAGTTTACGGTGAATACTTTCATGTCGGGATTATGCTCTAAATTATTGGTATACGCCACTTGAACATCGTTTATGGTGTTTGTTGTTGCCGACTTCGACTCGTTTAGCACCGTAGCGCTGTCGTAAAACGCTTGAATTTGAGTACGCGTTTGGTTGTTCAATCGGGCATACCCCGTTAAAATAGTGCGGTTAAACGCATCGTATTTGGTGTACAGTACTCCGGTTTCGTTCGGATTGTCTGGACTAATCACAGGTCCTGTGGCTACCACACGATCGAGTTTATCGTAGCAAATAAATTCCCAGAGTTTTCCGGGTAGCTTTTTCTCGACAATGCGGTTGCGCTGGTCGTAGCGGTATTGGTATATTAGCTCTTGCACTTGATTTAAGTTAAAAGAGGTAACGACCTGTGTGGTAGTTAAAAAGTCGCTAGGAAGCTGAATTTGAACGAAACCAGGATTAAAACTACTAGAAGTAAATGGAGTAGGTGGTGTAGAAGGGGTTAAATCGAGAAATTTTAGCGAATTATTTTCAATTACCACTTTATATTGAAGATTGGAATTATAAAAAAGTGCAAGATTCCCGACCACAATATCCGGAATAGGGTGAATTGCGTCAAGTGGAAAACTTGCATTTGTATTAAAAACTGCACTTCCTGCAAACCCAGCACTTATTTCAATTTTTAGAAATCCATTTATAATTTTTACTACAATCCCACCACCACCAGAAGTTATGGGTGAGCCATCTTCTCTCACAAAAACTTGCTCATAATCTATATTTTTCGTGTAGAGATATGGAACAGTTTGAGAAGTTGAAGAAATACCATTATCAACAGCCAAAGGAGGAATTACATATATTAGATTCCCAACAGAATCAAAAACATAGTATGTGTCATGTTTTGTATTATTATTGTATGTTCTCTTTAATAAGGTTTGACCAAAAAAATCTTCATATTGTTCAGTGGTATTTGCTAGTCCAGAAGTCCAATTTTCGTTTTTAACTACTGTTTTTTTAAGGCGATTTGGCGAAATTATTCTGCTTACACTTAAAGCATTTGTATATATACGATTAGCAGTATTGTATGTGCGAATGTTGTTGAAGTCGTAAACATTATCTTCGGGAGTGTTAAGTAAATAGTCTGTCCTTATTAAATGGTTTTCAGCTTCAGACCATGAGATACCAGGAGCAGATTGTTGAACTATTTTCCCGCCAGGAAAATTCTCAAATTTAGAAACTGACATTGGGCTTTGGTTATAATATTGCGGATATTCCAGTGTATTTTGGAGAGCATTTTCATCAAATTCGTCAGAGCCATTTAAACCTGGGTAAGGCAAAAAGCTAGTTGCTTCTCTGCCATACGCGTCATATTCTATATGCTTTATAAAGCTTTTTGAAAGTTCTGTGCTATTTACATTTATTATTTGGCTTGGCCGACCTAAGCCATCAAAATAAGAAACTACAACATTTGCCACTTGAGAAGTAGAGTTGTCATTATTTACTAAAATAGGGACTTTATAAGAC
Source organism: Flavobacterium sp. (assembly GCF_027490375.1). Taxonomy (GTDB): domain Bacteria; phylum Bacteroidota; class Bacteroidia; order Flavobacteriales; family Flavobacteriaceae; genus Flavobacterium. The sequence goes on from NZ_JAIXYH010000077.1 coordinate 7,157, forward strand.
GTTGTCTTTATATAGTTTTGATTGCTGGATTGTGCATAGTTACAAAACGACCAAAACAGCACTAACATTAAAAAAATTAGTTTTTTCATTATCTTTAGTCTTTAAAATGATATTTATTGGCCTGAATAATATGATTGTCATGATCTCGTACTTCAATCAATCGATTATATTGGTCATAAACATATGTGGTTTCTAGTCCTTTTACATCAGTGATTTTAGTAACCCCAACTAGCGGTTTATAGTTAAAAGTTGTAATGAAACTTTCTGGTAAACTCCCTCTTAATTGTTGAAATAGATTTTGCATTAAGTACTCTGTATCAGGACTGTTTGAGGCATTTTGCAGTTGTGAGACAATATTTGGGTTTAATATACTTCCAGTAAAATTTTCAATTTTTGCGATAATATATTGCTTGTTATACCCCCAGATGAAAGCCGTTGTTGTACCATTTTCTTCATGAAATTTGATAAGATTATTCGACTCATCATACTCATCAAAGAATGCTTTTTTTATCTGATTGTTTTCATACGTGCCGTTCGGTCTAATTATCGCTTCTTTCATTCTTGTTATTGCCCCAACTTCTTCATATGTGTAATTTCGAACTTCTTTCAAATCATTGTTTTGATTAACAGTTGCCGTAGTAATCAGATTTCGTAAATTTTTAGAAATGTGAGCATTATCTAATGAGTATTGATATGTTGTTCTTAAATAATTGTTTTGTCCTTGTCCTATTTTTTCTACGGCTATTAAGTTGTTATTGTTATCGTGGTCATAATTTGTTTGCGTTTTTTTTGCCCCATTTTCATAAAATTCTGTTTCTATCTCGTTTGACAAAATCCATGAATTTGCGAATATTGGGTAGGACGTTATCAAAAAAGAAGGCATTACAAATTCATCATAATTACTCATAAAGCCTATGAGTCTGAAGTAATCATCAAACTTGTTAACACGAACCGCATATCTTTTTTCATACGATGTTCGAAGACGGTAAAAATTCTCTTTAAAATACTTCTTCGCCCCATTACTGTCATAGGTCACAACATTTTTTATTAATCCATTTTTTAGTTCGAATCTTCTTTGAAACTGCATAGGGCCGAAGCTTCTTTGAATATTACTTGAATAGTTATATGCAGGAGTGTTAGAATACTCGGTGACTACTCTACCATCAAATTTATCAGTAACTTCTACCATATCATAACCTATATAATCTTCTACGCCAATGGTCGAAGCACTAAAGTAGTTAGACAAACTAGCTTCTAGGACAAGGGCGCCGTGCGTTCTGTATTCGGCTCCATCTGGGTTTGTCGGATCTGGATCATTGTAAATCTTTTGTAGAACGCGCATATTGTAAGTTTTAGAAAGCGACTTCTTGAAAATGGCCTTACCACCATAATAATTGTAAGACTCGCTTTTTGCAAGGGTGGAAGAATCCGAATAGCTATTTATTTTTTCAATTCGCAGCCCATAACCCATTTTGATTGGGGGTGTTAGTGTAAGTTCACTTTCCAAATAATTATCAAATCGATGTAAATCGTAAAAAAACTCGCTGAAACCCCCAGTTGGATAATATATTTTTTGTAGTGTACCAGCTGTAGCGTAATTTAAGTCTGCAGTGAAATTATTTTGAAAATTATCATTCATGTCATAACCGTAATAATTTGAATAACCAAGAGCTGGCAATGAAGGCAATAGTGAAGTATTTGGTTTTCCATTAAAATACCCCCAGTAATCTACGGAATAAGAATTTTTAGGCGGTAACAAAGTGGAATGATATTGAAATAAGTAAGGTTTTTCACCTTCTAAACCAACCGACATAAGTTTTAGACGTTTAGTGTAGAGATTTGAATTGGAAGTTCCAATTTGTCCGTTGGAACCAGAGGAGTCAAAATAGCTATAGAGAAAGTTGTATTTTTTTACTTTACTTAAATTGCTATTTCTGACAGTAAGGGAATCAAGTTTCTTCATTCCATTGTAATCTATTCGTTCACTGTAAGAAAATGACACTTCTTCAAATGGCGTTTCAATACTCGTTAGAAAGTTAAATTTTTGACTTTGAAAATACATAGTAGTAGAAGAGCCATGATCTGCACCGCCTTCCTGAAAAAAAGTCAACCCGTCGTTATAAAAAACTCCTTGAAAAGGATCCCATGAAGTTACTTGAAAGCATGTTAAATCATAATAGTTACCGGAGTTAACATCTTGCCATGATAACCAGCTTGATTGTGCCTCGCCAATTCTTTTGTAGTAAGTTTCACCATATTTGATTAGCTCTACAACATCAACTGGCTCATAGTTCAGTTTGATTTCCTTTCCTAGAGAGGTAATAATTTTAGTTAGGCTAAAAATTCGAAATTTTGTTGTTATATAAGTGAAATTTAAATAGCCATTCCCATTAGTTGGTGCATATTGCAAAAAACCTCCCGAATAAGAATAACCTTTCACATCATTAGTGGCTTCAAAAAAGTACTGTATTCCTGCGGGATCGGTAATTTTGAAACCCCAACTAATCGAGTTACTCGCAGAAATAAGTTCAACACGAAAATCCGTTCTTCCATTTATAATTGTTATAGGATTTCCTGTTATAAATTGGCTTAAAGATTGTGGTTGGAGAGTAACCGATTCGCGCTTTCTTATCATAACAAGTTCCACACCATTTAGGGTTACATTGAAAACATCAGCTTCTGAATCTACAAATCTATCTGTCAGTAATCGCACAAAATCACTTGTTGAGCTATTCACATAGTGACCATCGTCTATAAGGAAATTACCACTTGAGACAAAATGTGCGGGTGTATCTAAAAAGTCAATTTCAGTAGTTTGGGAATCCATTCCGTCGTACGTACTGGCAGTCGGAATGTTTGGATGTAAGTATCCTCTGTTATAGGTAAACACACTTCCTTCATAATTTGGCAATTTGCAAAAGCGTGTGTCGATTTCTAAATCATCTACGTCCTTAACAGTCTGAATAACAGCAGGCAAATTCAGATCCCAGCCCAATCCAACAGTTCCAGCTTCCTCGGCGACTTTAATCCCTCCTGTGTAATATTTTAAAACTAGGGGTATTTTTACTTCATCTAATTTAACCTCATGTAAGGGAATGGTTACATTAGCTAAACCGCGATATTGATCTACTTCAAAATCACCGTATTTAGTAAAACTATAGACTGCTGGTGGTGTTGGAGTTTGTGGAGGTACTCCATAACCAGAGTTTTCTTGTGCTTTTAAACCAATACAATAATGAAAAGCACAGAAAAACAAAAATATTTTTTTCATAATTGAAACTTTTAAAACTACTTATTCAAAATTATTTTCACACTCGCTTTTCCCTTATTTGTCACCACTTCTAGTACATAAATTCCAGCGGGATAATTGCCGAGGGATACGGGTATGGTTTGTTCGGAAACGGCAAACGTATCGAGTAAGCGACCGTTTATATCGAACACACTTAACGTTCCTTTTTCGTACGGAAAGCCCACTACGATGTTGGTTTGATCGGTTGTGGGGTTCGGAAACGCCTCTAAACTCTTGCGCGCTTCTTCTTTCTTTTGCTTGTCTTTTAGCTTTACGATCCAGTAATCTTTGTTGCCTAAATTTTCCGATTTATCGCCCGAGGCAGGTAGTTTTTTCTTGCCTTCGTCGCCAAGTAATTTGTTTTTATACCCGTTGTTTCCTCCACCAGAGCCTCCTGCGCCTACAAGCTGGTCGGATAGGCCACCGAGTTTAACTGGACTGTCGTCTTTCAGACCAATGGCATCTTTTGCGCTATTGGTGAGCGCGTCGGCTTGTTTTTTGTACGCATCGTTAATGTCGGCACGCGCCTGGTCGAGTTCCGAATTGAGTTCGTTACTGAGTGTTTGGACGCCGTGCAGCTGCTGGCTGTCGTTGGTAACGCCGTTTTTCTTTAAAACACTTTTTTTCTTTTTCTTTTGTACGGGCGTTCCATCGGCTGTGCCTACCAAAACGTAGCCGCCGTCGCGGGTTTCGATAACTTTGGTAAGCATATCTGTGCCGTCGCTGCCTACGGTTTTACTCCAAAGTTCCTCGCCCGAAGCGTCGAGCTTTAATGCAATGAAATCGCCGTTGAAATCGCTATCTATTTGCGCGTTCGAGCCGCTGTAACCACCAATCAAAAGCGTACCATCCGGATTTTCAACTACCGATTTCAACACGTCGGTTTCCGAGAAATTATACGTTTTTTGCCAACGCTCGGTACCGTATGAGTCGAGTTTAATCAACCAAAAGTCGCTACCGCTGCCGTTGCTCACTTTTTTTGTTTTTCCCGAAGCCGAAGCTGAGGTTCCTGCCAAAATAATGCCTTTGTCTTGGCAATTTACCACTACTTGAAGCTGATCGTCTTTATCACCGCCGTAGGTTTTTTGCCAGTCGAGGGCGCCGTCTTTGTCGAGTTTTAGCACCCAGTAATCCGACCCAAAGGCACCCGCGTCTTCGGTTTTGTCGCCAGATGCTGGTGAATTGGAGTAGCCACCTATAATAAAACCGCCGTCGGATGTCGTAGTTGCGGTTGTAAGCTGGTCGTTGTATTTGCCGCCATACGTTTTTTGCCAAAGCACTTCGCCGCTCGAATCGATACGCAATAGCCAATAATCCATGCCGCCTTGCGCAGCTGCTTTACTGTTTGGATTTGGTGTCGTGGAGCGTTCTGCGCTCGAATTTGAGGAACCAGCTAGCAGATACTCGCCGTTTGGAAGCACTAAAATGCTTGTTAACTCGTCTTGCCCTTTGCCGCCGTAACTCTGTTCCCAAAGTTGGTTGCCATACGCGTCGAGTTTTACAATCCAAAAATCGTTGCCGCCGTAACGTTTGCTGCCCGTTGCATCAGCGGGGTTGCCAAAACTATTGTTAGAGGTTCCGCCGAGGATAAAACCGCCGTCGCGGGTATTTTTAACCACTTTTAGGACATCGGAGTTTAGCGAGCCGTAACTTTTTTGCCATACGAGTTGGCCCTGCTCGTCCATTTTACACAACCAATAGTCGAGATCGCCCAGACCGTCGGTTTTTTTATTACCTGATTTTTCGGAAAGCGAACTTCCGGCGAGTAGAAAACCGTAATCGGCTGTGGCTTGAATGTCGAATAAATACTCGGCTTGCCTACCGCCAAACGATTTCTCCCATTGAATGTCTTGGCTGAAAGCCGCTAACGGTAACAGCGGTAAAATGTATCGGAGCATACGTATTGGGTTATTAATTGGTTGGGATTAAAAGTAGAGAAAAAATGTTTCTAAAAACGACTCCAACAAACCTTAATGATTTTATAACACAAATATTTGAAAAATTGATTTACAATTAGTTGTGGTTTTTAAATCAAATTTTTTGCAAAGCCTTGTATTTACTGTAAAAATTCGCTTGTTACAATGTCGTAACAGTTAGCGCGTTGTATAAATTTTTAACAAAATAAATGTTGTTTGTTGGAGAATTAACAACCGAAAAGAGGTAACGGTTAGTTGGCTTATTGGAAAAGGCAGTTTTGTTGGCTCGCGAGGCTACTCGCTTTCTAGCACGCTCTCCGTGCACTATTTCGCACAAGGGACTGCAGCGGAAAGCCGTGCTGAAAAAAGACGGTTGAAACCAGTTTTGCGGGGGCGACCCCAGAAGCCGACGCAAAATTTGGTTGAAACGACTTTTGAAGCGCGCCTTGTAGCGTAAGGCCCGACCTGCCGCCACAGCTGTTTCCACTAAATACTCGGCGGCAGGATGTGCCCAAATAAAAAACTTGAAAAGGAAAAATAAGTTGAACCTTTCAAAAATGGCAGCTTTGCCTTCAAGCAAAACTAAACAGTGCTCCTACTCTTCGTAGAAATCTAAAGTGCGTTCGTGCGTTTCGCTGGTTCCGTGCAAGGCGATGAGTGCAAATGAAAAAACTAAAATGCCGACAAGTAACACGGCCAAAATCGGATTGAAATACACTTTCAAAAACTCGTAACTCAGCAACAACAGCGGCACTAAACCGCGCACCACATTGGGAATGGTTGTGGCAGCTGTGCTTCGCAAGTTCGTACCAAACTGTTCGGCCGATAGCGTTACGAACATTGCCCAAAATCCGGTTCCCAAGCCAATCCATCCGCAGTAAAAGTAGTACATGCCGACGCTGTCGTAATCCGAAAAAAGCAACAACAACACGCCAACAAACGTAAAAAGCAAAAAGTAAAATACCGCTTGCCGTCGCGATTTTAGATAATACGAAATGGGACCGCTGCTTAAATCGCCCATCGCAGCTAGTAAGTAGCACCAAAAAATAGCTTTTCCGGGCTCTACACCTGCTATGCCTTTGGCTGCTCCAAACTGATTTGCCAGAAAAACCAAAACACCCACGCAGTACCAAATGGGCAGCCCGATGGCTACACAACTAATGTATCGTATAAACCGCGATTTGTTGGTAAACATCATTGTAAAATCGCCGTGTTTTAAATGCTTTTGCTTTTTCGCCGACTCAAAAATGCCGCTTTCGTGTACACTAATGCGCAACAGCAGCAGGGCAAATCCGAGCAATCCGCCAACCAAGTATGCTACGCTCCAGCTTCCGGCTAGATTCACGGTTAGTTCGGCTACGACTGCACCTAAAATTCCGAATCCGGCAACAATCGACGTACCTAAAGCGCGGTACTTTGTAGGTAAGGATTCAGACACTAAAGTAATTCCGGCGCCAAGTTCGCCCGCCAAACCAACACCGGCAAAAAACCGAAGCCAAGCATAGATGTCTGCAACCTGCTCTTTCGGAACGTACGGCAATAATCCGCAGGCAAAATTAGCTGCCGAGTATAAAATTATAGAACCAAACAAAGTGGATAATCGTCCGCGCTTGTCGCCTAAAACGCCCCATAAAATCCCGCCCACGAGCATTCCGAACATTTGAAAATTGAGGATGCGCGTTCCTACAACATCGGGATTCAAACCCAAATCGGTTAAACTCTGGATGCGCACAATGGCAAAAAGCAGCAAATCGTATATGTCGACAAAATAGCCCAAAGCGGCAATAATAACGGGCCAAGTAAGTAGGTTTGTTTTGGTGGTAGTCATATTCAAATGTAGCAAATAGGTGCAAAAAAACAAGTTGCTATGTGTTTACATGCTGTTAAACGCCAACTACTTAAATTTTTTTCAAAAAATAAAAATTTACGGAAAAACCGTAAAATCAATCAAAATGCAGCTAATACCTTTGGTTAAAATTTATACGCCATGGAGACTTTTACAGGTAATCACGTTAACATTCATGCCTTTTGGCCCACAAAAAACATTGAGCCACTCATTACCAATGAAATACAGCAAGTAATTATTCCGCAGATTATTAAGCTTGTGCCTAAAGTAGGATGCAGGGTACTGGCTGTAAACACAATGCCTGATCACATTCACTTGCTGTTTTGGCTTAATCCCGATTACTCAATTTATACAGTTGTAGAAACTGTGAAGAAATGTACAGCAGCGTACATCAATGAAAATAAGATGTGCAAGAAGAAGTTTATTTGGTCGGAGAAAATCTACAGTTATTCCGTTCCCAACGACAATGTTCCCGAGGTTTCAGCGATTATTCGCTTGCAAAAGGGACATCACGCCAACATGACTTTTGAAGATGAAGTAGCTAGACATTTGCAAAACGTGGAGCGATTGATGCGGCTTACAAACGTAAAAAGCTTCACTGTAGAGTGAAGCTTTTTGAGTGCGGGCAATAGGACTCGAACCTACACGCCTTGCGGCACCAGATCCTAAGTCTGGCACGTCTACCAATTTCGCCATGCCCGCGAATTGTGGCTGCAAATATACAACTAAGTTCGATTTTTCAAAGTATGATGATAAAAAAGCTGAAATTTTCTGATCGTTGCTTTCCGATGCGTAAACAAAATTGCTTGTTGCGAATAACAAATAAGTCAAACACGCTGCTACTTTTTCGTTTTTTACGCAACACTTACCATCGAGACGAGCGGAACTGCGATTGGATACATTTCTATAGAAAACCGGCAGCTGAATTCTTTAGAGGTTGTGTTGTCAAATGGTGTGCTGTCGGTTTTCTTGCTTTTTGTTATACGGTTTCCCTCAGCAGCAGTAGTACAAGCACAAAGTTTTTATTCTATGTAACGGTTTTACTACATTAGCGATACAAAATTTACCACATGTCTGATATTAAAAAATACGTCGAGCAACACAAAGACCGCTTTATCAACGAGTTACTCGAGATACTTAAAATTCCGTCGGTTAGCGCCGACCCTGCTTATAGTCAGGATGTTATGGATATGGCCGAAGCCACAAAAAAAGCGCTCGAAGCTGCGGGTTGCGATTTTGTGGAATTGTGCGACACACCCGGCTATCCGATTGTTTACGGTGAAAAAATCATCGATCCGAATTTACCAACCGTTTTAGTTTACGGACATTACGACGTGCAGCCGCCCGACCCGATGGAATTGTGGACGTCACCGCCGTTTGAACCGGTCATCAAAAAAACTGAAATCCACCCTGAGGGCGCCATATTTGCTCGAGGTGCCTGCGACGATAAAGGGCAGTTTTACATGCACGTAAAAGCCTTCGAATATATGGTTCGAAACAATCAATTGCCGTGTAATGTGAAATTTATGATTGAGGGCGAAGAAGAAGTGGGGTCAAAATCGCTCGGCTGGTTTGTAGAACGCAATCAAACCAAATTGAAAAACGACGTGATACTCATTTCCGATACGGGGATGATTAGCAACCAGCAACCGTCGATAACCACCGGACTTCGCGGCTTAAGCTATGTGGAAGTAGAAGTAACTGGGCCAAATCGCGATTTACATTCCGGCTTGTATGGAGGTGCTGTAGCCAATCCGATAAATGTGCTTTCGAAAATGATTGCCTCGCTACACGACGAGAATAACCACATTACCATTCCCGGATTTTACGACAAGGTAATTGAACTAAGCGTTGAAGAACGCGCCGAAATGGCAAAAGCACCGTTTAGCTTAGACCATTATAAGAAAGCGCTCGATATTGAAGACGTTTATGGCGAAACGGGTTATGTAACCAACGAACGCAATTCGATTCGTCCGACGCTCGACGTAAACGGAATTTGGGGCGGCTATACCGGAGAAGGTGCAAAAACAGTAATTGCCAGTAAAGCATTTGCGAAGATATCGATGCGTTTAGTGCCCGATCAAAACTGGGAAGAAATTACCGAACTGTTTACCAAACATTTCGAAGCTATTGCTCCGGCTGGAGTTCGTGTGCAGGTAAAACCGCATCACGGCGGCGCGGCGTACGTAACACCGATCGACAGTATTGGCTACCAAGCGGCAAATAAAGCGTACACCGAATCGTTTGGCGTAAAAGCTATTCCGGTTCGTTCGGGCGGCAGTATTCCGATTGTGGCGCTTTTCGAAAAGGAACTGAAAAGCAAAAGTATTTTAATGGGATTTGGTTTAGATAGCGACGCCATTCACTCGCCGAACGAACATTACGGCGTTTTCAATTACCTGAAAGGCATTGAAACCATTCCGTTGTTTTATAAGTATTACGTGGAACTGGCTAAATAACGTGAGTTCCGCAAACTTTGATGACTAAACACCATGTCAACACAGCAAGTAAAAGAGCTTCAAAACGACACCGATTTGAATTCTTTTTCTTGCTGTTCGTTTTTTTAATGAGCAGCCATCGTGTAGTTTGCCAGAAGTTTGTACCTATTGATTACGATATAATGGAATTTATACCCGAAGTGTCGTTTGATTTATTTTTAAAGAAACAACTGCTGCAAACGGGGTTTACTAGTAGAGATACGCTTACTATTTTAGATGCTGCTGTTGTTTTCGACTCGATACATTTCCGAAAAGAAGGATTTCGGTCGAAGGGGTTTTTGAAAGACTCGTTACCGGAAGTGGTGTTTTTGCAAAAAGAGGTTTTTGAGCTCGACGAAGTAGTTTTAAACGCAGCTGTTAAAAAAGAAACGTTTCTTGGCGAAAACTCACGCTTTGTTCGAAAGCGAAGTAATTCATTCGAAAGGGAGCCGACCGCTGGAATTGTGTTTTTTCGTGAAGAATTAGCTACTATCAACGTAACGAAACTTCGCTTTTTTGTAGAGAAAGTGCAGGTTACAACGAACTATAAAATTAAATTTTACCATTGCGAACTTGTCGGAAGTATTCTGACTCATAATGAAATAAAAATTGGCGATGTGTTTTTCGAAAGTCGGGTATTACAACTCGAGAAAGGAGTCAAAAATGAAGTGATTGTCGATTTGGAATCGATCGGTTTTTCGAAACCAAAATCAAATTTGTTTGTAGTTATCGAGTTGGTTTCGTACGAAGATGAAACAGGCGAAGTTATAAATCCCGAACCCAATAAACAGACCAAACTGAAGTACCAACTTTCTAAGAAAATGAATTATTTTGCGAAGATGTGGAACATTAGTACCAAATCGTTAACGCCGTACCACATTAATATAAACGCCATGATTCGCCGGGATTTTAATATCATGTTCAAGAAAACGCCTCATAGAAGTAATTTAGTTACGCCAGCTATCACGTTAAACGGCACGCCGATTAAGTAGCTCGAATTTACTTCTTTACATAAAAGACGCTAAAACTACCTATAAAATGAGTACAAATCCTAAATTAAAAATAGCTTTAATTGTTCTAGTAGTGTTTGGAGGTATTGCCTTGGTAATCGACCGCGCGTTCGACATGCAGCTATAAGCTTCACTTGGTGCCGCTGCTGCTGTCTTGTATGTATTGGCGACCAGAAAAAAAGGGACTTCAGACTCGAAATAGCATGTAAATAACTTGTGTTTAGGAGATTACAAGCATAGATTCTAAAAATCTGCTCGATTCACTTTCTCATTCCAAAAATCGAATACGTATTTCTGCAACGACACGCGCGGCCCGGATGGCAGCGAAAAGCCTTACAACCTAATTTCAATTAAAAATCTTTTTCAGATCGCTTCACATCAACAAATTGTAAAATCAAACAGCAATTGAAAAGAACGGCTACCACGCTAAACAGATAAACGGCTTCCTACTTCGTTAGATTTTTTTCGATACTACAGTATCCCAATACAAATCTGCCTTGTATTCAACCATTTATCTGCTTTCTGACTTTAATTTTTAAATCGAACTCAGGTTAGAGGCCCGGCCAGGCGCTTACTTTTGTGCCCGAATTGAAAAAGCTTGCTTTAAGAAGCAAATCTATTCCTGGCTACTAATGTCCTTGATTTAAAAAACGTAAGAACTGCCGCCAAGTTTTCCAACACTTTATCTTTAAAAAAAATTTACCAAAAACTACTAATAGCTGAAGTATATTTTAGTAGTGAAGTGTCTATTCTTAATAAAACAGATCTACTTGAATTCTCTCAAAAATTGTATGTCATTTAAGTAATTTTTAAAAAAATAAAGTGTGATTCAAAAAATTATGCCATTTCAGACCAAATGTTATAAAAAAAATTTTGATATTGTTATAATTTTTTATATATTTGCGCAATTAACGAATTAAAAAAAGCCCATTATGGACAACGGGCTAAAATTTTTAAAAAAATGGAATATACAAAATTTAGAGACACTTTGGAGGGTGTTTCAAAGAAAATGCACTACAAAAGTAGTAAAAGAGATTCGGAAAAACAAGAGTTTATTCCGATTTATAAGAATATGGCAAATCCTGAGGCAGTAAAATTAGAGATTGGCGATGTTATTGAAGCCTTTAATGAAGAGATTAAAGCTGCAAAGAAAGAAGTAGACGAACGGAGGGCGGAAAAGCCTGTAAAGTATAGTCAGCGTGCTTTTTACTCACAGGATTTAAATGCTACAATAAAAGAAAGATTGTTAAAGCGCATGATGAACGATGTGGCATTTAACAATCGAATAAGAGTAAGGAAAAACTCTGGATCTACCTATTTTATAGTAAAAGATAAGTATATCCTTTACGTGAAAAGACTATATGGAAATTTTAACAAGCCCAATAGTTATCCCACCCCAAATAGTGAGAGGCTGTTCAATGGGACCCTTTTCCCTGGTGAAAATGACCATATCCCGGTGCTCTTTATAGGACCAAATCTTGGTAATTTAAATGAAACGTCTGCTTTTGTCACTTCTCTCATAAGTAGGTATGAAGTAAACTGGTCGTTGATAAGCAATGACCTTTTCAGCACTTCGGAGGTAATTAGTTTGACGCCAATTTCAAAAGAAGTGAAAGAAGAGAAGGAAATCGTTAAGTTGAAAAAAGGTTTGGGTAAACCAGACCACAAACAAGGATAATTATAACACAGCCCGTTGTCCATTAATTGGGGTATTTTTATCGTAGTAATACATAAGACACTAAGCAAAAACCCGAAATATGAATTCAACCCTCAACAATGAAAGAATCAAATTAGCAAGGGAAAGTAGAGGCTATTCGCAATCTACATTAGCTAAGCAGCTAACGTCCGCATCTCAGGTATTATTATCTAAGATTGAAAAAGGGCTAGCAAATGTTACAGATGACGTCTTAAATGAAATTAGTACCGTTTTAGCCTATCCAAAAGAATTTTTCTACGCTAAGCATGACATTTATTCTTTAAAACACTTTTATTTTCGAAAAAATTTAGGAATGAGTGTTACAAAAGCAAAATTACTCGAATCTCAAATCAACATCATCTCGGGAAATCTTTGTGATTTACTTGACTCCGTAGAAATTGACACTGACTTGCCATTCACAGATCTCAATAAGACTGGACTTTCTCCGGAACAAATGGCACAAAGAGTTCGAGAGTATTTTAATTTACCTAAGGGACCTATTAAAGATATTATAAAGACCGTTGAGCAACAAGGAATCATTATTCATCTGTTTGATTTCAATTTAGATTTGAAAATTTCAGGTGTAAGTCTTATAAATAAAGCAGGAGTACCTATAATGGTTTTAAATAAGAACCAACCAAACTCACGTATGGTATTCACTATAGCCCATGAACTCGGACATATACTAATGCACTTTAAAGGAGGGATTATAAGTGAAGAGAGGGATGTGGAGAACGAAGCCGATAGATTCGCATCAAGTTTTCTGATGCCTGACGATGAAATCAAAAGTAGTTTATATCATTTAAGTGATGAAAAATTAGGCGACTTAAAAAGGTATTGGAAAGTTTCTATTCAAGCGCTCCTGTTTAAAGCAAAAACTTTAAACACTTTAAATCAAGATCAGTATCGTAGATGGGTTACAAAAATAAACTACTATGGCTGGAGAAAACGAGAACCATTAGAATTTGACAACTCCGAACCACAGTTATTAGCTAAAATACTTAAACTGCATCTTGAACAATTAGATTATTCTAAATCGGAGCTAAGTAAAATGTTTGGTTTACACTTAAACGAGTTTGAAAAAATATATCTGAATGAACATTCCTTACTAAAAGAATATATTGAGAAAGACTCTAAAATTCGAAAATTAAAAATTAGTTTATAATTATTTTACAATCGAATGCGGGATCTCAAGGTAAAAACTTAATCCCGATGATATTGAAAGATAGAATCACGTAAAACACTAAAGCCTAGTAATATATTTCAGATTTACGCACATTTCATTCTTGAATTTGTGCGTAAATTTTGTTTACGATAATATTCAAATTCGAAATAGTTCACTCGTAAAAATTTTTCGAACGCGACATGTCTACATTCGGGAAGTCTGTGCGAAACACGCAACGAATTTAAACATGGAGAACGCCTCTCGGTAACGACACGCGCGGCCCGGATGGAAGCGAAAAGCCTTTTGAAAACAAAACGACACAAAACAGCTGTTTGGCGAGCGACCTTAGAAGCTTGGCAAACGGTTTTGTTTTGTTGGGTTTGTTGAAAAAGCTTGCAGCGAACAGCCGGTAAAGCCGCCCAAACCATAAACAGAAACTATGGTATTATGTTGTAGAAAAATTAAATTCGGCAGCAGTTGATTAGCGATGTTGTATCTTTGCCGTAATTTAGAATTATTATATACTATTATGATAAAAGTTTCAGACACTGCCAGCAAGAAAATTGTTGAGATGATGCGCGAAGACGGTTACGACGCGGCGCAACATTACGTACGAGTAGGCGTGAAAAGCGGTGGATGCTCGGGCTTGTCGTACGAATTAAAATTTGATCGCGAATTAGGCGATAACGATAAGGTTTTTGAAGATAATGAAGTGAAAATTGCCGTTGAGAAGAAGTCGTTTTTATACCTCGCGGGCACCATCCTCGAGTATTCTGGCGGCTTGAACGGAAAAGGCTTCGTATTCAACAACCCCAATGCACAACGCACCTGTGGTTGCGGGGAGAGTTTTTCGCTTTGAGATTAAAAGATTTCGAGATTTCGAGATTGAAAGATTGAAAGATTGAAAGATTGAAAGATTGAAAGATTTCGAGATTGAAAGATTGAAAGATTGAAAGATTTTAAAAACATTGATTTTACGGGAAAGTTATGACAAAGTCGTTTGAAGAGTTTGAAGTCTATAAAAAAGGTGTGGTTCTAGCGAAAGAGATTTTTTCTTTATGCAATACCGAAAACTTCAAGAACGAAATTGGCTTTTCTAATCAAATAAAAAGAGCAGTTGTTTCAATTACAAACAACATTGCAGAAGGCGCAGAATACAACAACAATAGACAGTTAATACGGTACCTTAGAATTGCAAAAGGAAGTTGTGGAGAAGTAAAAAGTATGTTGATACTAGCGGTAGAATTGGAGCTTTGTGAACGAAATGCCATTCAGAACGCACAAGATTTAACAAACGAGATAGCCACACACCTTTCCAATTTTATAAAGTACCTAACAGCTAACCTAACGAAAACAAAATAAAAAGTGAAGATTTCGAATCTCGAAATTTCGAAATCTCAAAATCTTTAAATATAAAATGAGCAAATACACCGAAGACAACTTAAAAATAGATCTCGAAACCAAGGAGTACGAGTACGGTTTTTACACCGATATCGAATCGGAGACGTTTCCCGTTGGACTTAACGAAGATATTGTTCGCGCTATATCAAAGAAAAAAGAAGAACCGGAATGGATGACCGAGTGGCGCTTGGAAGCCTATCGCGCTTGGAAAGAAATGACCGAACCCGAATGGGCAAACGTACATTATACCAAACCCGATTTTCAGGCTATTTCGTATTATTCGGCCCCAAAGAGTCAGGCGAAATACAATTCTTTGGATGAAGTTGACCCTGAATTGCTCGAAACTTTTAAAAAACTCGGTATTTCGCTCGACGAACAAAAAGCTTTAGCGGGTGTTGCCATGGATATTGTGGTCGACTCGGTTTCGGTAGCTACTACCTTCAAGAAAACCTTGGCTGAAAAAGGTATCATCTTTATGAGCATATCCGAAGCCATTCGCGAATATCCAGAATTGGTGCAAAAATACTTGGGAACTGTGGTGCCACAGCGCGACAATTTCTACGCTGCGCTCAACTCGGCTGTGTTTTCAGACGGCTCGTTTTGCTACATTCCGAAAGGCGTAAAATGTCCGATGGAACTCTCGACCTACTTCCGTATTAACCAAGCCGGAACCGGACAATTTGAACGCACTTTGGTTATTGCCGACGAAGGTTCCTACGTTTCGTATCTGGAAGGCTGTACCGCTCCGAGTAGAGACGAAAACCAATTGCACGCAGCAGTTGTAGAACTAATTGCCCTCGACGATGCCGAAATCAAATACTCGACCGTACAAAACTGGTTCCCAGGAAATAAAGAAGGACAAGGCGGTGTGTACAATTTCGTGACGAAACGCGGATTGTGCGAGAAAAATGCAAAAATTAGCTGGACACAGGTAGAAACCGGTTCGGCAGTTACTTGGAAATATCCGAGTTGCGTATTGAAAGGAGATAATTCGGTTGGCGAATTTTACTCGATAGCAGTTACCAACAATTTTCAACAAGCAGATACCGGAACGAAGATGGTGCACTTGGGGAAAAATACACGGTCGACAATCATTAGCAAAGGTATTTCTGCTGGAAAATCGCAAAACTCATATCGCGGATTGGTACAAATTGGTCCGCGTGCCGAAAATGCGCGTAATTTCTCGCAATGCGATTCGTTGCTGATGGGAAATGCCTGCGGCGCACATACGTTTCCGTACATCGAAAGTAAAAACCAGTCGGCACAAATCGAACACGAAGCCACTACTTCGAAAATCGGTGAAGACCAAGTTTTTTATTGCAACCAACGCGGTATACCGACCGAAAAAGCCATTGCTTTAATTGTAAACGGCTTTAGTAAAGATGTGTTAAACAAGCTTCCGATGGAATTTGCTGTTGAGGCGCAAAAGTTATTGGAAATTAGTTTAGAAGGTAGTGTAGGCTAAGGAAATAGAATCAGAAATGCCGAAGTTATTCGAATATCTGGGATTGATTTTATTTTTCTACTCGAATGAACACGAACCAATTCATTGCCATGCAGTTTGTGGTGAGTTTGAAAGTAAGATTGAGTTTCTAATAGAAAACGGTGAGATAGTTGAAATAATTATAAAAAACGTAAAGGGCAGAAAACCAATTGAAGGTAAAGACTTACAAAATCTTAAAGAACTACTTGAATACAAAGCAAATGAAGTAGTAGTAAAATGGATTGACTACTTCGTTTACCATAAAAAAATTAATTTTGAAAGAATCACAAAGAAATTGAAATGAAGTTTACTGAAACCATATTAGACGACGAAGTTAAGCCTGTAAAAGTGGTGAAAGCCGAGTTGTTATCTGATTTCAAGATTTTCTTGATTTTCGACGATAGCCATCAGCAAATTGTCGATTTCTATGATTTTTTGCGGTTTTCAAAGCACGAGTCAACTAGAAAATTTCTAAACCCAGCGCTTTTTCAAAATTTCTCCATTGTGAATGGAAATCTTAATTGGAATGATTACGAGATGTGTTTTCCTATTTGGGATTTGTACATTGGAAATATTGTAAAATGAAAATGACAAAGCAAGAGCATATTCAATGGTGGATTGACGAAGCCGACCGTAATTGGGAAACAGCGGTTTTCAACATGAATGGCAAACAAAATGTGTTTGCGCTGTTTGCTTTTCACCTATGTATAGAAAAACTGCTAAAAGCTGCATGGGTTAAAGACAATGTTGATAATATACCACCTAGAACGCACGACCTAACCAAACTGTACAAGGAAACGGATCTACAATTAGAACCGAGTCAGTATGATTTTCTGGTTGTGATTAATGAATGGAATATCGACGGTCGTTACCCCGATTACAAACTAAAAGTTTATGCAAGAGCAACCGATTTGTATCTGCAAGAGCAATTACAAAAGCTAACTACTCTTGTTGAAAAAATAAAATGCCAACTGTAAATGTACACGATAAAAAAGTTACATACGCATATTCAAAATTTTCTAAGCGAATTGGAAGTGAATAACTTTGTGATCAGTCGTGTTGTTTTATTTGGCTCATACGCAAAAGGTGGCGTGCACGAAAACAGCGACATTGATTTAGCCATTTGGCTTAAAAATTATACCGACCAGCAACAAGATTTTCTCAGTAAGATTTCTGCTAAATTTTATCCAATTAATGCCAAATTTTACGATGCAAATGAAACTGAAGAGGAAGATCCCTTTGTTGGAATAATTGAACAAACTGGGAAAGAACTGCCCATCGAAAACATAAAAAAAACGACATTATGGACCTGATTTTAAGAAACGTAAAAAAGAAAGATTTTCCGGTATTGAAATCATTGGCAAAATCTCTTGGATTTGAAATTATTGAAGAAAATGAAAAACCATATGATCCAGAATTTGTAAAAGAAATTTTGGAAGCACAGGAAGAACTAAAACAGGGAAAAGGAATCAAGATGACTTTGGAGGATATTGATAAACTATGGAAATAAGATTTTCTAGTAAGGCAATAAAGGATTTGGAATATTGGACAAAAACAGGAAACAAACCTATTCTAAAGAAAATTTCCGAACTATTGCGTGCGATCAAAGAAAACCCTTTTGAAGGAATTGGTAAACCCGAAGCATTAAAATCTAACCTGATGGGCCTATTGGTCACGGAGAATAAATAAAGAACACAGACTTATTTACGAAATTGTCGGTGAGAATACCATTAGAGTACTATATATAATTTCAGTAAAGGGTCACTATGATTAAAAATTGAACTTTAAAAACTAAAAAAGAATTTTAACTGAATCTCTCATCGTCATTTCAAAAAGACTCAAATAAACAAAACATGCTAAAAATCGACAATCTACACGCAGCCGTAGAAGATAAAGATATACTCAAAGGAATAAACTTGGCCATCAAAGCCGGCGAAGTTCATGCAATCATGGGCCCAAACGGTTCCGGAAAAAGTACACTTTCGGCCGTAATTGCTGGTAACGAAACCTACACCGTTAGCGAAGGAAGTATTGTGCTCGACGGCGAAGAGATTAACGAACTAGCCCCGGAAGAACGCGCTCATAAAGGCGTTTTCTTATCGTTTCAATATCCGGTTGAAATTCCCGGCGTATCGGTAACCAATTTCATCAAAACGGCCATCAACGAAACGCGTAAAGCAAACGGATTAGAAGAAATGCCTGCCAACGAAATGCTGAAGAAAATTCGCGAGAAGTCGGAATTACTGGAAATGGATCGCAAATTTTTGTCGCGTTCGCTAAACGAAGGATTCTCTGGCGGCGAGAAAAAACGAAACGAAATCTTCCAAATGGCCATGCTCGAACCTAAATTGGCTATTCTCGACGAAACCGATTCGGGTCTAGACATCGATGCACTGCGTATCGTAGCAAACGGCGTAAACAAACTCCGCAACGAAAACAACGCCATTCTTGTTATTACGCACTACCAACGCTTGCTCGATTATATCGTTCCCGATTTTGTACACGTTTTAATGGACGGAAAAATCGTTATGTCGGGCGGTAAAGAACTTGCGTACGAACTCGAAGAAAAAGGCTACGACTGGATTAAAGCCGAACTTAATTAAAGCAATCGATGGAACTAAAAGAAACTCTGTTATCGTCGTTTATCGCTTTCGAAGAACACATCGATGTCGATGCGTCTATACACGACATCCGCAACAGCGCCATTAAAATCTTCGAAGAAAAAGGCTTTCCGACAAAAAAAGAAGAAGCCTGGAAATACACTTCGCTGAACGCTGTGCTGAAAAAAAACTATACCGTTTTTCCAAAGTACGATTCGGGAATTGAATTCAAAGACGTAAAGAAATACTTTCTGCACGAAATCGATACGTACAAAGTAATTTTCGTGGACGGAAAGTTCTCGTCGTTTCTCTCGGCAACAACGCACGACGGCCTCGACGTATGCACCATGTCTTCGGCATTAAACAAGCCGAAATACAAAATGGTAATCGACGAGTATTTTCATAAAATTGCCAAGAAAGACGACAGCCTTACGGCACTCAACACTGCTTTTGCCGTTGAAGGTGCCTACATTAACGTTCCCAAAAGCAAGGTTGTAGAAAAACCTATTGAAATCATTTATTTCTCAACCGGAGCTGAAAATGCCTTGATGGTACAACCGAGAAATTTGATAATTGTTGGCGAAAATGCGCATGTGCAAATCATCGAGCGTCACCAATCACTCAACGAAAATACCGTACTTACAAACGCAGTGACCGAAGTTTTCGCGCAAAAACGCGCCATCGTTGATTACTATAAAATTCAAAACGATTTGCTTAGCGCGAATTTGGTAGACAATACCTACATCGCACAAAAGCAGGAAAGTCGCGTGGCTGTACACACATTTTCGTTCGGCGGAAACATCACGCGTAACAATTTGAATTTCTACCACCAAGGTGAACGCATCGACAGTACCTTAAAAGGAATTACAATTATTGGCGACAAGCAACTCGTGGATCACTACACCTTAGTGCATCACGCGCAGCCAAATTGCGAGAGTCACCAGAATTATAAATGTATCGTTGCTGAAAATGCGACGGCTGTTTTCAATGGGAAAATCTTTGTTGAAAAAGAAGCCCAGAAAACCGATGCCTTTCAGCAAAGCAACAATATTTTATTGAGCGATAAAGCTACCGTAAATGCCAAACCGCAATTGGAGATTTTTGCCGACGACGTGAAGTGTTCGCACGGTTGCACCATCGGTCAGCTCAACGAAACCGCTATGTTTTACATGCAACAGCGCGGTATTCCGAAAAAAGAAGCCAAAGCTTTATTGATGTACGCGTTTTCGAATGAAGTATTCGAATCGATCAAAATACCGGAATTGAAACAGCGAATTACCAAAATCATCGCACAAAAACTAGGTGTGAATCTGGGATTTGATTTGTAGTAGATAAAGAATAAAATTAAAAAGTCTCGCTTCATCGGCGAGACTTTTTTTTTGCACTACTATTAATTCGTACTTTTAATTCAATGTATACGTCTGTAGTTCAAGTGTTTGTGAGACCCCGTTGCCTCCCGTGGTAGTCGACTTAATAGGGCCCACGTCTTTTGCAAACCACATTTCTGTAACTACAGCGTTAGATCCTGGCTGTCCTAAAACAGTAGATTCTAAAGTATAGCGTGCCTTGATAACGTCTGGATAGGTTACGCCGTTTACCGTCGCAGATCCTTTAAATAAGTTTTCGCCGGTAACCGCAACTGTTGCCGTGCTAGTCTGCGATTGTCCTTGAGCTGCTAAAATAATATTAAACGTTGCCGAGTCTGTCCAAGTCTGCCCAACCGGAGCGTTATCTTTAAAAATCGTTATTTCATAGCCTTCTGTCGTAGTAGTAAAACCAAATTGTTCAATTACGAGGTCATCAACTCTTTGATTGTAATTTCCGCCATCTTTCGAAATCCACACACTAGCTTGAGCTAAAAATTCGCTACTGTTAAGTTGAAAGTAGCTCTTTCCGCCTTGCTGTTCTGTGGCAACAAATCGCGATTCAACCGTCTCACCCGTGTCTAAGTTTTCAAAAGTCCACGAATTGTTTACAGCCAACGGGTAGTAGTCGCCCGCCGATGTTCCACCGCCAGAATTTCCGTCATCACTACTACACGAGCTCACAACAACAGCCAAAAGCATAAATAAAGCTTTTGTTGTCAATTTTAATTTTTTCATATTTTATTTAATTGATTTGAAACGGAAAAGTATACTTTTTTTTAAATAATAACAATCTCTATCAAGAGATTTTTTTTGTTTATTTGGGCGGGTGGCGGCCAAAAATTGTTCTTCCTCTACACAAGTGCTAGGGCCGCCATCACGCTTTCCGCGCTACACGGTAGCTTGCTCCAATCGTTCCCGCGGGCAATCGATGCAAAGGAAAAACCTTACGAAAAAATGTTCGCTAACGGGTTTCCCAAAAGTAAGAGTTCTAGATAAATCGTTACACGCCAAATTGATTCTTCATTTTTAATGTTATGTCACCAATATTGTAACAATACAGAGCGGCAGGTAAAAATGAAAACAACAAGTTGTCTGTTTGCTTGATTCCTACCTGATCTATTGATGTCACCAAGGCCTTTTGCAACTGATTGCTCTTGCAAAAACGAATTAAACTTTTTAGGTCGTTTGGTTTTTCAAAATATCGGTTACTCCATTTAATTTCAACACCCCAAACTGGTCTGTATCGTTTATCGTCAACTAAAACCAAATCAACCTCACCCTCGTTTCTTCCTTCTTTCCAACGTGCGTAGGTCAAATCTAATTTCTCGCGATGCATCCATTGCGACAGTACCGCGGTTTCTACCATGGCTCCCATCTCGCTGTCTGTTTCACTAATCGGCGAAAACAAGGCGGTGCGCAAAGATGTATTCGTTAAATACACTTTAAAACTAGTCACTCTTCTCAATCGCTTCGCAGCAATGTCAACCTTATTTAAAACTTTTATTAAAAACGCCGCTTCTAAATAGTCCAGATATTTTTTCAAGGTATCTTTTTGAATGCCACTTTCTTTACTCATTTTCTCATACGAAAATTCATTTCCCGTGTTATAGGCTAAGTACGTGAAAAAGCGATTTAACTCTTGTACGTCTCTTATTCCGTATAAACTAGGCAAATCTCTAAGCAACACTTTATCTACAATATCGTTTTTTACATAACGCCCCATATCACTTTGGATCCTTTCACTTAAAACAACCTCCGGATAACCCCCAAAGTTTAAATAATTCAAAAATTCTTTATTGAGTGCCTTTATGTCGTGCGTTAAACAATAGGGAATTTGATTTTGTCCGTAAGCCACGGTACCCTCGTAAATGAGATGATTCATTTCCCTGAGATGCATGTACTCCTGAAAAGTAAGTGGTGGTAACATAAAATCGGTAAAGCGTCCTGCTCCGCTTTCTGTACTGTGCCACTTCAATGCCGCTGCTGCCGAACCTGAAACAACAAACTTGGTTTCAGGAAAAGTATCCACCAGAACTTTTAGATGGCGCTCCCAATCCTTTAAATATTGGATTTCGTCAAAAAACACATAACAACCCTCCAAATTGTCGAGATTAAGCGAATATTTACAAAGTCCTAGAAGATCTTCTAAACTTAAATGAACGTAAATCGGATTATCAATACTGATAAAGAATATCCTTTGAAAGTGTACTTTTTCACTCAACAATTGTTGAATACTGTGAAACAACATCACGGTTTTTCCTACGCGTCGCGGCCCCATAAGAACCAATGCCCGTTTAACGTCTCTTTCTGTAACAAAAGGATAAAATAATTCAAAGTACAGCCGCCTCGCCATGGCACTATACACTTCCGGAATTTGCTTGTTGACCCACCAAGGATTCTCATAGCGCAAGCGTTCTACTATTTTTTCCGTAGGAATAAGACTTGTACCAACCATAAAACCTAATTAATCATACAAAATTAGGTAAAATAGATGGATTTAAAACTTTCTATTTAATACATTTTGGCTATAATAAAGAATATCAAGCCTTTTACTAAGCTATTTCACTTTTCCAAAAAACAAGCACTCCAGAGCAATTAAAATGCCCATTATTTGATGGCTTTCGAAATCTCGCCTAACAAATAATTAAAATCGAACACACCTTCCTCGGTAAGGCCCATCCGAACGATAACCAAATCTTTACTCGGAATTATCGTTACCATTTGTCCTTGATAACCGTTGCAGCTAAATAAATCGCTCGGAGCGCTCGGGTAACGGCCGCCGGCATTCAACCAAAAGTGCCCGCCGTACTTGCCGTCGCTGCCGTTTGTTGGCGTACGAACAAAATTGTACCAGCTCTCATCAAAAAGCCGATCGCCGTTCCAGTTTCCTTTTCGCAAATACAACAACCCAAATTTCGCCCAATCGCGCGCAGTCGCCCAACCGTAACTGCTGCCCACGTAATTGCCCGCCATATCTGTTTCCACAAGCATCGAGTACATACCAATACGGTCAATCAAAGCCGAATACCAGTAATCCAAATACTCCTGATGGCTGTTAAACTGTTGGCGAATAATGCCCGACAATAAATTCGATGTGCCCGACGAATAGTTAAACGAGCTATTAATCTTGCCCGTTAGCGGTTTTTCGGCCTGAACGCGCGTCATGTCGCGACTCTGAAACAACATTCTCGTGGCATCGGAAATTTCGCTGTAGTTTTCTTCCCATTCCAAACCCGAATTCATGTGCAACAAATCGGCTAAGGTTATGGCCTTTCGTTCGTCTTGCTTCCAAGCAGCTACGGGTGCCGGATCAGAAATTTTTAGTTTGCCTTGCTTTTCCAAAATTCCGTAATACGTAGCGGTAATGCTCTTGGTCATCGACCAGCCTAAAATCTTGGAGTCTTTGTTAAAACCGGGCGCATATTTCTCGGCTATGAGTTTGTCTTTATAAAGTACTAAAACCGCCCGACTGCGCTGCTTCTTCTCGCCGGGCTTGTCAAATGCCCAATCAACCGCTTTTTGCAAACGCTCGTAATCGATGTTTTCAAATTTCACAGGCTCTGCTTCGCGGTTTCCGTACGGATAAGGCGCCGTTAATTCAGGTTGTACACGTTTCGGCACCAAGTACGGCGCTTTCTGGTCGAAGGTATCGTCGATCAACATCGCTCCTAAACCCGGACGGTACAATGCGGTACGTCTTTTAAAGCCAAACACATCGGCTACGGCTGTCTTAGAAGATTCGTTCAAGGTTAAATTGGCCAAACGCACCAAATCAATGTCGTTATCTTCAGCGGCAACCTGCTCTACTGATCGACTGTCGATGAAATGCCCGCTAGCCAAACTCTTGGCCGAAAATCCGGAGATGAGTTCCAATTTCGGAAACTCAAATACGGCTACATAACCGATAAGAACAATCAGTAAAACAAGTATTGCAAGGCCAATACGCTTCAACCACTTTTTCATAAATCTCGAATTTAGACCGACAGCAAACTTCTTTTGCGCCGATTAGTTTTACGACGATGAAGATATTAATAATAGTTTAACGAAACTTCAGCCTTACGAACCAGTCATTAGTTAAAAGTGCAGCGCCGAATTGTCGTAACTTTGCAACAATAAATTTGCTATCATCGTATGTTCAACGTACAAGCTATTCGCGCCGATTTTCCGATTTTGACACAAACCATAAAAGGGAAAAATTTGGTTTATTTCGACAACGCCGCCACTTCGCAAAAACCGAAGCAGGTGATTGAAGCTATTGCCAATTACTACGAGACGATAAATGCCAACATTCACCGCGGCGTGCACTACTTGAGTCAGATTTCAACCGACCGGTACGAGGCGGCACGCGAAACAATTCGTAAGCACATCAATGCACAACATGCATACGAAATCATTTTTACGTCGGGAACTACGCACGGCATCAATTTAGTAGCCTCGGGTTTTGAACCGCTTTTAAATGAGAACGACGAGATTTTAATAGGTGCACTCGAACACCACAGCAATATCGTTCCGTGGCAGTTTTTGGCCGAACGCACGGGCGCAAAACTCCGCGTAATTCCGATGTTGGAAAACGGTACGCTCGATCTTTCGACATTGTCGGAAATTCTAACCGAAAAAACGAAAGTGGTCGCGGTAAATCATATTTCAAACGCATTGGGAACCATAAACCCGATTCGCGAAATAATTGCTGCAGCACACGCCGTTGGAGCCGCTGTTTTAATCGACGGCGCGCAGGCGGCTCCGCACTTGCAACCCGATGTTCAAGCACTCGATTGCGATTTTTACACGGTAAGCGGACACAAAATTTGCGCACCAACCGGAAGCGGATTTTTATACGGAAAAGAATTGTGGTTAAATAAACTGCGGCCCTACCAAGGCGGTGGCGAAATGATTAAGGAAGTAACATTTGAAAAAACAACCTACGCCGATTTGCCACACAAGTTTGAAGCCGGAACGCCAAATATTGAAGGCGGCATCGGTTTGGGTGTAGCGCTAGATTATTTGAACAACATTGGTTTCGACAAAATTGCAGCACAAGAACAAGCTTTGTTGGAATACGCCACAGCTAAAATATCGGCTATTGATGGCGCACGTATTTACGGACCCGATACTTCGCACAAAACATCGGTGGTTTCGTTTAACATCGAAGGTGTGCATCCGTACGATTTGGGTGCCTTACTCGACAAAATGGGCATAGCCGTAAGAACCGGCCACCATTGCGCACAACCGATAATGAATTTCTTTGATATTCCGGGAACCGTGCGTGCAAGCATGATGTTTTACAATACTTTTGAAGAAATCGACGCTTTGGTAAACGGAATTGAAAAAGCAAAACAAATGCTGCTGTAAGAAACGATGAAAGTACACTTTGGATTTATTTTATTGCTGACTGTATTACAGCAATGCACAACTGCGAAAACGAGCAGTAATTTGGATGCAAACATTACGTATACGGCATACAGTCGTGGATTTTTTAAGGAAGTACATGTCCGTCAAAATCAATTTGCTGTTGTCGAAAAGCGCGGAGCGGATTTGCAATGGAAAAGCCTTTCGGAAGAGGATCAAAAAAATATCTTCGACGCATTAAAAGACATTAAACTAAACAAGATCAGCAGGTTGCACTCGCCGAGCAACAAGCGCTTTCACGACGGAGCTGCCATTGCGCAGTTGAAAGTAAAAACTAAAAGCGATACGTTCGAGTCGGCAGCGTTTGACCACGGAAATCCGCCACAGGAAATCGCTACTTTAGTCGAGCAATTGCTAAAATTAGAATCGAAACCATGAGTATAAGTGCTATACAAGAAGAAATTGTTGCTGAGTTTGAGTTTTTCGATCCTGAAAGTTGGGACGAACGCTACCAGTACGTGATCGATTTGGGGAAGTCGCTTCCACTAATTGACGCCAAATACAAAACCGAGGAGAATATTATAAAAGGTTGCCAAAGCAAAGTTTGGTTACACGCCGATTACGAAAGCGGAAAGGTTGTATACAGCGCAGATAGCGACGCGATTTTAACCAAAGGCTTGATTGCCATTTTGATTCGTTCGTTTTCGCATCAAGCGCCGAAAGACATTTTAGAAGCCAAAACCGATTTTATCGATCGCATTGGTTTGAAGGAACACCTCTCGCCTACTCGCGCAAACGGTTTGGTTTCGATGGTTAAACAAATAAAAATGTACGCCCTGGCTTTTTCATCGAAGTCGGAACAGCAAGCATAAAGAACGATAAAGTATTATGGAAGAATTTAACGACACCATTAATTTAGGAGAAAACGTTGTAAAAGTTTTGAAAGGCATTTACGATCCTGAAATTCCTGTTGATATTTACGAATTGGGATTGATTTACGACGTGATGATTAACGAAGATTCGGAAGTTAAGGTTTTGATGACGCTCACTTCGCCGAATTGTCCGGTTGCCGAAACGCTGCCTAAAGAAGTGGAAGAGAAAATTAAGAACATCGACGGTGTTAAAGACGTAGAAGTTGAAATTACTTTTGATCCGCCGTGGACAAAAGATTTGATGAGCGAAGAAGCGAAGTTAGAACTCGGATTTTTATAAATCAATGGAAGAGATTGTAAATAAGGTTGCTCAATCGGTTTTGGCTGTATTCGATTTGGAAGATTATTATCCGAAAAATCAGAAAGCGGTCGTAGACATTGCCGACTTTTTAGAGGAGGGCTTTATACTTCGGGAAGTTAACTTCAGAAATGCGTTAAAGGCGCACGATTGGAGTAGTTATAAAGATAAATTAGTTGCCGTTTATTGCAGCACCGATGCGATATTGCCTGCTTGGGCGCCTATTTTAGTGGCTACTCATTTGCATGAATTTGCACATAAAACCTATTTATGTCCTTTAGAAGCTGTGGACACACTTTATTTCACAGAAATTCTCAGCGAACTCGACTACAGTTCGTTTGCAGACAAACCCGTTATTTTAAAAGGATGCAGTAAAAAACCGGTTCCGGAAATGGCTTACCTATTAGCTATTAGCAGGTTACAAAGCGTAGCCCGTTCGGTAATGTTCGGCGAAGCGTGTTCGGCGGTACCGCTCTACAAAAAGAAAAAATAGTGTTTCGCCGATTCGGTAAACCGTCGTGAAAAGTTATCTTTGCGCGATTTTTTAAAAGAGACACGCATGAAAAAAGTTCTTTGCGCCGCAGTAACACTCGTTTTTTCGGGATTATGGGCACAAAATACCGAGAAAGAATTAGTAAAAAAGACCGAAGAAGCGGTAAAAGTCCTACAAGATACCGTACATCGCGGTTGGAAAAGTAAGGGTCAATTTACCTTTTTAGTAAACCAAGCTTCGTTTAACAATTGGGTTGCTGGTGGCGAAAATAACATTGCCGGAACTTTAGGAGTTAACTACGACTTAAACTACAAGCGCAAAGATTTAACTTGGGATACCAAAATTGTAGGCGCATACGGATTAATCAAAACCAAGAACGCCGATTTTGAAAAGAAAACCGATGACCGTTTGGAGATAAACTCCGTTTTGGGAACTAAGGCATTTGGGGAATGGTATTACTCATTTTTTGTAAACTTTAGAACCCAATTTACCAAAGGATTTATTTACGAAAAAGACGCTGATGGTAAAGAAATTAGAACGGAAAATACCAATATTTTCTCGCCTGCCTACCTAACTTTCGGTCCGGGTTTGTTTTGGAAGAAAAACGATAATCTGAAAATAAACTTGGCGCCATTAACTTCGAAAATGACGTTTGTGGACAAAAAATACACGGAAGTTCCCGGTTATATTGATGGTGCTTATTTTGGAGTAGATGCCAACAAGAGTTTGCGTTACGAGTTGGGTTTATACGCCTCGACTTATTATAAATTCGACTTAATGAAAAACGTAGCGGTAGAAAACATTTTGAACTTGTATACCAACTATTTGCAAGAACCACAAAATGTGGATATGGATTACTCGTTGGCAGTAGTCATGAAAGTAAACAAGTATTTGAGTGCTAATATTGCGTTTCAGGCAATTTACGACGACAACGCGTTTAACGGATTTCAGACTCGACAAATATTTGGTTTGGGTGGCACCATCGATTTTTAATTCGGATTTTTTGTCGGGAAGATTTAGGTAACGATCTTCTGCGTTACGGATAGAGCCAAATAGCCCGCAGCGACGAGACACGTTTCCAATAACGATCGGAAGCGAGGACTATGGGCGAAAGCCGGACTTGCCGAAATGTGCGCCGTAGCTTTAGCGGAGGTGGACATTTTGGCGAGGAACGCCCAAAAAAAAGGAATTGATAGTTTAACGTGAGTCGACATAAAAATCTACGTTAGAACGCTTAAATTGAGTGATTTAATAGTTTACGGGAACTTTTTCTGAGCAATTTTAAAAGCTAATCATTTAAACAGTCGCTTACTTCGTTGTATTTTTTTAAGATACCTCGGTATTCCAAAGAAAATACGCCTTGTAATCAACTATTTAAATGATTTCTAACTTTAATTTTTAAATCAAACTCATGTTAGTTTACTCTTCGACGGCGTCGTGGTAATCTGGGTACAGAAATTTATTGTACGGGAAGCGGCTGATGTGGATTTTTCGCACCTCTTCGTAGACGCGCGCCCGGAAATCTTCGAAATTTTCTTTATTGACAGCCGATATAAAAACAGCGGTATCGGTTCCGTTTTCCGACATCCAAGTTTGTTTCCATTCGTCGAGTGTATAATGTTTACGCGTGCGCTCGGTCATTAAATCGTCTTCTTCAATAACTTGATGTTTGTAGACATCGATTTTATTGAAGACCATCAGTGTAGGTTTATCGTTACTCTTAATGTCTTGTAAAATCTGGTTTACGGCTGCAATATGATCTTCGAAATCGGGATGTGAAATATCGACAACGTGGAGTAGCAGATCGGCTTCGCGCACTTCGTCGAGTGTACTTTTAAACGACTCGATAAGTTGTGTAGGAAGTTTTCGGATGAAACCCACAGTATCGGATAGCAGAAAAGGCAGATTTTTTATGACGACTTTTCTTACGGTGGTGTCGAGTGTAGCGAATAATTTATTTTCGACGAAGACTTCGCTTTTCGAGATGACGTTCATTAGCGTTGACTTCCCGACGTTTGTGTACCCGACGAGCGCCACACGAACCATGGCACCGCGGTTGCTGCGTTGCACCGACATTTGGCGGTCGATGGTTTTGATTTTTTCTTTTAGAAGTGCGATACGGTCGCGAACGATACGTCGGTCGGTTTCGATTTCGGTTTCACCGGGACCACGGAGACCGATTCCACCTTTTTGCCGCTCGAGGTGTGTCCACATTCCGGCAAGTCGGGGCAGCAAATATTGGCATTGTGCGAGTTCGACTTGGGTTCTGGCGTAGGATGTTTCGGCGCGTTGTGCGAAGATATCGAGGATGAGATTGGTTCGATCGAGGACTTTTGCTTGTAGAATTTTCGAGATATTTTTTTGTTGCGAAGGCGAAAGTTCGTCGTCGAAAATGACGGTATTGACGTGAAATCTTTGAATGTATGCGGCAATTTCCTCCATTTTTCCGGTTCCGAGAAAGGTTTTCGGATTGGGTCGTTCGAGTTTTTGGGTGAAGCGTTTAACGACGGTTCCACCGGCTGTAAATGTCAGAAATTCAAGTTCATCGAGATACTCGTTGAGTTTATCTTCGGACTGATTTTGGGTGATAATTCCTACGAGTACGGTTTTTTCAATATCAATTCTTTCTACTTCGAGCATAATCCAATTAAGAGGTTACAAAGGTAGTGAAACAAATAGGTTTAGTGAATTGGTACGGATAGCGAAAACTGAATAAAATCGTTAAAACATAAGTTTTTGTTAGCGCTTTCTTAAAAATGTATAAATTTGGAATCCATAAATTGAAAAATTTACCTGATTTAATTTTAAGAACTCGTTTTATGAAAAGAATTGCACTTTTGATTGCATTGTTGTTTTCTTTTGCGGGATTTGCACAATTCACGGAGACGTTTGAAAGCGGTTTTCCAGCGGGATGGCTAAAGCTAAATGCTCCGGCTGGTCCTAATTTTGGAATTGGTGCAAACCAACAATGGATGTTAAATACAACACCCAACCCGGTTAACCCATCGGGACTTGCCGCCTATTCGGGCGCTAATGCTGCTTTGATTCCTTTGGAACAGATTCAAGCAGGCAACACCGAAGAAGACTGGATGATTACTACCCAGCTGACTGTTCCGGCGAATGGACAGTTGCGTTTTTGGACGCGACAGGCTCAGAATGGTGATCAAGGTTCAATTTTTCAAATTCGAGCTTCTTTAAATGCTATACAAGACAACCAGGCGGCTTTTCAATTAATACAGTCGTACACCGAATCTGATTTACAAGACTTAAACGGTGATATAACGCAATATACTGAGAAAGTTATAGATTTTCCAGCTGCTTTTATCGGACAGACTGTGTATATAGCCTTTATACGTATAAATTCACAATTGACTAATGCCCGTTCTGGTGATCGTTGGTTAATTGATGACGTTAGGGTTCGTCCACGTTGTACAAACCCTAACGGTTTGGATGCTTCAAATCCGCAGTCTACAAGCATAACGCTTACGTGGAACAATCCGGGACTCGCAACAAGTTTTGAAATAGAAGTAGTACCTCAGGGCCAGGATCCAACAGGTACTGGTGTTATTGTAAGTGCTCCTGGTACAAACCCGACAAATTTTAACACGGCTGGATCGCCATTAACTTTTGCTCCCGGGCAGTGTTATCAATATTATGTAAGAGCAGTCTGTGGAACTGCGCCAGATACGCTAACTAGCGGTTGGGCAGGTCCGTTTCCGTTTTGTACACTTCCTTTAGGTTCGGTTTGTGCCGATCCGCTAGTTGTACAAACATTACCATATCAAACCGCAGGAAACACGTTGAACTTTGGCGATGAAGTAGATACTACCCAGGGAACTGGCTGTGGTGCTACACCAGCGGGAACAAACTACCTGGCAGGGAATGAGGTTTTTTACAGCTATACGCCTGATATTACTGGAAATGTTTCTATATTAATGACTCCGGGAGCGAATAACTCTTCGCTTTTTGTATATAACAGCTGTGCTGGGATTGGAACATCGTGTATTGCCGGAATTGCTAACGCTCAGGGAACACCGCGTTCGTTAGTTGTGCCAATGACTGCTGGGCAGACCTATATCATTGTTATTTCGTCTAGTCAAGCTACGGCATCAATTCCTTACACCTTACTTATTCAGCGGGAAGATTGTGCGCCAAAACCTACGGCTTTAACTGCTGGAGAAATTGGATTAACCACAGCAACCTTAGGTTGGACAAGTACGGAGTTCACTTCGTGGCAAGTGGCCGTACAACCTGCAGGAACAGGAGTTCCTACGGGGGCGGGAGTAAGTGTTAATACTAACAGTTACCAACCCACACTAACCCCTGCTACCCAATACGAATTTTGGGTTCGTGCAGAATGTACCCCAGGAGGTACATCTTTCACCGGATGGGCTGGTCCGTTCTTTTTCAATACTTTAATTTGTGAGGCTTCAAATAAGTGTGATTATACCTTCCGCTTAACAGACTCAGCAAATAATGGTTGGAACGGAGCTATCATGCAAGTGCGTCAGGCTGGTATTGTGGTTGCTACACTTGGACCAACGTACACTAGTGGTGCTGGACCGGTTAACGTAACTGTAGGTTTGTGCGACGATATTCCGTTTGATATATTTTGGATTACGCCTGGTACTCAGCCTGGGCAATGTATCCTAAATGTAATCAACAACTTTGGTCAAACTGTATTTACAAAACTCCAAAATACCGGCACTCCAGGTAGCGTACTCACAACACAACCGGTAGACTGTCAGACGCCGCGATGCGACTTGACACCTACAGCCGTAACGATACCTGCAGCGTCTGTTGAAACAACGTTTTTAACTGTAACGTGGAGTGCTCCAGCAACTACGTCGTGGGACATCATAGTTTTGCCAGCTGGCTCTCCGGCTCCTACAGCAGATTCAGTTCCTACTTTCAATGATATAACAGTTGCTGATCCAAACAATCCTTCGTTTACATTCCCTGTAGCATCTCTGATTCCAGATACTGCTTACAGCGTTTATGTGCGAGTAAATTGTAATAATCCGTCGAATTCTGCTTGGGGAGGACCTGCAACAGCAACTACCGATCCAACATGTTTCCGTCCTACTACGCCACTTGTAACAGCCCCTGCGATTTCGACTCCGGGAGCAACGACAGCGTCGGCTACGTTTTCATGGACAGCGGGCGAACCAACAAATACGCTTTGGGAGATTTATGTGAGTACGGTAAACGTAGCGCCAACTGCGGCTACACCAGCTACATATACAAACATCACTGCAACAACATTTACGGCAACTGATCTTCTTCCAGCGACTATCTATTACGCTTGGGTAAGAACGGTTTGTCCGGGACCAGACCCAAGTATTTGGGTGGCTTTCCCAGTCTTTAATACGGATACTTGTTTTGATGCCGACAGATGTAATTACAAATTCCTTCTTTCAACTGCGTCTACTGGAAACACATGGAATAATGGTCGTATGCAAGTTCGTCAGAACGGAATTGTAGTGGCTACTCTGGGTGCAACAGGTATTAATTCTGCCGCAGGAGTCACTGTAGCCCTTTGTCCGAACGTACCTTTCGATGTATTCTGGAGTGTTGCTGGAACAAACCCAGACAATATAGGATTTACTATTGTTACACCATTTAACGATGTAGAATTTACAAAACTTCCTGGTCAAGGAGCACCGCTTACGGTACTTTATACAGGCGTTACCAATTGTAACCCGCCCGCATGTGCTCAACCAACTGCTTTAACTGCAGTTTCAAGTGCAACTAGTGCTGTTTTAAGCTGGACTGATATTTCTACTCCTCCAGCGGGAAGTTATGCGATTTATATCGTTCCACAAGGCGGACCTGTACCAACTAACAACCCACCAACACCACCAACAATTCCTTCTGCTACGAATCCGTTCACGATTAGTGCAGCTACTGGATATGCCTTGCAGCCTTCAACAGCTTACACTTATTATGTTAAGGCTATCTGTTCGCCTACTGATAGTAGTGCTTGGACTATCCTGAATCCGCATACATTCATCACTAAACCAATCAACGACGAATGTGCAACTGCACTGCCTGTTACTGTAAATAGTGGACAAATTTGTGCTCCAGCGAATAATGTACTAGGTAACACTTACGGCGGAACTGCAAGTGCTCCTGCCGCAAATGCTGGTCAAGGTTGCGGAACAATCGATGATGATATTTGGTTCAGCTTTGTTGCTGGTCCTTCTGGAACGCAAACAATCAATATCAATAATGTTGATATTACGCCAACTAGCGCTCGAATTCATCATAGCGTTTTCTCGGGAAGTTGCGATAATTTAACGCAATTATACTGTAGTACTGCTTATAGTACAAATGCAACTGGACTTACACCGGGACAAACTTATTATGTTCGTGCATATACTAGCGGAAGTGCAGCTACTCAAAGAGCTACTTTCGAAATTTGTATAACATCACCTCCAGCAAACGACAATTGTTTGGGTGCAACTAATGTTCCTGTAAATCCAACTTGGACTTGCGAGCCTTCATTTAACGTTGCGGGGAGTACTCTTGGCGCAACAGCATCTAATCCTCCAGCAGCAGCTGGTGCTGGATGTGGAACTGCCGATGACGATGTTTGGTTCTCTTTCACTGCAACCAGTCCGATTCATGTAATTAACATCAATGATATCGTGGGTACATCTGCCAATGTTGCACTAAACCATAGTTTGTTTACTGGCAATTGCGATGCCCTAACTCAAATTTATTGTACGACGCAAACTACAAGAGTTGCTACAGGTCTGACTGTAAATCAAGTATATTATATACGAGTATATACTTCTGCTTCTACCGCTGGTGCCTCTGCAACATTTAATGTCTGCGTAAATACACCTCCACCTCCTTCAGGAAACGACACTTGTGCAACTGCTATTCCAACTCCTGTAAACCCAAGTTCAGTGTGTAATCAAACCGCAACTGCAAATTTAATTGGTGCAACACCAACGGGTGGAAACCTTCCTGCAGGCTGCGTTGGAACTGCCGATGATGATGTTTGGTTTAGTTTTGTTGCAACTTCTACAACACATTTCATACAACTTTTGAACGTAGAAGGCACAACCACGAACTTAAACCATGCTGTTTACACGGGAACTTGTGACGGTTTAGTTTTCCGCTATTGTTCAACTGCAGACAATCTTATCAGTAATGCAACCAACTTTGTTGTTGGACAAACCTATTATGTTCGCGTGTGGTCGAATTCAAATATTCCTCAAGCAGTTGAATTTGATCTTTGTGTTCGTTCGATTTCAACTTGTGATAGCGCAGAACCGTTCTGTGGATCGTCACCGGACGAGCCTTACATCTACGCAAACACTACGGGAGTAACATCCACAGGTCAGATTGCTTGCTTGTTCACGACACCAAACCCAACCTACTATACGTTAAACGTTGGACAAAACGGCCCACTCGTATTTAACATTCTTCAAAATACTCAGTTTGACGCCGCAGGTAATCCGACGGGGAACAACCTTGACGTAGACTTTGTAGCGTGGGGACCTTTCGATTCACCGGAAAGCTGTAATGAAATTGTTTTTGGACCTTGTGCTCCTACGCCTTGTCCTAACAACACTACGAATCCTGCATTTTATCCAGAAGGAAATATTGTAGATTGTAGTTATAGCGCCAGCTTCACTGAAACACTTACCATACCAGACGCTCAAATTGGACAATTTTATATAATCTTGATAACCAATTTCAATGGTCAAGCCGGTTTGATTAGATTAGTACAAACAAACTTCAATGATGCTGACGCGGGAGAGACTATTTGCTGTAATGTTGGTCTCGGACCAGACATTGAAGCGTGTGGCGACTCAATTACGTTAAATGCTATTGAAGATGTTCAGGATGTTAACAATGTTCCATCTACTTTCGAATGGTTCTTGCTTCCATCGACAACACCAATTCCTGGCGCTACTTCGGCAACCTATGTAGCTACTGAATCTGGAACATATCGAGTAGAAGGAAATTGCGGATTGAACCCCGTTTCCGACGAAATTGTTGTTACACTCGGACCAGCAATCAATGTAACTACCCCAACTGAATATGTAAAATGTGACTCAGACGCTACACCTGGACAAGCTACTTTCGACTTCGATGCTGTTAAAGCAACGGTTTTAGGAACGCTCAATCCAGCAGATTACGTGATAACTTCACATAATAGTCTTGATGCAGCAACGGATGATATTGGCGATTTAGGATTATCTGGCAACCAGTTATTATCTTCTGGAATTATATATATACGAGTTGAAAGTACAGTCTTATCTACATGTTTTGCAGTGGTACCTGTAACTTTTACGGTAACGGATGCTCCAAACGCAGCCTTCGCCTATAGTGCAACTTCGTTCTGTCAAGCAGATGACACTTTTGCAGAAATAACCACAGTTCCTGAGGCTTCAACGACTTACTCGGCCGAGCCTGCGGGTATAGTTGTGCAACCGTTAACTGGAGCTATTGATTTAGAACTTAGTCAGCCAGGAACGTATACAATTAAAAACACCATTGCAGCCACTGAAACCTGTGGAGAAATTAGCGCTACTTTCGTAGTTACAATTATTGATGCGGTGTCTCCTGAATTCTCCTATGCCCAAACAGCGTATTGTAAGAACAACCCAAATCCGCTACCTGTTCTAGCAGAAACTGCAGGTGTATTTACTGGAACCCCAGGATTAGTGATAAATAGTGCAAGTGGGGAGATTGACTTAGCAGCAACGCCTCCCGGGACTTATATGGTAACAAATACTATCGCCGCCAATGGGGCATGTCAAGAAGTTTTTGACACTTTCGAAGTAACTATCAATCCAGTACCAGATGCAGCATTTACTTATAATGCAAGTGAATTTTGTAATACAGCTGCAAATCCAGTTCCTTCGGTTGCTATTGGTCAGTTTACATCGTTACAAGCTGGACTAATAATTAACTCGACAACTGGAGTTATAGATCTAGCAACTTCTACTCCGGGAAGCTATACGGTTCGCCACACGATTAGTGCTGCTGGCGGCTGTGCTGAAGTTTTCGCCGACTTCCCTGTCCTTATTACTCCGG
This sequence comes from Flavobacterium sp., assembly GCF_027490375.1. Classification (GTDB taxonomy): domain Bacteria; phylum Bacteroidota; class Bacteroidia; order Flavobacteriales; family Flavobacteriaceae; genus Flavobacterium. Next base: position 43,533 of record NZ_JAIXYH010000077.1, read on the forward strand.
GAACACAGGCAGATTTTACCTACTCTTCTACTGAGTATTGCGGTAACAGTAATTCAATTACTCCGATCTTTGCCGCTGGTGCGGTTGCTGGTACTTTCACTTCGACTAATGGATTAGTAATAAACCAAAATTCTGGTGAAGTAAACATCCAAGCTTCTACTCCTGGAACTTATACAATTACCAATTTAATTCCTGCTGTTGGAGGCTGTGGCGCCGATTCTGCTAACTTCACGTTAACCATTACTGCACCTGTGACTGGAACAATATCATACGGTGACTCTGCTTTTTGTAAAAATTCAACTTCTGAACAGATTCAAAACCTGCCATCAGCCTCTGGAACGTTTAGTGCGCCTACTGGATTGTCAATTAACACTTCAACTGGTGAAATTAATCCGTCTACAAGTAATCCAGGAACCTATGTCGTCACATTTTTAGTGCCTGGCGACTTTGGTTGCGCGGATTTTACTACAACGGTTGATATAACAATCATTCCTGAGTTCGATATTACTTTTGAATCTGGTTGTGAGAACAATTTATATACCGTTCGTGTACTTCCTGTTGATGAATCATTTGATTTAACAAACAGTAACGTTGAGTGGACTAGTACCGGTACGTTTGTACCAACTGCCGAAGAACACGTTATTACAGCCACGTCTGAAGGTACATTTACGGCTAAAGTAACCACAGCAGATGGATGTTTTACAATTGAATCGATCGAAATTGAAAACATCGGCTGTCTCATCCAGCGAGGTATTTCACCGAACAACGATGGTGCAAACGATTCGTTTGATTTGAGTGCTTATGATGTGAAGCGTTTGGTTATTTTCAATCGTTACGGTACTGAGG
>NZ_JAIXYH010000095.1 GCF_027490375.1 Flavobacterium sp.
CGACAGGCTCAGGCACCTTTGGAGCACAATGTTTCACTAAGTATTCCACAATGGGCACAACGCCGCAAAAGCCGAACTCAGGCAATAGTTTTAGGCACACAGAAAACGCCGAAGCGCACAGAATTTTGTGGAATGTTTGGCTGATGAAGAACACACAGAACGTATCAAACCGTTTGAAAAATTGTATCGACCTTCGACGCACTGTTTTCGACAGGCTCAGGCACCTTTGGAGCACAATGTTTCACTAAGTATTCCACAATGGGCACAATGTTTGCCTTCGACAGGCTCAGGCACCGGCGATACGTGGGTAAGGTTGGGAAAAGCGATACGTTAAGTGGTGAAATCATCGAAGTTTTAATACTCCAATCTTAATACTGCAATAAAACCGCTCTGCGAACTTTGCGGAAATCTTCGCATCCTTTGCGGTTGAGCTTTCGACAAGCTGAGGCACCGGCGATACGTGGGTAAGGTTGGGAAAAGCGATACGTTAAGTGGTGAACGTCGCTAAGTCTTAATACTCAAATCTTAATACTTGATACTTCATCCTAAAATATGCGGAAAACCCGTAACCGTATGTCGATTTTTTTTCAAAACTTCGCCTCGATGGGGGCGGGTGGGATGGGGAGCGATTCCCACGTACGAAATTCCCAGAGATAAATTTTACGGAAAAACCGCAATTTTTGGGAGATTGGGAGATTGGGAGCTTCGCAAATTTCCGGAGCCCAGTCTTGGCAACGCCCACCTGCCGAAGCAAACGACCCGTACGCAGAAACCGTACCGTTAGAAGTGTTGCAGTCGCCGGTAGTTCAAGATCCCGACACCATCAAAACCAAACAGCAGCAAGATGTGAACAAATATTTACAAGAGCAGGAAATGCAGTTGGCTACATTTATTCAAACACCATCATTTTATGAGAGTCCATGCAGCCAGTTTCTCCCCGGTACCGAGGAATACGAATTCTGCTGTGCCTTAAACCCCGGCGCTTGCGGTAACGTAAATATAGATTTGCTTTACTACTACCACCCCGACCACCTCGGTAGTTCAACAGCTATTACCGATAAAGACGGTACGCCTTACCAAATCGACGCAGGAGATTCACCGAACACCACTAAAAACAACTCCCAGTGAGGTAATATTTCTTAAATTTACCCTTTGGAGAAATCGTAGCTTTAGCGGAGATTCTTCGAACACCGATGAAGAATAAAAGCTTGGTGAGAAAAACCTTTGTAGAACAAAACACCTTTGGCCCTTTGGATAACCAGTTTAAATTCAATGGTAAAGAACTTGATTCTGATATGCGCAGCATTCTTCGAACACCGATGAAAAATAAACACTTTGTGAGAAAAACCGGTCTCTACTACTACGGCGCCCGCTTTTACGACCCGCGTTTTAGTTTTTGGTATTCTCCCGAGCAAACAAGTGCGATGGATCCTATAGAGGAGAAGGAACTAGCTGGAATTCAAGAAGAAAAATAAAAAAGCCATTACCCAAAGAGAGTAATGGCTTTTTCTAAAAAAATGGAGTGGTTAGTTAATTTTTAATCAGTTTTTTTGTGGTCATTTCCGTTTGATTTTCATTGTAAATTTTGACAATGTAAATTCCACGAGGCAAGGCAGACACGTCTGTAGAGATCGTATTTTTACCCTCTACTAATTGATAAGTGTTACTTACTACTCTATTTCCTGTGTAAGCAAATATTTGAAGGGAAATCTCGCCATTTCGATCAGACAAAATATCCATATAGAAACGATCAGATACCGGATTTGGATAAAGTTCCGAGAAGGTCCCGCCAGCTTCTGCACGCGCACTTCCACAAATAGGCTTAGTTATAGCTAAGGTTCGCGTTGAACCCGCCATAGCTGCTCCACACGCGGTTCCAGAAGCTACAACTCGAATGCTGGCCGTTGAACCAAGTAAAACGGAAGCAAGCGATACAGGATAATTTACGACAACATTAGTAGTGCCTTGACCAGACACTATCGTTGCGCCTGGGATATTATAGAAACTCCAAGTATAGGTTGAAGCGCCAGGAACAGTTGCACATGAATAAGAGATAGAAGATCCCAATGATGCGCACGAAATTTCGCTTGGTCCTGTTATAGAAGATGAAGGCGCAAAAACTCTGTACACTCTACTGGATCGCACGCTGCTTTGTGCACATCCATTCGACGATTGGATAGTAATTGCTCCAACACCGGAAACTAAACTTGAAGGATATAAAACCGTGAACGTTAAGTCGGTGCTAGTTGTGATTGTATTTGTTGTATTTGATAAGTTATTTGGGGATTTTACCACTGACCCGGCAGGGCCAGTAATCGTCCATGATGTTGCAAATGCTGGAGCCGATGCAAGAGTATACGTGTAAGCACCTGAACTTGGACATATTGCATAAAACTGTCCGATTGGCATTGCTGGAGTTGAAGGTAAACGACGTGTAACGGTAAGCATTCTAGTTAGAGCTGCAGAACCCACAGAATTCGAAGCAGCAACAATCACTTGACCGCTAGCAGTAAATTCATTTGAATAATTTACATTAATGGAATGAGTTCCTTGACCTGAAACAATTGTTGCTCCAGCAGGCACCGACCAATTGTACACAACACCTAAGACATTAGTGGTACTGTAGGAAACGCTTGTCGTTGTCCCTACAAATGAGCATACATTTGCACTAGAAGCTGTAATTGTTCCAGGCGTTCCTGGTATAGCTTTGGTTGCGGTATAAGTCCTTGCAGCACTTGCGCATCCTGCTGATGATATAGCTCGAACCGAAAGAGGCATCGTGCCGGCAGTCGTATTGCAACCAAATAAATTAACAACAACCACATGCGTACTGGCTCCAGAAACTATTGTCGCCCCGCTGGGTAGTGTCCATTCATAAGACGTCGCATTTGCAACAGGAACAATCGAAAACTCAACAGGTAAAGTAGTTCCAACAAAATTTCCAAACGCAGAAGAACTTACTGTGATATTGTTGTGTTTTGCAACAATAGAGCCCGGCATTGCAGGTGCTCCCACAACATTAACAACTAATGCAACTCTTGGTCCCTCTATTCCTCCAATAGTCTGCGACACATAAAATGTTCGGGTGGTTAAAGATGAAGTTGAAATAGTTGGTGTCGTTAGCGATGCGGTCCCACCAGTAGCAGCTGTGTACCATTTTAAAACACTTCCCGGCACCTCCTGCACTAATGTCGCCAAATCTGGAGCTGTAGAATAGCGGCATAGGTTGACAGGAGAGCTTGTTTGCAAGTTAACTTGATCATAAAAATAATACTGACCTGTTGTTCTGTTAAAATGTGCGGTAAACGTTGATGCCGAGGTCACGCCAATATTTGAACCATTTAAATTAGCAACTCCGCCTGGAAATGAATTACCTCCCCAATTAGTTCCCCAGTCAGCGCCTTGACGAAATTTTAGTTCTCCAACAGTAAGATTTAAACCAGAAAGTGTATAATCAACGCCATTTGTAGTACTCATGAAAGTATCTGACGACCAGCCGCCTGGTGTTGAACTTCCAATTACGCCAATTGAGAGATATTGAAAACTGTATGCACCCGTTGTTCGATTAAACGAAATATTATAATCGCCTCCAATAACTGGGATATCTGATCCCGAATTTGTTCCCGTTCCTGTAGGGAAACTTGCAGAACCCCATGTAGTTGTGTTTGAATAGGACTGCCGGAACCGATAGCTACCACTATTAATAGTATAATTGTTAAGATAGTACGTAACTCCATCTAAAGTCGTTAATTCAATATCGGTTCCACCACTTGTAAACAAACTTATTACTGGAAATCCCGCGTTGAAACTGTAAACCCCAGTTATCCTGTTAAAATTAATTTGATAAATGCCCGGAACAACAGAAATATTATTACCGTTTAATGTTGCTGTTCCGTTGGGAAAAGCACTTCCGCCCCAGTTAATAGCCCAACTTTGCCCTTGTCTGAATTTTATTTCGCCAGCCACTAGAGATACATCAGATCTCGAATAGTTGACACCGTCGGTGGTGGTAAGTAATGTGTCCGATGTCCAACCGTTTGGCGTCGAACTACCTATAATTCCTATGGTTGGAAACGTAAAACTAAACGCCCCCGTTACCTTGTTAAAACGTATATCATATGTCCCTGGCGTGACAACAATCGACGGTGCATTTATCGTTGCTGTTCCTGTAGGAAAATTGGAAGAACCCCAAGTAGTAATAGGACTACTGCTTTGAACAAACTGAATGGTTCCAGCTGTCAATGTGTAGCTGTCAAGTGCATAATTAATTCCATCGACGGTTGACATGGCAACATTTACACCTGCACCGGGACCAGCGGAACCACTTATATTTACGATTCCAAAGCCAGTCGATGCGGGAGTAAAGCTGTAAACTCGAGTTGTGCGGTTAAACATTACATCATAAACACCCGCAGTAACTGGAATATTGCTACCATTAGGCGCGGCAGTTCCGTTAGGAAAAGAATTTGCACCCCAGTTATTGGCCCAACTGGAATCCTGTCGAAACTTTAGCCCTCCAGTTGTGAAAGTGAAGTTTGATAATGTGTAATTTACATTATCTGTTGTACTCATTGCTACGTCGGTTCCCCAACCGCTTGCTGCATCACCAATCACGGAGATACTTTGGGCGCTACTGCTCACACAAAACAGCAAAGCCGTTATCACAGTTAAAACGATTTTTTTTAGCATTCTTTAAAAGTTTTTGGTTAATATTTTATTAAAATTATAATAAAAATGCTAAAAAATTTTAACGATCGTAATTTTACCTCTACTAAAACGTTTTCGTGTTGATAATTTTTTTTAATCCTTAGATTTTTATGCAAAGGTTTCTTTATCAATAATAAGTATGCACTAAAAACGAATGTCCATCAATAATTAGTAAATATCGTAAGTGTGAATAAATATTTAAGGTTTTTCCGTAATGCCATGTCGATTTTTTTTGGGAGCTTCGCCCTAAACGGGAAGGGGAAAACGGGTTTATCCCTACGAAGAAAAAACGAAAGTTGGTTACGGGAAAACCGTAAAAATTAAAAGATTTTGAGATTGAAAGATTTTGAGATTGAGAGATTATTGAAATCCCTTCGTTAAAAGACCAAACGCCGATACCTTGTAAATCAAGGTAGTTCCACTCGACGGTTGCTTTTTCTATAACCAACGATTACCAGAATAAGTACAAGTACAACTGGCCAAATTCGAACTAAGAATGTAATAATTCCCTCGAGCAAATTCCAACCACTTTTAAAGCCTTCGAATATCTTATCTCCAAAACTAGCCTGAAAAGTATCGAGGTTTGCTTCGTTTAAAACCACTTCGCGGCGCATGCGTTCGCGTTGGTAAACCTTAAGGGTAACAGTACTAAAGGCTACATTATCACGTAAGGAAAGTTTGTTCATGAAAGCTTGATCCACTTGTGCGCGTCGTAAATCTGCTTCATTTTCGGCGTCAACAATACCCGACAGTTTTGTTCCTTTATGGTCAATTGCCTTACCAATACGTTTTGCTACCACTGCATTACGCCGACGCTCTAAATCGGTTGCCAAAAGTTGTAAAGAAACATCGTCACACTTAAGCGTTTGAAAATCAACAAACTTAACCTCCTTCCCGATCGTACGCAAAACAGTATCGAGCTGTAAGTTCGGTACGCGCAGCGTTATCACATTTTCAATTTTATACTTCTTCGTCAGCAATAAACTGTCGGCACTAACAGCTACTTCATCACTTTGTAGTACCTGCGTTTGAAGATTTGACAAGGTTACAAAACCGCCAAACTTTTTTGTAGCATATTCAATTGCTTGTGTGGCGGCCCTAACATCCTCTACTTCAAATTGCGCATCAACAGTGCGAACAAACTCACGTTCAAGATTAGGGGCATTTACAGAAGCAGTGTTCGATGTGTCAACGACCTCACTTTCCATTTTTGCTTCGGAGAATCGCTCCTCGGCCAATTGATTTTTACACGCTGTCGCTGAGAAAAAAAGTACGACAAATAAAACAGATGGGAATACAGGTACCTTCATGATTAATTGATTTACAAATGATTAAAAAATATGTAATGATCAATCAATGCAATGTGTTTTTAGGTTTGTAATGGACAGTAATAAAAACTATGCCAAAAAAATTACGGGCTTAATGCAGAAATCCAGAAAATCTTCCCTTAATAAAAATTGTGTAACTCTTCTTTGTTTAGAACAGGACTCGAACCTGTGTCCGCCTTGGCGGATAAGAGCCCACGAGCGTAAAATAAAAAACTCCAACCTTTCGATTGGAGTTTGACTTGTAGCGGGAACAGGACTCGAACCTGTGTCCGCCTAGGCGGATAAGAGCCCACGAGCGTAAAATAAAAAACTCCAACCTTTCGATTGGAGTTTCTCTTGTAGCGGGAACAGGACTCGAACCTGTGACCTTCGGGTTATGAGCCCGACGAGCTGCCTACTGCTCTATCCCGCGATGTTGAGTGCAAAGATACACCTCTTTATTCGCTAAAAGCAAGTTTTTTTTGAAAATTTTTAGAATGCGCTCACAGCCAACTACTCACGCGGTAATTTCAACGCTACTTTTAACGGATTTGATCTGCAAAGCTCGAAATTCTTGACGGTTTGTTCCCATTCTTTAAACGCTGCTGCGCTCGTTTTCGGAATTAATTGATATGCCACAGCAAAAGTGAAGCGATCTTTGGGCTTGTACGAAAATAAAGTATGTGTTCCTAAAGCCGGATCGGCACTAAAAGTTTGTACATCTTTTGGATTTTCGTACGGAAAAAAAACGGTTTGTACCAATTCTTGCTCTCCTTTGCGGGTTTGAAGATGATAATACCGAGAATCAGTGGTAAGCTTTGCTTGTGAAAGTACTCCCTCGGCAACAATCGAATAGCCCAGCGCTTTTGAAGGCTGCGTCATAAATACATCAACAGAAATAAACAGCGCACTTTTGTCGATCGAAATTCGTTTAATTTCTCCAATCTTTTGGGAACCCCACGTTGGGTAGTACAATAAAAAAACCGTTCGAATTGGCCCGGCCGCCAAAATTTCCAATTTTTCAATTTTCTCTGCAAATTCCAACACATTATCTTTTAAAACAGCTGTAGCACCAAGACCTAAACTGTGCGAAACATCAGAAACTAAACTTTGAAAAGGAAGTTCTTTATTTTTATACTTTTTAAGCTGACTCTCTAACGCTTGCGCAGATGGCTTGATCCCAAAGTCAAAAGCTGAAGGCTTCGACTTGCTGCGCTCTGGCGTTCTAAATACAACACTTTCATTTTCCCAATAAATCTGCCCGTTATGCTTAAAAACAGCTGTTTTAACCATCGAGCTCGAAGCGCCACGAGTACTATCTAATACTATGTCGTACGACAAAATAGAACCCGCAGGAATGTTCACGTGCAGTAAAACCTGATCTTCCACACCATCGAAATCAGAATCGTACCACTGCGTAGGTAAATAACTATCTGTCCCTTCTCGCTTAATGCGAAACGCTTTCTTGGCGTGTTTCTTTACTGTTGTATGTAACAAACTTCGCTGAATGGCTATAACTTCAGAGCGATCGATGTTTAAGTCGTTTGTAACCGTGACCTTCTGAAAAACCTGTGCCTGCAAATGAGTGCTAGAAAAGACAACAAATAGCAGTAAAATCAATTTTTCTAAAGTTATATGTTTAGGAAGAATTCGAAAATTTGAACCCATTTTATGGAAAAAGATTGTACATTTAGGAAGTTCAAATGTAAGGAATGTGCCAAAGCAGTTCGCTTATTTACCACTGAATTCTCGCGCACCTTGCCTATTAGAAATTTAAAAACCTAACTCCACTTGACAAAAAACGACTTTATCAAATTAATTGCTAGCAAAGAGCCGCAACTTGAGGCATATTACCACAATTTGCCAGAAGAGGTATTTCAGGATACCGAGTTGTTTTTCCATCTGAAGTTGTTTTTAGCGCTGCCCGAGCCCGTTTTTCTAGTTTGGGGAGTCGAACCCTATTTCCTACCTAATACCAAAGCGTTGAAATATGATGGGCTAATTGAACATTTTTCGAAACTAAAAGCTTTTCCTGCAAACCAATCCCAAATTTTGTTGCTGGAAAATAGAGTCTTTACTTTCGAGTTTCATCCCATAGACGAACAGCAACCTCACTTCCAAAAAGGAATTCTTTATGTAAAAGAAGAATCCTCAACCGATCAACACGATGCGCAAATACTTGAAAAACTTCCCGTTGCCGCCTGTATTTTTAGCACGAAAGAACTAATCGTTACAGCAGCTAATGATATTATGCTTTCTTATTGGGATGTCGGTAAAAATGTGATCGGAAAACCGCTGCAGCAAATTTTACCGATCCTTCACGACCAACCGTTTATTGCGCTTTTGCAGAATATTTTCCGTACAGGAGAAATACACACCAGTACACAAGCGCCCGCCCGACTGCTACGCAACGGAATGGAACAAACGCTGTATTTCGACTTCACCTACGTGCCTTTAAAAGATGACAAGGGTAACGTATACGCCATTTTAAGCACCGCCTCTGATGTAACTGCGCGTGTGCATCTAAACCGAAAAGTTAAAGCAGAACAACAACAGTTTTTAGATTTGTTTGAAAATGCGGCAGTTGCCGTGGCTGTTTTAGATAAAAATCTAGTTTTTGAAAAAGCTAACCCTTTCTACTTGTCGCTCGTAAATCGAACTGCCGAAGAAATTATCGACCGACCTTTACTGGAAGCCATTCCTGAAATTAAAGGACAGGGATTCGACGAACTTTTACTCGACGTCATTGCCAGCGGAAAACCGTACGCAGCAAAATCGGAGCGAGCAGAGATTACAAAAAATGGAGCACTACAAACCATTTATGTGGATTTTACCTTTCAACCGTTGGTATTAGAAACTGGCGAAATTGAAGGTGTTTTTGTGATTGTAACTGATGTTACGCAGTCGGTGATCGTCGATGCCGATAATAAAAGCAAAGAAGCTACACTACAAAGTATTCTTGAAAACGCTGCGGCTGGTATTTCCCTGTTTGTGGGTCGCGATTTGGTCATTGAGCTTCCTAACAAGAAAATTGTTGAGCTTTTAGGTAAAGGACCAGATGTAGCCGGCAAAAAGTTAACCGAAGTAATGCCTGAATTACTTACTGAAAACCAATCGATTATTGGAATTTTACACGGTGTTTTTGATTCGGGCATCCCCTACTCTACGCAAGATTCTATGGTAAAAATCGTCCACGACGGTGTATTACTCGAAAAGTACTACAACTTTACGTATACGCCCTTATTCGACGAAAACAAGAACGTTTATGCTGTCTTGCAAGTTGCTATTGAAGTTACCGATAGCGTTTTGGCACGCAAGAAAATTGTCGAAGCACAAGCTGCTTTAGAGCAAGCGGTTGATTTGGCGCAACTTGCCACTTGGCAATACAACTTAAAATCGAGCACGCTAATTGGGAATCGGCGTTTTACCGATTGGTTTAAGAATGTGGATGCTTTGGATGCCGAATATTTGGAATTTCAGAAATTTCTCGAAAACATCGCCACACATCCTGAAGAACTTCAAGGGAAAACCGATTTTCGAGACGAGCGCGTCAAAATTGAACCGCAAACGGGCAAAAAACGCATCATTGTTTCGGCAGTGAAAATTAGTTACGACGACGAACAGAAGCCGGAATACATCTCGGGCACTTCGCAAGATGTTACTGTGCTTCGGCAGAAAGAAGAAGAATTAGAAAAGCTGGTTGCCAAACGAACCAAACAGCTCGAAGTGGTTAACAGCACACTCGAACAAACCAACCAAAGTTTAGAACAAAGCAATAAAGCACTGGCACAATTTGCCTATGTAGCTTCGCACGATTTACAAGAGCCGCTTCGAAAAATTACCACCTTCGTGAAAATGCTTGCGAGTCATTTAACTGAAAAAGATAGCCGAACGGAAATCTACATCGAGCGAATCATCAATTCTTCGGAACGAATGTCGAATTTAATCCGCGATATTTTAAGCTATTCGCAGTTATCAAACGGCGAGACAAAATTTGTGCAGGTCGACCTCAACCAAGTTGTTTCTGAGATATTGGCCGATTTCGACTTAGTTATCGAACAAAAAAATGCCGTTGTTCACGTGACCGACTTACCAACAGTGTCGGGAATTAAAATACAGCTGAGTCAGCTTTTTGGAAATGTTATTTCAAATTCGCTTAAGTATTGTCACGATTCAAGACCGCCGCGCATTGATATTAGCTACACAGCAGTAACCGGCGATCAGGTTACTGATTTGAATTTGAGAGCCGATTTAAACTATTATCAGTTTACAATTCGCGATAACGGCATTGGTTTTTCACAGGAGTATGCCGAACAAATTTTCAACATTTTTCAGCGTTTACACGGAAAGCTTGAATACTCGGGAACAGGCATCGGACTGGCGATGTGTCGAAAAATATGTGAGAATCATTCCGGCGCCATTCGCAGCAGCGGAACTGAAGGTATTGGTGCTACATTTGACATCTACTTGCCCGCTTTACAAAGCTAATTTTAGGAAAAACGTTCCTTAATAATTTGCTTCACTACTTTCTTAGAGAAAAGTCTTTTGCGTTTAAGTCCGTAAGAAAATGCTTACTATCTTTGATTAAACCAAAAACTAAACAATTATGAATGTAAACTTTATCGCTATACTCGGAGCGGCTGCCGTTCCGCTTTTAGTTGGATTTTTATGGTACAGCAAACTGCTATTTGCTGATGCCTGGATGAAAGTCGCTAAAATTAAACCCGAAGACTTGGCGTCATTTAATCCGGTAAAAGTATTCAGCTTGTGTTTTCTCTTTTCAATTTTCATCAGTTTTGTGCTCCAATTTTTAGTCATTCATCAAACGGGTGCTATTGGCATGATTGGTGGGGATCCAACAGCTGCCAAAGAATCGTTTACTGCCTTTATGTCTGATTACGGAACTGCTTTTAGAACGTTTAAACACGGCGCGCTTCACGGTTCTATGACTGGCATTCTTTTTGTGCTTCCGATTTTTGGAATAAACGCACTTTTTGAAAAATTATCATGGAAATATGTTTTGATTCACGGCGGCTATTGGACAATTTGTTTAGGTGTCATGGGCGGTATACTGTGCCAATGGGCCTAAGTGAAACAAAATTAGAAACGGTTATTTACGAGAACCCGCAAGTACTTCCCGAATATTGGGATTCGCTCGCGGGTTCTAATATTTTTTTAAAGCAGTCGTATTTAAGTGCTTGTTACGAAAGCAAACCGAAAAACATGCGCTGCTTTTTTATCGTTGTTCGTGCGGAAGATAAACCTCTAAGCATTGCCGTTGCCCAATTTCTAGATTTGAATCAGTTAGAAACCTTCGGCGAACGACAACGCTGCATGAAAACAGTTGCTCGGAATTTTATCTTCAAGAAATTTAGTTCGCATGTGCTTTTTATTGGAAACAATATGCTCAGCGGGCAGCATGCTTTTGCGGCTTGCGATGAAATAAATTCAACTAAAGTACTAACCGCCTTACAGCGTGCAGCCACGCAAATTAAGGAACGACTGAGGACCGAGGGTATTTCCCTACATCTCACCGTTTTCAAAGATTTCGACGCTGCATTCTTACAACAAAACAGTCCGAATTTCCCAGACTTTTTCAAGTTTACGACCCAGCCCAATATGGTTTTCGAACAGCTAAACACTTTTGCCCACGAAACGGATTATGTGGGCGCTTTTGCCAAGAAATACCGCGATCAGTACAAACGCAGTCGCAAACGCTTGCAACCAATTACCTCGCGCTTTTTAACGGAAACCGACTTAGCGGATTACCAGAAAACTACTGCCGACTTGTACTTTAATGTGGCGAAAAACTCGGCATTCAATACCTTTTTACTTCCCGAAAATCATTTTTTGGCATTGAAAAAGCAGCTTCAGGACGACTTTATCGTAAAAGGATATTTTGAAGCCGAACGTCTTGTAGGCTTCAGTACTATAATACGCAATGGCAGCACTGCCGACACTTATTTTTTGGGTTACGATGCCGAAATTCAAAAACATCATATGTTGTACCTAAACATGCTGTACGACATGATACTAACTTCGATTTCGCTAAAGTTTGAAAAAATTGTTTTTGGACGAACGGCAATGGAAATTAAAAGCTCGGCAGGTGCAGTACCGCAAGAGCTTTTTGGATTTATGAAACACCACAATTACCTGTTAAACAAAATATTACCCTACTTTTTTAAACAGCTAGAACCCAAAGTAATCTGGCAGCAACGACATCCGTTTAAAGGAGTTGGTGACGAAGCACAGCAGTAGATGTTCAGTTTGCTTTTCTTGTCGTAATGTTTTTGGATAACGATTTTCCTAGCCCCGGGTGCAGCGGCAGCTCCGAAAAAAATACGGCTACGTGAATTGTACAGCAAACGGCGACCCAAGAAGCTGTGTGCTGGACATATGAACGTGCCGTATTTTTTGAGGACTACAGCGAAAGACGGGATTAGCTTCGAAAAATAAAACAAAAAACTTTGATTATCAGCTAGTAACGCAATAAAACTCTATCACGTATAAAAATTGCTTGCCATTAATTATAATCGGGAACGGCAATTTTCATATTACTGGCTAAGATGGAGATATTGAGTTCGGAAACCAAACCGATGTACTCGCCGTCGACTTGAAATTCGGTTGGCGGATCGATGAAAATACGTGCGTTTTTGGTGCTGTAAATGTCGACATCCTCGGTATCCAGACGGATGTTTCCCGTTAAAATCTTGGTTAAAACCGCAAAATCGAGATTGCGAAGCACTACTATTTCGAACTGCCCATCGTCCATTTTACCAAACGGATTGATCACGACGCCGGTTCCATACTTTTGTGAATTGGCCACCACAACCATTTTTGCCTCGGTAATTACCTCTTTACCTTCCATTTCGATACGCGCCTGAAACGGTCCGGTTTGCTCTTTAAATGTAGCGAGCACCTGTTTTGCATAGCCCAACATGCCGCGCGTGGTGCCGCTTTCGTAGTTTTTAACCAGCATAGCGTTTAAACCCACATCGCTTAGGTGCAAACTTGTGTGCCCGTTTATTTTTATCATGTCGATATCGATAAACTTAGCTGAAAAAGCGGCGGGAATGGCGAGATCTAAAGTGGCAGGAATATCTAAATCGACCGACAAGCCGTTTGCCGAACCGGCAGGTAAGATTCCGAAAAGTACGTCGACATCTTCGAGAGCTGCCGCCACTTCTTTAATGGTACCGTCGCCGCCTGCAATAATTACGCGTTGTGGTTGGTATTGGTCGTACAAATTTCGGATGTGCTTACCATCGTTAATACCACAGGTTTCGTAAACAATGGTTTGCAAACCCAAAGTAAGTGCATGTGCTTCAACATCGGCTACGAGTTCGCCTTTGTCGATATCGCCTGCTATCGGATTCACTACAATGATTACAAATTTCTCTGCCATTTGATGAGGTTTGCTCAAAATTAGAGAAATTTAGGGCAATCCCAATTTACATTAACGATTTGCATGAGATCGCACAGAAAACGCCTTTCTTTTTCGCTTTTTGAGATTGCGGAATGCGGACAAATGTGGTTTACTGCTGTGTATTTTAAGGCATTTTGAAAAAAGCGCTGATAAAATCGTTTCCAAACAAAACGCTTTGCCGTACTTTTACATAGTATGAAACCTGTTTTAAAACTATATCGAGGTTACGCCAACGAAAATCAGCTTTTAGTGATGGGTCATGTGTTTAAGCCAACGACTAAAGCCGATTACGATTTTCAGAAAACGAAATTTAGGAACGCTCGCTCGGTGATTCGCATGTTTCGACAAAAGACAGCGTCGAATTTTGATGTATATTTCAAACACGACGGACGTGTTATTCACACCAAAACCTTAGACGACGGCTTTTTTCAGTTTTGCATTCCGCTCGACAACGATGTGGGTTACGGCTGGATTACGTACGAAGTTTCTATTAAGTCGGAAGGAACGCACGTCACACAAAAAGGCTCGTACATTCGGCCGTTTGAAGGAAATTTGGGTTTTATCTCGGATATCGACGATACCTTTTTGATTTCCCACAGCCGAAATATCTTTAAAAAGCTGTACATCTTGTTGTTTAAGAACGTGAACGACCGCAAAATCTTTTCCGACGTGGTTGCGCATTATCAGGCTTTAAGTACAGCCGGACGCAATAACAAAACCGAACAAAACGCTTTTTTCTATGTGTCGTCGAGCGAGTGGAATTTGTATCGATTTATTGTTCAGTTTGCCGAATTGCATCAGTTGCCTCGAGCGGTATTGTTGCTAAAAGACATCAAACAGAGTTTATTCGACTTTTTGATAACCGGACGCGGAAACCACGATCATAAATTTCAGAAAATCAAACATATATTAGAGTTTTATCCGAAATTAAACTACACGCTATTGGGCGACGATTCGCAACAAGACGCCGAGCTTTACGAACGGATTTGCAAAATGTTTCCGGTAAATGTTCAAGCCGTTTACATTCGGCAAACGGGCAAACTTCCTAAACAAAAGGTAACCATCGCCATTCAAAATATGAGTTTAATGGGTGTTCACACCTGCTATTTTACGAACAGCAAAGAAGCTATTGCACATTCTAAAAGCATCGGACTCATCGTATAAAATTATGCTTACCTTAGTTGCGTTAGTCGAAACGCATGCTTTTTCAATTTAATATCTACTCCGGGTTACTCTTAATTTTCTTTACACACAATCTGGTTTATGCCTTGATACTTCTCCAAAAAAGTATACAAGAACGCAGTAAATCGGCGTTTTGGCTCGCTTTATTTTTGATTATCGTTGCCTTGTATTTAGCGCCTTGGATGTTGGGCTTTGCGGGTTGGTACGACTCAGAAAGCTACCGTGCAGTGATCTTCAGCGTACCGTTCCATCAACTGTATTTTTTTGGACCGATTTTGTATTTCTACACACAAGCGGTTTTAAATCCGGCTTTTACGTTTCGAAAAAAGTACTTCTGGCATTTACTTCCTGGTTTTTTATACCTGCTTTATGCATTGATACAGGTGGCAAACGATTACTACGGCAACGGAGGTGCGTTTCCGGAATTTTATGCCGATATCGACTTCGACGAATGGTACCAAATTAGCGGTCATGTTAGCATGCTTTGCTATTTAATTTACTCTTTGAAATACTACAATTTGTATCGAAAAGTGATTCAAAACATCGTCAGTTTTGCCGATGAACTCACGTTTAAATACGTAAAGGAATTTATCATTAGTTGTTTGGTGATTATTGGTGTTGACATTGGCTTTCGAATTGCTTTTGAGATTTTTCCGGAGTTTGCGAATTTTATAGGAAGTTGGTGGTACTACATGGCGGTTGGCGTGATTTCCTACCGCATTGCCATTAGAGGTTATGCTAATGAAAATTTTAGAAGCAAACGCGTTGGCTATGGTTTCGTGAACGAAAGTAAAATTGAAAACGCCGAAATACTTGCGGAGTATGCCGAAATCGAGTTCCCACAAAGCGACTCAAATAATTTGGGACTAACCGAATCGGAGGAAAAACTGCGCGACCAACTAGAAAAATTACTGATTACCAACGGCTATTACAAAAATCCGGAACTTACCCTCCTCGATTTGGCAAAAGCAACCGGCAGTAATACCGCGCTTATTTCAAAAGTAATCAACAAAGGCTTTAACCAGAATTTCAATGATCTGGTAAACACACTTCGAATCGACGCTTTTAAAGCAAAAGTAGCTGCTGGCGAAAATTCGAAATCGACCTTACTTGGCTTAGGGCTCGACTGTGGTTTTAATTCGAAAGCTACTTTTAATCGGGCGTTTAAAAAGCATACGGGAGTAACGCCAAAAGACTACTTAGCAAAAAACACAGCAGAATTAGGTCTCAAATTATAATTTGAAGCGCGCAGCTACTGGGATTGCCGCAATTTTGCTTCATCAATAACCGGAAACTGGTTTTCCAAAAAAGTAAACAATTATGAAAAAAAATGTAATCCTTTTAGTGCTCGCAACAGTACTTGCTTCGTGCGGAATGTTTAGTTCTTTAAACTCGGGAACAACAATTAACGCCAATGAAAAATTTGTACTCGGCGATAATCCACACGGCAATTTTAGAACGCACATTAGAAACGACGGCTCGACCACGCTTCGTGTTTTTCAAGCACCAAATGCCGGCGGAACCCACTCTCCTATTCTACTTGAACCTACGCAAAGTACGTACGTAAAAACCGACGAAAATACTGCTTTAGTAATCGAAAATACGGGAAATATAGCGGGCTTCGTTTCGTTAAAAGTTAAAGGTGATTTAAACCTGAACATGGGATTCCAAAACAAGAAATAACAAACACATTCTAAATTTCTAAATCTAATACACATGAAAATCTTAATTAGCACTACCGTAGCACTTCTTTTATCCTTATTCTCGTTTGCTCAAGAAAAAATCGAAAAGAGCTTTGACTACAAAAACTTCGACAAAGTGTACCTCCAAGGACAAAACGCCGATGCACAAATTTCTATCGGTAAAAACTGGTCGATTCGCGTAGAAGGTCCCGAAGAGAGCGTAAACAACCTTGAAATGACCTATTCCA
This sequence comes from Flavobacterium sp., assembly GCF_027490375.1. GTDB lineage: Bacteria > Bacteroidota > Bacteroidia > Flavobacteriales > Flavobacteriaceae > Flavobacterium. Next base: position 16,553 of record NZ_JAIXYH010000095.1, read on the forward strand.
GCACGGAATACAAACTGGAAATAAAAAATAAACCAGGAAAAGTCGGATACAAGAAAAATCAAAAACCAACCACTATTTACATTACAATGCCCGAAGCAAGCGTTATTGCACAATCGGGCAACGGCGACTTAGCCGTGAAAGGAATCGTTGGAAAATACTTTCGCTTAGAGCAAGAAGGTAACGGCGATTGTACTTTGAGCGGCTCTATCGATAGTTTCGATTTAGAAAAAGGCGGAAATGGCGATCTAAACGCAGGAAGTTTAAAAGTTGCTGCGATGAAATTTACAACTGCTGGAAACGGCGATACAACCGTAAACGTAAGCGAAAAAATGAGCGGAAAACTAGTAGGCAACGGCGATCTAATCAACCGCGGTGCCGCACGCTGCAACGACTGTAAGAAAAACGGCAACGGAGATTTTATTTACCGCTAGAAGTTTCAATCATCAATCAAAATCATCATGAAAAAAATAATCATAACCGTTACTAAACCTACTGTTTTGCCTCATCTTTGGCAAGACATTTTGTTCACCTTACCGCGCATTTTATGCGGTTATTGGATGGCGGTCGATTTCGGTGCCGTTAAATTCGGTCTGCCGTGGTCGCCACCCGAAAACAACCTCGGATTCTTCGAAGTAGCCTTTTGGTTTCCGAACGATGTAGCCGAATTCGGTGGCGTATTCGCACTCTTTCCCGCATTTTTCGCTTGGATGGCCGCTTTTAGCGAAGCCGTTGGCGGTATCGCACTCGTTTTGGGTTTTCAGACGCGCATTTTTAGTTTCCTTGCCGGTTGCACCATGTTCGTAGCTGCTGTTTACCAACAATCGAGCGAAGGGCTGTGGAACATGATGCCCGCACTCGGAATTCTATGGGTTTGCTTGGGCGGCATAGCACTTGGTAGCACCCGTTTCGGAATCGATTATCTACTCACAAAAACAAAGAAATAATGAAATACGTAGCCTTTTCACTGCTGCTTTTGTTGGTTTCGTGCGTGCAGCCAACAGCCAATCAAAAAGTTCGTTACACCGTTGTGGTGCCTAAATCGATGCCCGTTTCGCAAATGGCGGTTCGAGGCAGCAACCAACCCTTGAGCTGGGAACAAGATACCGCCATGAAACGCCTCAACGACAGTACCTTTTACGTTGATGTGGTTCACAAAACCGGTTACGCATACACCGAATACAAGTTTGTTGCCGATGGGCAGTTTGAGCGGCAAAATCAAGACAACCGCAAGCTTACCTTCGACGCCGATTTAAACACAACCGTAACGCACCTGTTTAATGGCAAGTAATTGACATTTTTTTTGGGCGGCATTTCGCGCTGTACGTTGCAATAAAAACGCACAAAAGCGGTTCGTGCTGGCTTTGCCTGGGGCTTCCGTTGGTCGCCCATTCAAAACCGCACTCACACGCTTTTCGTGCGTTTTTATTTCCACTGCCATCACGGCCACGGGGATCGTTGCAAAAAAATGTACATTTTAAAAACGTTTTTTTTAAATCGCGACAAGCATTAGTTAATATTATGTATTTCAATTTTTTACTCGAGGTAATATTGCAATATTACGTTTGTTAAAAAACCGTCAAAAAACAGACGTTTTATTGGGTAACGCATTTGCGGCCCGGATGGCAGCGAAAAGCCTTTTGATAAATTGGGCAAACAAAAGCTCGTTGGGCGTGGCGACCTCAGAAGCCGTGCCAAACGATTGCTTTTGTGCCCGATTTGAAAAAGCTTGTAGCGTACAGCCGGAACTGCTGCCCAAAAAATCAAAAAAAGCTGCTTTTACGTATAAAACGTTTTAAAAATATGGGATGGATTTCCAATTTTCGGCTATTTTTGCGTTTCGAAAAATGAATCCTTTATGAGAACGATACAGTTTAGAGAAGCCGTTGCCGAAGCAATGAGCGAAGAAATGCGCCGCGATGAGTCGGTTTATCTCATGGGCGAAGAAGTAGCCGAATACAACGGTGCTTACAAGGCTTCTAAGGGTATGCTTGATGAATTTGGTCCGAAGCGTGTAATCGACACACCTATTGCCGAGCTCGGATTTGCTGGTATTGCGGTAGGTTCGGCTATGAATGGTTGCCGACCGATCGTGGAATACATGACGTTTAATTTCTGTTTGGTTGGTATCGACCAAATTATCAATAACGCTGCGAAAATGCGCCAGATGTCTGCCGGACAATTCCCTATGCCGATGGTATTTCGCGGTCCAACAGCCTCGGCCGGACAATTGGGTGCGACGCACTCGCAAGCTTTCGAAAACTGGTTTGCTAACACGCCCGGTTTAAAAGTTGTGGTTCCGTCGACACCATATGATGCAAAAGGTTTGTTGAAATCGGCTATTCGCGACGACGATCCGGTTATTTTCATGGAATCGGAGCAGATGTACGGCGACAAAGGAGAAGTTCCGGAAGAAGAGTACACGATTCCGCTTGGCGTGGCTGATGTTAAGCGCGCGGGAACAGATGTTACTATTGTATCGTTCGGAAAGATTATTAAAGAGGCTTTAGCTGCAGCGGAAACGCTTGCTGCTGAAGGTATTTCGGTAGAGGTAATCGACTTACGTACGGTTCGCCCAATGGATTACGATGCGATTATCAACTCGGTTAAGAAAACAAATCGTTTAGTGGTTTTAGAAGAAGCTTGGCCGTTTGCTAGCGTTGCTTCGGAAATTACGTATATGGTTCAGGAACGCGCCTTCGACTATTTAGATGCGCCCGTACAACGTATTACAACCGCTGATACACCCGCGCCGTACTCGCCAACTTTATTGAAAGAATGGTTGCCAAATGCAGACGACGTTATTAAGGCTGTGAAGAAAGTACTTTACCGCTACTAAAATAAAACTCAAAATAAAAACCCGCTCTCAAATGGAAAGCGGGTTTTTTGTTTTTTCTACGTTAAGTTAATTAAAGGCAATGATTAACTTTCGGCTTCCATGAGCAGTATTTCCCATTCTTCGATCAGTTTGTCGAGTTGCTTTTTCTTTTCGTTGTAGGCCGTGAAAAACGCAGCGTCTTCGATGTGTTTATCGTAATTCGATTCGAGCGCACGATCGTCGAGACGGATGGCGTTTTCAAGATCTTTAATTTGCGACTCGACTTTAGAAATGCGGTTTTGAAGTGCCTTTTGTTTCTTTTGTTCTTCGAAACTCTTTTTTGGAGCCTCTTGAGAGGCTTTTACGACATCGCGCTTTTCGACCTCACGCATGCTATCAACGTTTCGTTGTTCTAGGAAGAAGTTGATGTCGCCCAGATATTCTTTAATTTTCTGATCTTTAAACTCGTACACAATATTCGCAGTTCCTTGAAGGAAATCGCGGTCGTGAGATACGAGAAGCAGTGTTCCTTCGTATTTCTGTAGTGCGGCTTTGAGTACGTTTTTCGATTTGATGTCGAGGTGGTTTGTAGGTTCGTCCATTATGAGCACATTGATGGGCTGTAGGAGCAACTTACAAAGTGCCAGACGATTTCGTTCGCCGCCGGAAAGTACTTTTACTTTTTTTTCGACGTCGTCGCCACGGAAAAGAAAAGCCCCGAGCATGTCGCGCACTTTAGAGCGATTGGTGTCGTTTGCGGCGTCTTCCATGGTTTGTAGCAGTGTGATTTCGCCATTCAAATATTCTGCTTGATTTTGAGCAAAATAGCCTACTTGAACATTGTGCCCGAGTTTGATGCTACCTTCGAACGGGAATTCGTTCACGATTGCTTTTATAAACGTAGATTTCCCTTGTCCGTTTTGACCTACAAAGGCGATTTTACTACCGCGTTCAACGTTCAGCGAAATATCTTTCAAAACTACTTTATCTCCGAACTTTTTGGTAACGTGTTCGGCTTCGACGACTACGCGACCTGGAGTCACCGAAACTGGAAACGAGATGTTCATAACCGCATTATCGTCTTCATCGACTTCGATGCGTTCTACCTTATCGAGTTTCTTGATAAGCGATTGTGCCATCGATGCTTTGCTGGCTTTGGCGCGAAATTTCTCGATTAGTTTCTCGGTTTCATCTATTTTCTTTTGCTGGTTCTTTTGTGTAGCTAGTTGCTTTTCGCGAATTTCTTGGCGAAGCGTCAGATATTGTGTGTACGGCTTATTGAAATCGTACACTTTACCAAGAGAGATTTCCAGTGTTCGGTTCGTAACGTTATCGAGGAACATCTTATCGTGAGAAACAATAATTACGACACCTGGATACGATTTTAGAAAGTTCTCGAGCCAGATAATACTTTCGATATCTAGGTGGTTAGTAGGTTCGTCTAAGAGAAGAATATCATTGTTTTGAAGGAGCAGTTTTGCGAGCTCGATTCGCATGCGCCAGCCTCCAGAAAAAGTGTCGGTTTTGTTGTTGAAATCTTCTCGTTTAAAGCCGAGTCCCAGCAGAATTCTCTCGGTATTACCCACGTAATTGTATCCGTCCAGAAGTTCGAATCGGTGCGTTAGATCGCTCAAATCTTCGATGAGTTTTGCGTAAGAATCAGACTCGTAGTCGGTACGTGTTTGAAGTTGTTCGTTGATGTGATTCAACTTGCGTTCGACTTCTTTGATTTCGGTAAAGGCTTGATAAGCCTCTTCGAGTACGGTTCTGCCTTGTTCGAAGTCGATATCTTGACGCAAGAAACCAATACGGACTTCTTTTTCTGTGGCGATCACTCCGGAATCGGGTTGAAGATCGCGACTAAGGATTTTGAGCATTGTCGATTTACCGGCACCATTTTTTCCGACAAGACCAACACGATCACCTGCTCCCAGTCGGAAGGTAACATCTTCAAAAAGATAGGAACCTCCGAAAGAAACTGATAAATTGTGAATATTTAGCATGATATTGGCTTAGAAAACTTAAATAGACTGTAACTTTGTTATTGTATTACAGTAATAAAGAATTGGCTGCAAATGTTAAAAAAAGGAACGAAATTATATAGCATTTTAACAGGAACTTGTCCGCGTTGTCATAGCGAGAGTATGTATGAGAACAAAAACCCATATATCGTCACCGAAACGATGCATATGCACGATACTTGTTCCCATTGTGGGCTCCGCTATAAAATGGAACCGAATTTCTTTTTTGGCGCCATGTACGTAAGCTATGCACTTGCTGTAGCTGTTGGAGTTGCAGCATTTATCATCAGTTTTGTTTTCGTGGGCTGCACGGTAAAGGAGGCTTTTATTACCATCATTGCTGCTCTTGTTGTTTTGATGCCTTGGATTGTGCGAATGAGTCGAAACATTTACATCAACTTCTTTATTGCATACAAAGACGATGCTATTGCTTCCAAAAACGTTTAGCTTGTAAATAAGTCGGAATTTCTTTTTTGTCGACTATAGAATCGTATAGCAGCTTTGCCATCGTTGGACCTAACATAACACCTCTCGTACCTAAACCATTTAAAATGTGAAGCTGTGGGAACTGTGGATGATTACCTACAATGGCTTTACGATCGGGAGTAGTAGGACGTACACCTGCCCATTGATCGACGATTTCAAAATCGCATTGAATTACTTGTTTGAGGCGCGTAGTGAGTTCCTCGCGCGCAGCAGCGGTGGTTTGCTCCGTTTTATCCGTCCATTCGTAAGTTGCACCCACTTTAAACAAATTGTTGCCTAAAGGAAGAATAAAAACACCACTGTTGATGATTTCGGTAAGCTTCAACTGAGGTGCATGAATCGTTATGCCCTCACCTTTGGTGCCAGGAACGGAGACAAAATTAAAATACGGATTTTGATTTACTCCATATCCTTCGGCGAAGATCAGATTATTGGCTTGAAATTCGTGGTAAGTAACAAACTCGCTACTGAACTGCATATCTGCGTAAATAAAAGACTCCGCTATAAAGCAGCGTGAATTAGCTAGAAACGTCTGATAACTCGTTATAAAGACATTGGTATCTAAGTGACCGGTGTAATTAACCACTCCAAACTGAAATGGGCTATCAATTCCGTCAATCGCGGAGGTAAACAAATCGTTGCTTAATAAATTTCCAAGTTGAGGTTTATCGGCGTGTTCGAACCAATCATTTTGCTCCGAAATAGAGGCGAACTTGCGTAAAGTAAGCTTTTCATGATGAAACTTAGCGTTTAGCCGTTTCTCAGCAGCAGAATAAAACGAACGCAGAAAATCAATCTGATCGACGGCGTCTTGTAGCGGCCGATACCTTTTCACTATTAAAGGATTATACAGACCTGCTGCCACGCGACTCGACTTCAATTTAGAATCGCCGAAAACCACAAAAGAACAGTTATTCTGAAGTAGTACTTCCGCAAAAGCGAGCGCCGCTAAACCGTTGCCTACAATGATAAAATCAAGCATTTTCATACTGCAAATAAACAAAAACGGCTGGTTAAAAAACCAGCCGTTTGAATATCATTAGTGAAAACTAGTAGTTCCACATATCTTGTTCAAAGTTTCGAATCTTTTCTTTAATTCGATCGGATTCTAACAATTGCATCTGCGCATTGTCTTTCATATAATCCTGAATCATACGATCACCATATACGTTTTCCTCTTGATAGATAACCGCATTGAAACGACGTGAATTCAAAAGAACATCGAATGAAATTGGCATTGCAGAGTTACGATCGTTGAAAGCATTATTAGCATGAAGTACATCGCGAACTGCAGGGAAATATACCCAGAATAACTCAATGTAATCAACTTCATCTTTACCTACTGTGTAGACGTCTGGTGTAACAGGACAAATACCTAATAAGCGGTATTTCAATTCCCCTTGACGTTTATCGAAGTACCAATAACCTTTGATTTTGTAAGCATCAACATCTTGTCCCGTGATATCAGTCTTCACGATATATTCAGGAGAGATCGGTAATCCTGCGTTAAACTGTTCTCTACCCGGATCAGTTGTATCGATTCGAGATAGTGATTTTTCTATATCGCTTAACGTCTTTTTGGTATTGAAATAACCATCTGTATAAACTTCGGTAATTTTACCTTCTTTCATACCCTTGGTAAGCACGTCGTACAAGTTACGACGGTCTCTTCCAATATTAGCGGTATCAATTGGATAATATAAAGGGAAATTGATACGTTCATCCAAATCGATAAGTTCCCAAACTGCTTTACCGAACATGATATCACGATCGTGCACATATCCGTAAGGAAGGGGCTTATCGTTATCTGAATTTAATTGCGCAGCAGTTTTCTTTCCGATTTCATCTGGTGTTTTTGCATTTAGTAGATTAGACTGCGCAAAAGAACTTGCAACACCTAGAACTACCAAAACAATACTAAAAAGATTCTTGCGATTCATATCTTTATTTTTGTGAATAGAGAACGACTATTCTTACTAATTATTGTATCTCGTAAATAACAACTGAAGTTCTTGGCAATAACAAGTTCTCAGCTCCAACTAACTTTACTTTGATTTCAGAAATGGTTACTTGATCACCGCGACCTGCTTTTGAGAGTGCAGCAACAGCTTGAGCATTTAATTTACTTCCTTGCACAACAACTGTAGGTTGTCCAGGAACTTTAATATTAAAACCAGTTACGTTTAAAGTAACATCAAAATCAAAGTCAAGTAACTTTGCTCCAACTGTAGATGCAATTAAGCTCGCCTTCGGTCCTTTTACTACACCATACTCACCGCGGATGGTTCCTGTCGGTGCGGGAATACCTTTAATACGAAACATTTTCTTGTCAGAGACAGTTGACTTATCCGGTAAAGTAGCCGTTACGTTAACTACCACTTCCTGACCTTGCTGTGGCTTCATAATGTATTGACCTGGCTTACCAGCTGGACGTAAACCTGGAGCAGAAGCATTAACTTTATCCGAAGAAACTCCAGCAAATGAAATAGTCATTGGGTTATCTAAACCACGATATACAACGTTCATCTTATCAGCAGAAATTGTCGCTTGATTCGGGCGAGGAACCACAACGTAAGCACCTTCGAACTTCAATGGAATATTTTTACCATCTTCCAAGAAAGTAAATGTACCTGCGATTTTTTGTTCACCAACAGCTCCTGCAGTCATCGAAATGATTGCCTGACCGTTCTCAATCTTACCTGGACCAGAGAATGAAGTTGGTTTTGTGTTTGCGTCATAGCGACCTAATACCACTTTACCAGTAACTTTCTCTCCTTGAAAGTAAACATTCTTATCAAGAGCAACAATAGCTTGGAAATTCTTCATCGAAGCAGCTTCCTTAAATGTGTTACCCATCAATACATTATAGATTCCAGACTCTAATGTCTTAATATCGTTCTGTAAAGCAGAAAGTTTAGTAATTGACGCGATCGCTGGGAAACCTTTGTAATGGTAATCTAAATACTTCTTAGTTATACCTTCACCGTCTTTCACATCCTTAGTATTGAACTTCAATTCTAATTCCTTGATTACTGGCTGGTATTTTACGTCATTTCCAAACACAGTCTTCATATCTGCAACGAACTTCTCAAATTTTCCAACGATTTCCTTACCCTTTGGAGAGTAACCATCGCCTTCAAACCACAATTCGTCAATTTTGTCTCCCTTATCCATCGACTCGTAAGGTAACTTACCTGTAGACTCGTCTACGTCAAAACCTTCAGAAATTTCCTTTTTCAAACCACCTAAATAGTTATAAAAAGCTTCAGACAATTGTGAAACTTGTTTAGCTTTTTGGTTTGGCTCAGAAAACTTTGCTGGATCTTCGCCTGCCTTAGCTTCGAGGAAATTTAATAATTTTTTATTGTAATCAGTTGTAGAAATGTTAGAAGCATCAAACTTTTCGTTCATCAAACCAAAAGCCGATAATACTTCTTTCGACATATTCAATGCCAACATAGCGATGAAAACCAGATACATCAGGTTAATCATCTTCTGTCTAGGGGTTAATTTTCCTCCTGCCATTGTTTTTCTTAGTTATTTCGTGTTTTTAATAATGATTAGTCAGGTGGTCTTAATTAACCTTTGTTACCCATTGCAGAAAGCATTCCGCCATAAACATTATTAAGTGTAGCGATATTTGCTGTCATGGCAGCCATTTGCTCCTTCAAGCGCGTTGCGTTGTCCGCAATTTCTTTATTTGCCTCAGCATTACGATTAGCGCTTTCCAATTGAATTTTGTATAGATTGTTCAAAGATTCCATTTGAGCAGCAGCTATAGAAAGCTCTTCGCTATATTTTTTTGTTGCAGCAATTCCGTCTGCAGCTGGTGAGATTCCTTTAGCAGCACTTTCGAAATTTTTGATGCTATTACCTAAGCTTGCCATCAACTCTCCGTCGATCTTAGCTTCTTTCAATAAATTATCTAATTTCTGAGATAATAGTCCTTGTGCATCTTTTGGATCTTCTTTCTTACCACGCTCTTTAGCTTCACCACCTGCTAATTCAGGATATACCAACGACCAATCCAACTCTTTATCAACTGGATCGAATGCAGAAAGACCAAAGATAAGCGCCTCAGTTCCCAAACCTATAATAAGCATCGCTGATGCAAAAGGCCAGTGCATCAATTTGAATAATGCTCCGATGATTACTACTGCCGCCCCCATACCGTAAGCGAAATTCATTGCTTTTTTACTTAAAAATGCCATAATAAATAGTTTTTTGTTTTAAGAGTAATTAATTGTTGGTTTAAAGAGTTTTATTTTTTTGGCGCGTTGCCAGTTACTTGTAATCCCATGTAATCTTGAACAGTTCGGAATCCGATGTAGCTTCTTGCTGTATCCGCGTATTCGAAGTCGCGTGTACTAACTTGCAAGTAATAGCTCACATCTTTCCAAGATCCACCGCGAACCACTTTACGTAAATTCTTAGTATCTGGCACATTCGGATTCATAGTACTTACATACTCGTAAGCTCCTGGATCATAAGATGAATCTGTCCACTCCGCTACGTTGCCCGCCATGTTGTACAAGTTGTAGCCATTCGGATCGTACGATTTTGCTTCAACAGTGTATAGTGCACCATCAGCAGCATAATCACCACGATTAGGCTTAAAGTTTGCTAAATAACAACCTCTGTCGTTCTTCGCGTAAGGACCACCCCATGGGTAGGTTGCAGATTCGAGACCACCTCTAGCTGCATACTCCCACTCTGCCTCAGTTGGCAAACGGAATGAATTGACAAAATCCTGTTTCTTTTTCTTAGACTTTATGTAAGTATTCTTATTTAAAGTTCTCCATGCACAGAAAGCCTTTGCTTGCTTCCAGTTCACACCCACAACTGGGTAATCAGAATAAGCTTGGTGCCAAAAATAATCGTTGTGCATTGGCTCGTTGTACGAATAAGCAAAATCTTTAATCCATGCAGTTGTATCTGGATAAACTGGCTCTTGTTCAGTACGAATAAAGTCTTTACGACGTCCGTTCTTCGCTTTAGCAGCAGCTTGTATATCCATCCACGAATAGCGGAACTTTAATTTAGAAACATCTATTGTTCTTAAACCATTGTAGGCTTCGGCAATTGGAATGTACATACTATCCATAACTTCAACGTAGTGTTCGTCTGGATATTTCTGAACATTTGTCTGCAATTTCACCTTACGGTTCAACTTACGACCTGCGTACATATCTTCATCTGTACCTACACTGTAGTAGTTTTCATACATGTACTTGTCGTAGGCCGACATTTTTGCAGGATCAGCATCTGCAAAAGCATAGTCGTTGATACTACCTCCTGCTTTTTTACCGCCGCCTTTACCAGCTGCACCTCCTGCCGCAGCGCCTCCGCCACCACCTACTTCATCAGCCATGATCGCCAGACGCACACGAATAATGGAATCTTTAACCCATTCTACAAACTGACGGTATTCGCTGTTTGTAATTTCGGTTTCATCCATGTAAAATGAACGAACGGTCACAGTTTTGGTAGGGGCATCACCAATGTTTGCCAAATCATCATCTGATTTACCCATGATAAAAGAGCCTCCCGGCACCAAAGTCATCCCATAAGGCTTCTCTGGATGCCATTTCTTCCCTTTTACACCTACAAGCTCTCCCTTGTCGCCGGAACTACAGCTAAACAACAGTGAGGATAATGCTGCAAACGCAATGAACTTCTTCATATAAAATCGGGTTATTTTGTATTCTAATTTTAAGGGCGTAAACCTATCTAATATTTTTTGAATAAACAATTAATTTACTAACAAAAAGCTAATTTAATGTGAAATCAACTACTGTAATCACTGATTCATTCACGAATATTCATGTTTCAAATCAAATCATACGATAGCCTTTCGTATTGCTTTCCAGTACCTTTCGGGAATATCCTGCTCGCAAGCTTGTAAGTAATCGTCGTATGAACAAGGTAATAACGACGTTCTTTTTGATTTAGTGTGTGAATTCATATTAACAATTTCAATCCACCATCTTCCCGTTTTATCACTCTTGTAAAACACCATTTCCTCACCTTCGTGTGGAACTATATATCTGATGTAGCTCTCTTTGCCACCAAAAGGATAATCTCCAGCTCTGTACTGAAAGCCATCGATAAAGTACCATACCATCTGCGAAAGCAACTTTAGCTCGCGCTGATTACCTTGAACATTGAATAAACCCAAACTTGATGTTTTATCGCTGATACCTGCATACCGCATCAAGGCGCAAATTTCTCGACCTGTAAATCCGTTTGGTTCACCTGGCAGATTAAAAGTAACGTCGGCCGAAACCGCATTAATGTCTACACTTACTAAATCGGCATCGCGAAACACTGGCTCGGCTAATTCTATTTTGCCGCTTATTTCTCCTAAACGATATGCTTCGAAATACAACTTATCAACCAAATCAATCTCTTCTTGGGCATTATAATAGGTTTGATATCCCAAATTTGCGTAGTTGAACAAATTGTTTGGTTGTTCCATGATGATGGGCGAAAGATAAGATTCTGCAGAAATAGCATCTGGAGCCTTTCCCAAATCAAATTTGTAATCGATCCCAACCAAATTAACCATTTGATCCAACTTATCGTAAGCTCGATACATCGGATAAGTCAAATCTTGTGAACCGCCAATCACTATAGGAATAACGCGATTCTTTATCAGATCGGCACATAAGCTTTGCAACGCAAAATACGTGTCTTCTGGTGCCTCACCAGGAATTAATGTTCCTAAATCGGCGACAGACGACAGCCAATTCCCTGGAAACATCGTGTAAAAATGCTTTCGAAATTGATTTTCTATACCTGAAACTGTTTGTTGCGAACTGTTTCGGTACTCAGGCACAAATACTAATGCAAGCTTTACTTTCTCTAAATCCGGGAAATCTGTTTCAGTATGAAGTACAATTTTAGACCCCAATTGCTGCATGTTGCACGATTGAGCAAAGGCGAACATTTCCTCGGAAACGGGAGTTAAAAAATCAAGACCTGACATGAATTACTTTGATTTTTTTGTTTTTGCGGGAGCCTTCTTTGCTTTAGAGCCTGTTTTCGCAGGAGCTTTCTTCGCCGTTGCGCTTTCGATCATCGCTTTAACTTCCTCTAGCGTAAGTGCTTCTACTTTAACATCTTTATTCAGTTCAATTTTGGTTTTACCTTTTATCAAAGTAAATCTACCCCAACGTGCTTTTTCGATAACGATGCCTTCAGCGGGCCATTCACGCAATACCTTCTCCTCCTCTTTCTTAAGCTTTTCCTGAATCAACTCCTCGATATCCTTTTGTGATAAGGAATCAAAATTATATTTCTTAGACACGTTAATGAACATGCTGTTCCACTTGATAAACGGACCGAAACGACCCACTCCTTTTTGCACCGGCAATTCATCGTACACAGCCACGGGTGCATCTGCTTGCAATTTCTCCTTTATGTATTGCTGTGCAAGTTCATCAGTGACATCTAGAGGATCAACGCCCTTTGGCAATGAAACAAAAGTTTTGCCATAACGCACGTAAGGACCGTATCTTCCTGAATTTACTTCGACTTCTTCGCCGTTGTAATCCGCTAATTTTTTGGGAAGCAAGAACAGATTTAGTGCATCTTCCAAAGTAATGGTGCCGATATTCTGTTCCGGACGCAAACTTGCAAAAACCTTTTGTTCGTCGTCTGGCTCGCCAATTTGTGCCATCGGACCGAATTTTCCTAGACGTACACTCACAGGTTTTCCCGATTTAGGATCTGTTCCCAGGATACGTTCACCGCTTTCGCGTTCGGCATTGGCTTCAACTTCTTTAACGTTCGGATGAAAGGTATTGTAGAAATCTTGCATCATGCGAGACCAATCGATGTTTCCTTCGGCAATTTCGTCGAAATCTTGTTCCACTTTTGCCGTGAAGTGATAGTCGAGAATGGCGCTAAAATTCTTTACCAGGAAGTCGTTTACAATAGTCCCGATGTCTGTCGGAACCAATTTCCCTTTGTCGGAACCCGTATTTTCGGTGAGCGTTTTCGAAGTAAGCTCCTTGCCTACTAATTCGAACTGGAGGTACTTGCGTTCGGTTCCTTCGAGCGTTCCTTTTTCTACGTATTTTCTATTTATAATTGTAGAAATCGTAGGTGCGTAGGTCGACGGACGTCCGATTCCTAATTCTTCTAATTTTTTAACTAGCGATGCTTCCGTGTAGCGCGCGGCTGGGCGTGAGTAGCGCTCGGTGGCAACTAGTGCTTTACGCAGAAGCGACTCGCCTTGCTTTAATGCCGGAAGCATGCCTTCTTGTTCTTCTTCATCATCGTCGCTACCTTCGAGATATACTTTAAGGAAGCCGTCGAAAAGAAGAACTTCGCCTGAAGCTTGAAATATCTCGCTGTGATTATTGGCTTGAATTTGAACGTTTGTGCGTTCTAGCTCGGCATCGCTCATTTGCGAAGCTATGGTTCTTTTCCATATCAGATCGTACAAACGGTCTTGGTCGCGATCGACGGAAATTGTATGTCGCGCCATATCTGTCGGACGGATTGCTTCGTGCGCTTCTTGCGCTCCTTTCGATTTGGTCACAAAACTGCGCGTCTTGGCGTAACGTTGTCCGTAAGAACTTACGATTTCCGCTTGTGCTGCTGCTAGAGCTTCTTGGCTCAAATTCACGCTGTCGGTACGCATGTAGGTAATTAAACCCGCTTCGTAAAGGCGTTGCGCTACTTGCATGGTAATTCCGACAGGCATATATAATTTACGTGCTGCTTCTTGTTGCAAGGTTGACGTAGTGAACGGAGCCGCGGGCGATTTACGTCCGGGTTTTGTTTCTAAAGAAGCTACTTGGTACGTTGAATCGGTATTTTGTTTGAGAAATGCTTCGGCTTCCTCGGCTGTTTTAAATGACTTTGAGAGTTTAGCTTTTACTACTTTTCCGGCTTGGTTGGTGAATTCGGCAGCAATGGTAAAGCTTGCAACAGGCTTGAATTCGATGATTTCGCGTTCGCGTTCTACGATTAGGCGCACAGCAACCGATTGCACGCGACCGGCAGATAAACCGCTTTTAATTTTGCGCCACAATACTGGCGATAGTTCGTAGCCCACTAAACGGTCGAGAACGCGACGCGCTTGTTGGGCATTTACAAGATTATAATCGATTTCTCGTGGATTTTCGATGGCTTTTTGGATGGCCGATTTAGTAATTTCGTGGAAAACGATTCGTTTGGTTTTCGACTTATCGAGTTTCAGTTCTTCGGCAAGGTGCCAGGAAATTGCTTCTCCTTCGCGGTCCTCATCGGAAGCGAGCCAAACCGTTTCGGCGGCTTTAGAAAGCGATTTTAATTTGCTGACCAAGGCTTTTTTGTCGGCCGAAACTTCGTAAGTGGGTTTAAAACCTTTGGTAACGTCGACCCCAATTTCCTTTGAAGGCAGATCGGCAATGTGGCCGTAGCTGGATTCCACCTGAAAATCTTTTCCTAGAAATTTCTCGATGGTTTTAGCTTTTGCGGGTGATTCGACTATTACTAAATTCTTTGGCATATGTAGCTTTGCTTTTGGCGCAAAAGTAATTGAAAAAAAATATTATCGACTCGCCGACGCGTTTTTGCTTAAAAATTGATTCGAAACGAACCGCTAACACCTTAATATAATACGTAAAGTGGTAACGATTTTGTGCCGCCGGTTGCAGTGAAAAGCTTGCTGAACTAGAGGCAGTTGCATTTTGCAGGCGGGAAATGCGACCGGAGGAAGCGCTTACCCGACCATAAAATGCCTGCCTGTAGAAAGCAACTTGTAACGAAAAACGGCAAAAGGCACCCAAATCAATCTTCTGCCACATTGTCAGTCGACCGAAATAGTATTATCTTTGCACTCAAATTGTAAAGCGCGCCTGATGGAGAAAGTGATCGATGAATCGATTCAGGGTTCGGCACTCGACCTAGTTTCGAAGCCTGAAAACTCAAAGAAATTATTTATAGAAAGTTACGGTTGTCAGATGAATTTTTCGGACAGCGAAATCGTTGCGTCTATTCTTGCTGAAACTGGATACAATACGACTAAAGTACTTGAAGAAGCCGATTTAGTTCTGGTGAATACGTGTTCGATTCGGGACAAAGCCGAACAAACGGTTCGCAAACGTTTGGAGACCTACCAAGTAGCTAAGCGCAAAAATCCGTGTATGAAAGTGGGCGTTTTGGGCTGTATGGCTGAACGCTTGAAGAGTCAGCTTTTGGAAGAAGAAAAAATCGTTGATTTAGTTGTAGGACCTGATGCCTACAAAGATTTACCCAATTTATTGTTGGAAGTTGAAGCCGGACGCGATGCGATAAACGTTATTTTATCGAAAGACGAAACCTACGGCGATATTGCCCCGGTTCGATTAGATACAACAGGCGTTTCGGCCTTTGTTTCGATTACGCGGGGCTGCGACAACATGTGTACTTTTTGCGTAGTTCCTTTTACACGCGGAAGAGAACGCTCGCGCGAGCCGCAAAGCATTATGGATGAAATTGCCGATTTGTGGCAAAAAGGCTATAAGGAAGTAACGCTACTTGGCCAAAACGTTGACAGCTATTTGTGGTACGGCGGTGGTTTGAAGAAAGATTTTGTGAAGGCAACCGATTTACAAAAAGCAACAGCGGTTTCGTTTGCCGACTTGCTCGACCGCGTAGCCACAGCGTTTCCTAAACTTCGCGTTCGCTTTACGACGTCGAATCCGCAAGACATGCACAGCGAGGTTTTGGAAGTAATTGCCAAGCACGCCAACATTTGCAAACACATTCACTTGCCTATTCAAAGTGGCAGCGATCGTATCTTGAAGTTAATGAACCGTTTGCATACCCGCGAAGAGTACTTTACCTTAATAGATAACGTGCGCAGAATTGTTCCGGATTGTGCTATTACTCAAGATATTATAACCGGATTTCCGACAGAAACAGAAGAAGATCATGCCGACACGATTGATTTGATGAAGAAAGTTCGGTACGACTTTGGATATATGTACGCCTACAGCGAGCGTCCGGGTACGTTAGCAGGCAGAAAAATGGAAGACGATGTTCCGCAGGAAGTAAAATTGCGACGACTAAGAGAAATTGTTGATTTACAGCAAATTCACTCTGCCGAACGCACCCAAGCTTTCGTCGGACAAATTGTAGAAGTTTTAGTAGAAAAAGAATCGAAGCGCAGCAAAGCTGAATGGGCGGGAAGAAATTCGCAGAACCTAACAACTGTTTTCCCAAAAGGGCACTATCAGGTTGGTGATTTTGTGAACGTATTGATACACCGATGCACTTCCGGGACCTTAATTGGCGAAGCTGTAGGATACGGATCAATGCAATCGTAAACTATGGAAAGCGTACAATCAATAAAGCAACGATTCGAGATTATCGGAAACGATCCGAAATTGAATCGTGCTATCGAAAAGGCGATTCAAGTGGCACCGACCGACATTTCGGTGTTGGTTGTGGGAGAAAGCGGCGTGGGAAAGGAAAGTATTCCGAAAATTATCCACGGACTTTCGCATCGCAAACACGGAAAATACATTGCTGTAAACTGCGGAGCGATACCTGAAGGAACCATAGACAGTGAACTATTTGGGCACGAAAAAGGTGCTTTTACTGGAGCCACACAAACGCGCGAAGGCTATTTTGAAGTAGCCAACGGCGGAACGATATTTTTAGATGAAGTGGGCGAATTGCCCCTAACGACACAAGTTCGCTTATTGCGTGTTTTGGAAAACGGCGAGTTTATCAAAGTAGGATCGTCGCAGGTTCAGAAAACAAATGTGCGCATTGTTGCAGCTACGAACGTGGACATGTTTGCGGCAATCAGCAAAGGGAAATTTCGCGAAGATTTGTACTACCGATTAAGTACGGTAGATATTCAATTACCGCCACTGCGTGAACGCAAAGACGACATCCATTTATTGTTTAGAAAATTTGCAGCCGATTTTGCGCACAAATACAAAATGCCTCCAATAAAGCTCGACGAGCAAGCGGTGCAGTTGTTGTTGCAATTTCGCTGGAGCGGAAACATTCGTCAATTGCGAAACGTTGCCGAACAACTTTCGGTATTGGAAACCACGCGCGACATTAACGCGGCGACATTGAAATCGTATTTACCGGGCGAAAACGTGAATTTACCCGCTGTAGTTTCAGAAAAAAAGAGCGATTCGGATTTTTCAACCGAAAGAGAGATTTTGTATAAAGTTCTTTTTGATATGAAAAGCGACTTGAACGACTTGAAGAAACTGACGCTCGATTTGATTAAAAACGGTAGTGCAGCTGTAAACGAAACGCAAAGCGGTTTAATTCGAAAGATATACGGCACGGAAGAAGTAGAAACCGATACCGATTACGACGATAGTTCGCTTTCGGTAATTCAACCCGTAACTGCTCCAGCTAAAAAGGAGTTTCCGACTAGAGCCGACAATTATGTGTTTGCAGAAACCGTTGAAGAAGAAGAGACGCTAAAACTCGAACAGAAAGAGATCGAAATGATTAAAAAATCATTGGAAAAGAATAAAGGTCGTCGTAAAGCTGCAGCCGATGAGTTAGGCATAAGCGAACGCACCTTATATAGAAAAATCAAACAATTCGATTTGTAACATGAAAAACAACCGAAAACCCATACAAATCGGAATTTTATTCTTGGCTATGTTCACGCTGATGGCATGTAGTGTCTCGTACAATTTTACAGGAACTGGAAAGATCGACGCCAAAACTTTTCAGGTAAATTACTTTTTGAATAATTCGGAATTAGTGCAACCGGGAATTGAACGAACTTTTACAAATCGTTTGCAGGAAATTATTCTAAATCAGACGAATTTAAGTTTGACCAATACCGGTGGAGATTTAGTTTATGAAGGCGAAATAACCGACTTCAGAATAACGCCTATGACTGCAACGGCCGACCAAAGAGCGTCGCAAAACCGATTAACGATTGCGGTACAAGTTCGATTTACCAATAAAAATAAAGAAGAAGATAATTTTGATAAAAAGTTTTCTTTCTTTTACGACTATTCTGGTGATGCACAATTAGTAGGCGGACCTTTAAATGAAGCTTTAGAAGTAATTTTTGAACGAATCACGCAGGATATTTTCAACGAATCGTTAGCAAAATGGTAAACCGATGATAAACGCACAGGAACTGAGCTTGTTTTTGGAAAAACCTGAATTGGTGAAAGACCAGCACGTTGCTGTTTTGCGCGAATTAATTAATCGGAACCCTTATTTTCATGCACCTCGAGCCATTTATTTAAAAGCGCTGTACAACCAAAACAGCAGTGCCTACAATCTTGAATTGAAAAAAACTGCGGCTTATACGCAAGATCGCGGTGTTTTATTCGACTTCATCACTTCGGGCACTTTTACGGGTTTGCATCAAGCTTTTCAAGCAGAAAAAGAAGCGCGTATCAACGAAATTGAAGTTTTTGCGTACGAAATTGTATCGCATAAAACTGACGATACAATAGTAGCAGATCTGGCAGCTACAACTATTGAACCAACAGCGGTTACAACGCAAGCGGCTGCAAATCTGGGCGTAGGAAAACCACTGCAATTTTCGCAAAAAGAAAAACACAGTTTCCAAGAATGGTTGCAACTAGCAAGTTTTAAACAAGTAGATCGAAGCGAAGCAAGCGTACCCGACAGTCGAAAGCGCAAACTCGACTTGATTGATAAGTTTATTGAAAGTAATCCGAAGATCATTCCGAATCGGGAACAAACGAGCTCGGTGAAATTAGTTCAGGACGACGACAGCCAGCAAGCTACGCTAATGACTGAAACTTTGGCACAAGTTTACCTCGAGCAAAAGAAATATCAAAAAGCAATTCAAGCTTATGAAATTTTAATTTTGAAATATCCCGAAAAAAGTTCTTTCTTTGCAAGCCGAATTTCGGATATCCGAATTTTGCAAACCACTAATATTTAATTGATTTAAAATGTTTTCGATTTTTGTAGTATCTATCACAATAGTTTGTTTTTTATTAATCCTAGTTATTATGGTGCAAAACCCTAAAGGAGGCGGTTTGTCTTCTACTTTAGGAAGTTCGGCACAATTAGGTGGTGTTCAAAAAACAACCGACTTCTTGGATAAAAGTACTTGGACATTAGGCGCAGCACTAATTGTGTTGGTATTATTGTCTTCTATTAGCTTTTCAAAACCAGAAGCTGAACAAGTTGCGTTACCTGAGTCTACAGAAGCTCCTGCTGCGCCAGCTGCTAACGAAAACAAACCAGCTGCCGAAAAACCAGGCACTACTACTACAACAAACACACCTGTAGAAGTACCCGTAAAGAAATAAGACTTACGTGCTCAAAATACCTAAAAGCCGATTCCGAAAATGAATCGGCTTTTTTTATGCGCGTTCTTATCAAGAAAATCAGGGCTTACTGCTGCGGTTTATGCCTCTTTTGGCAGTTAAGCAAACCAGATTTCCGACAATAATTCCGCAAACTGAAAATGTGTCAGTTTTAACACAGCTGGCACAATTTCTGAAATGTAGCGAGCAGTCAATTAAGTTAACCTAAAAAATAAATAAGAGTTATGGCATTGAACATTCAACCTTTGGCAGACAGAGTTCTTATCGAGCCTGTAGCCGCCGAAACGCAAACCGCTTCAGGTATCATCATTCCTGACACCGCGAAAGAAAAACCTCAGCGCGGAAGTGTAGTTGCTGTTGGGAACGGGAAAAAAGATCACAACATGACCGTGAAAGTTGGCGACACCGTGCTTTACGGAAAATACGCCGGTACCGAACTCAAACTAGACGGAAAGGACTATTTGATCATGCGTGAAGACGACATTCTGGCAATTGTTTAATTCAATCTTTAAAAACTCACCAAAAAAATGGCAAAAGAAATTAAATTCGATATCGAAGCTCGCGACGGACTTCGTCGTGGCGTAGATGCATTGGCTAATGCAGTAAAAGTAACGCTTGGCCCAAAAGGACGTAACGTAATCATCGGTAAATCGTTCGGCGGACCTAACGTAACCAAAGACGGTGTTACCGTAGCTAAAGAAATTGAGTTAACCGACGCGCTTGAAAACATGGGCGCACAAATGGTTAAAGAAGTTGCTTCAAAAACAAACGATCTAGCAGGCGACGGAACCACTACTGCAACCGTTTTAGCACAAGCTATCGTTAAAGAAGGTTTGAAAAACGTCGCTGCAGGAGCTAATCCGATGGATTTGAAACGCGGAATCGACAAAGCTGTTGAAGCTATCGTAGCCGATTTAGCAAAACAAGCAAAAGTGGTAGGCAGCGATTCAGAAAAAATCAAACAAATTGCTTCAATCTCGGCTAACAACGACGAAGTAATTGGCGAATTGATTGCAACTGCATTCGGAAAAGTGGGAAAAGAAGGTGTAATCACCGTTGAAGAAGCAAAAGGAACCGACACTTTCGTAGATGTGGTTGAAGGAATGCAGTTCGACAGAGGATATTTGTCGCCGTATTTCGTGACTAATCCTGAAAAAATGGATGCGGAACTAGAAAATCCATATATTTTATTGTACGATAAAAAAGTATCGTCTTTAAAAGAATTACTTCCTGTACTCGAGCCTGTTGCGCAAAGCGGAAAGCCATTGTTAATTATCGCTGAAGACGTTGATGGCGAAGCACTTTCGACACTTGTGGTAAACAAATTGCGCGGTGCGTTGCGTATTGCCGCTGTAAAAGCTCCAGGATTTGGCGACCGCAGAAAAGCGATGCTTGAAGACATTGCCATTCTAACCGGCGGAACTGTGATTTCTGAAGAGCGCGGTTACACACTTGAAAACGCTACTTTAGACATGCTTGGTTCGGCAAAACGCGTAACGATTGACAAAGACAACACGACCATTGTAAGTGGTGCTGGCGATGCTGAGTTAATCAAAAATCGCGTGAATCAAATCAAGGCACAAATGGAAACAACTACTTCAGATTACGACCGCGAGAAGTTGCAAGAGCGCTTAGCTAAGTTAGCAGGCGGTGTTGCTGTACTTTACGTAGGTGCGGCTTCGGAAGTAGAAATGAAAGAAAAGAAAGATCGCGTTGACGATGCACTTCACGCAACACGTGCTGCTGTTGAAGAAGGAATTGTTGCTGGTGGTGGTGTAGCACTATTGCGTGCTAAAGCTTCATTAGCTGCAATTAAAGCGGATAACGCAGATGAAGCAACCGGAATCCAAATCGTTTCACGCGCTATCGAAGCGCCTTTGAGAACCATTGTTGAAAACGCTGGTTTAGAAGGTTCGGTAGTAGTGGCAAAAGTTGCTGAAGGTTCTGGCGATTTCGGTTACAACGCTAAAACCGACGAGTACGTAGACATGCTTGCAGCGGGAATCATCGATCCAAAAAAAGTGACACGCGTAGCTTTAGAAAACGCAGCATCCGTTTCGGGAATGATTTTAACTACAGAGTGTGCGTTAATCGATATTAAAGAAGATACGCCTGCACCAGCTATGGGCGGCGGAATGCCAGGAATGATGTAATTCATTTCGAGTTCAAATACAGAGCCTTCTCAATTTGGGAAGGCTTTTTTTATGGCTGAGTGTAAGCGGTGTTTATGCCGATTTCTTAAACAACCGCAGCATCACAAAAGCATGCGGAAAGGTTATCGCGGCTAAGGCTGCAAACAAAAACGAGGTAAGTTCTTGAACGGAACTACTAAAGAAAAATGTTGCTGTAATACCAATTGCCGCAGCAAGCCAGTACCAAAAAGCCGATTTAAAATACATCCGAAAACTGCGCCATTCCGAATTCCCATAGAGAAATTGTACTTGCGCTAAAAGCGACGGGATGCTGTGCCATAGAATAAAATAAACGGCAAAACCCCAAATTAGGCTGCCCGAAAAAAAGATCAGTGCAAAAAATGGCAGCAAAAGCAAATCGCGCGCAACCGATTGTAGTCTTCCTGGAATCGACACAATACGCCAGAGCACAAACAAAGCAAAAAAAATTACGGTACCGACTAAAATGCGTCTCCACGGAAAGTCAAGCAAATTGCTATGCGTAAGTGTAGCTAAAACGCCGTTAACTTCCGCCTGGTGCGCAGCAAACAACAGCGCAAATAACAACCAGCCGTACAGAAATCGAAATACATACCGATCGAGCGCCTTCCAACTACTGTCGTAGCGCTCCGAGTGCTGCTCACCAAAATGATAGCTGCTGGTAAGCACAAAACTAATAATCGCTAAAACCGGTAACCAAAAAAACAACAGCGCAGCCAGCACAACAACGGCAATGTATCGCATCAATAAGTGCCGATCTAATCCTAAAGTATGTGGCGACTTAAACTGCTGCAAAAGCAATAAATCGTTTGCGCCATGCAAAACACCGAACGATAAAATCAGCGTTAAGCCCGCAATCAGCTCAACAGTTGCCGAACCGTACGAACGCACGAAAAGTCCGCCAAAGCTCGCCAATATTAGTATTTTTTCAATCTTATTCATTCAAAATTATGTGTAATGCAAATTTTAAGATAAATTTTTGAATTATTCATAATCAATTTTGTTTAATGTTTCGTAGATTTGATTAAACAAAATTAATCCTAATAATTATGAATGCAATTTTATTTAGCTCAATGGTAACAAAAATGTTGCCCGATGATTACATTGGTTTTACGTTTTTCGTAGGTTGTATGGCTATGATGGCCGCATCTGCGTTCTTTTTCCTCTCACTAAGTCAGTTCGACAAAAAGTGGAGAACATCTGTATTGGTATCCGGACTTATCACGTTCATTGCTGCGGTACACTATTACTATATGCGCGACTATTGGGGAGCTTTCCAAGAATCGCCTACATTTTTCCGTTACGTTGACTGGGTACTTACTGTGCCGTTGATGTGTTTAGAGTTTTATTTAATCCTGAAAGTAGCAGGTGCAAAAACAAACTTATTGTGGAAAATGGTTTTCTGGTCGGTAGTAATGTTGGTAACTGGCTATTTCGGAGAGACTGTATTTAGCGATCAGGCAGCTCTTTGGGGTGCTATTTCGGGTGCAGCTTATTTCGTTATTGTTTACGAAATATGGCTCGGAAGCGCTGCTAAATTGGCACAAGCTGCTGGTGGCGACGTACTAAAAACGCACAAAATTCTATGCTGGTTTGTGCTTGTAGGTTGGGCAATCTACCCATTAGGCTACATGCTAGGAACTGAAGGTTGGTACACATCAATCCTCGGAAGTGGAAGCGTAGACGTGGCATACAACATTGCCGATGCCATCAACAAAATCGGATTTGGTTTGGTAATTTATAGCTTGGCTGTAAAATCAACCGGAACAGCAAATTCGTAAATATAAATGCTCATGGGAAAAGCCGACTTGGAAACGAGTCGGCTTTTTTTATGGCATTCAACGGAGAATATTTTCAAAAAGTGGTTTCATTTTTGGGCGTTCCGGCGGCAGGTAACGTAACGCTTGCGCAGAACAGTAATCCGCACGACCGCCGTCGCGTTTTCCGCTGTATCTTTTGTGGCCATTCTAAAGAAAACGCATCGGAGCCACAAAAGGATGACGCTCCAACCGCTAACGCAAAAAACGTTACCAGCAAGAAAAGTATTAAGATTTGAGTATTAAGTATTAAAACTACGATGAATTCACCACTTGACGTGTCAATTTAGTATTAAGATTTGAGTATTAAGTATTAAGACTACGATGAATTCACCACTTGACGTATCGATTTTTTAGAAGCTAGAAGCTAGACACGAGAAGCTAGACTCGATGAATTCACCACTTAACTTGTCGATTTAGTATTAAGATTGGAGTATAAAGTATTAAGACTACGATGAATTCACCACTTGACGTATCGATTTTTTAGAAGCTAGAAGCTAGACACGAGAAGCTAGACTCGATGAATTCACCATTTAACGTGTCAATTTAGTATTAAGATGGGAGTATTAAGTATTAAGACTACGATGAGTTCACCACTTGACGTGTCGATTTTTTAGAAGCTAGAAGCTAGACTCGATGAATTCACCACTTAACTTGTCGATTTAGTATTAAGATTGGAGTATTAAGTATTAAGACTTTAATGAGTTTGCCACTTGACGTGCCGTCTATCTGCCCGAACCCCGAATC
>NZ_JAIXYH010000087.1 GCF_027490375.1 Flavobacterium sp.
ACCGTACAATACGTCATCTCTAAAGGAATTGCCAGCAACCGAATCGCCGGAAAAGGATTCGGAGAAAGCGAACCCAAAATCGATTGCAAAGAAAACTGCACCGAAGAACAATACGCCATCAACAGACGTAGCGAATTCCTGATCGTGAAGAAGTAAGGGGAAGCTGTGGTAGCGAAAAAAACAATCAAAGATTAAATCAACTCTGATTCTATTTTTTTGCGCACGATTTTCCCGCGTGAAGGACTGTAGCGGAAAGCGTTTGCAGTGAATTTGGACAAGCGGCACGGTTGCGCGGGCGACCAGCGGAAGCCCGAACCGCCGTAGCCGCTTGCCCAATGCACAAAAACCATGAAACCTGAACTCGATTAAAAATCTTTATCAGATCGCTGTTAAACAAAACCTTAAGATTAAGACAGAACAAGAACTGTTTAAATCGGATTCGCTAAACATTTAAACGGTCGCTTACTTTGTTGCATTAATTTGCGATACTAGAGTATCCCAAATGAATGCGCCTTGTAATCAACCATTTAAATATTTTCTGATTTCAATTTTTATATCGCGTTCAGGTTTGCAGCGAAAGGCCTGACCGGCGGCTTTTTGCAGCAGTGCCATCGGCCGAACGGAAAAAGCTGCGGGGCACGCCCAAAAAAATAAAACAGCTGCTAAAACAGGCTGATTTTTACTTACTTTTGCACTCCAATTTTTAATAGCAAATTTACTCAGTATGGAGATTACACGCATACCGCAAGAAGCTTTAACGGAAACGATAAAAATTGATGTGCAAGCATCTGAATACAACGGGCAGGTGAAGAAGCGCCTCAACGAAACTGCAGCAGTTGCCGCTATTAAAGGTTTTAGAAAAGGAAAAGTGCCGCGCGCCATTATTGATAAGATGTACGGCAAGTCGATAAAAGTAGAAGAAGTGGTGAAATTGGTTGACCAAGAATTGAACCGCTTTTTGCAAAAAGAACAAATTAATATGTTGGGTAACCCGATTATGCGTAACCCAAGCAGCATTAACTGGGATAGCGAAGATCTTACGTTTGAATACGAAATTGGTTTAGCTCCTGAATTTACGGTAGATTTCTCAGGAACATCGAACCTTACGAAATACACCATTAAACTAGACGATGCCTTTTTAAACGAGCAAGTAGCCCGCATTCGCAAGCAGTTTGGCGAGCGTACTCCAGCAGAAACTGTAGCCAACGACAGCGAATTGCGCGTGACGTTTAGCAATGAAGAGGCCGGAATTTCGAACCAAACGAATATTAGCTTAGATGCTTTTGCAAATGCCGAAGTTGTTTCTTCTTTTATAGGTAAGAAAGTAGGCGATGTTGTTGCAGTTCCGACAAAAGGTTTGTTTGACGACGACCACAAATTGATGGATTTCTTGAAAGTGAGCCACGATCAGGTACACGGATTAGATGTAGTGGTAGACGCGACTATTGAGTCGATTAGTGCTATTACTGATGCAACATTGGATCAAGAATTTTTTGATCGTTTGTTTGGTGCGGATCAGGTGCACGATGTCGAGGAAATGAAAGTGAAGATTAAAGAAGATGCTGCGCAACAGTATGCACGTCAGACGGAATCACAATACGTAAACGACGTAACCAAATTTTTGATTGAGAACACGAAATTTGATTTACCGGAAGCGTTTTTAATTAAGTGGTTGGCGCAATCGAACGATCGCAATTTGTCGTTAGAAGAAGCTGCCGAAGAATACAAGCGCAGTGAAAATGGATTGCGTTACCAATTGATTGAAGGAAAAATGCTTTCGCAGAATAACATACAGGTAACGTTTGACGATGTAAAAGATTTTGCGTCGGCGATTATCCGTCAACAAATGGCACAATTTGGCAATGCAAACCCAACAGATGAAGAGGTTAACGGTATTGTGATGCGTATTTTAAGCAACCAAGACGAAGTGCGTCGCGTTTCGGAACAAGTTGTAGCGCAGAAGATTAGTGCTTTGTTTGCTGAAAAAACTACGCCAAAGCAACAGGAGATTTCGTACGAAGACTTCATTAAAGTGATGTACGGCGAAAACTAATTTTGAAGCAGTAAAACAATAAAGATAAAGTCCCGGTTTGCAGAAATCGGGATTTTTTGTTGGGTAAGTACAGTAAATAATTACTAAACTTTTGCCAAATCTGCGACCATTTGTCAGTTTCTGCATCTATGTACTGACATTATCTTAAATTTGGGTGCCATTATAGTTTAGGTATAATATTGGCTATCATCAAAAATCAAAGATTACTTATTATGAATTACGGAAAAGACCCAAAAGCAATGCTTGAACAAGCGAAGCATTTTAGAAAATATGCCACAAAGCACCACGGTGTAAATGCCTTGTACTTTGATAAGATAACGGCAGCAATGACGCCAACCAACATGACGCCATATATTATTGAAGAGCGACAGTTAAACGTGTCGCAACTCGATGTGTTTTCGCGTTTAATGATGGACCGCATCATCTTTTTAGGAACGGGCATCGACGATCAAATTGCGAATATTGTGCAAGCGCAATTGTTGTTTTTAGAAAGTGCTGATGCTTCGAAAGACATTCAGATTTACATTAACTCGCCGGGCGGAAGCGTGTATGCTGGTTTGGGAATTTACGATACCATGCAATACATTAAGCCAGATGTAGCTACAATTTGTACGGGTATGGCGGCATCGATGGGTGCGGTTTTGCTTTGTGCTGGTGCCGATGGAAAACGTTCGGCTTTACCGCATTCGCGCGTGATGATTCACCAACCTTCGGGAGGCGCACAAGGTGTGGCAACAGATATGGAAATTAACTTGCGAGAAATGCTCAAGTTGAAAGAAGAGTTGTACAATATTATTGCACATCACTCGAAGCAACCGTACGAGCGTGTTTACAAAGACAGCGAGCGCGATTACTGGATGAAAGCCGATGAAGCCAAAGAATACGGCATGATCGACGAGGTGTTGCGCCGCAATTAATAATTATCGGAGCCACGGCTCCCAAAAAGAAATTTATGCCAAAAGAAGTATTAGAATGTTCGTTTTGTGGAAGGAAAAAGCCTGAAACCAATTTATTGATTGCAGGAATCTCCGGGCATATTTGCGATCGATGTATAGAGCAGGCACATGGCATTGTTGTGGAAGAACTGCGCATGAACAATGGCTTACAGTCGTTGCAAGGTTTGCAGTTGCGAAAACCAAAGGAAATAAGAGCCTATTTAGACGAGTACGTTATTGGGCAAGAACAAACCAAGAAAGTACTTTCGGTAGCGGTGTATAATCACTACAAACGTTTGATGCAAGGAAAAGACGACGATGATATTGAGATTGAAAAATCGAATATTATCATGGTTGGGCAAACCGGTACCGGTAAAACTTTGGTTGCAAAAACCATTGCAAAATTGTTAGATGTGCCTTTGGCTATTGTTGACGCTACTGTTTTAACGGAAGCAGGCTACGTGGGCGAAGACGTGGAGAGTATCTTAACTCGATTGTTGCAGGCAGCCGATTACGACGTGGCTAAAGCCGAACGCGGAATTGTTTTTATAGATGAAATCGATAAGATTGCACGCAAGAGCGATAACCCGTCGATTACCCGCGATGTGTCTGGCGAAGGCGTGCAGCAAGCTTTGTTGAAGTTGTTGGAAGGAACCGTAGTGAACGTGCCGCCTAAAGGAGGACGTAAGCATCCGGACCAAAAATTTGTGGAAGTAAACACACAGAATATCTTGTTTATAGCTGGTGGTGCATTCGACGGTATTGAACGCATAATTAGCAAACGTTTGAACCGCCAAGCGATTGGTTACAGCAATACTGCCGACAAATCGACGATTGATAAAGAGAACTTGTTACAATACGTTATTCCGAAAGACGTAAAAGATTTTGGTTTGATTCCGGAAATTATTGGTCGTTTACCTGTGTTAACGCACATGGATCCGTTAGATCGAGCCACGTTGCGAGCTATTTTAACGCAACCTAAAAATGCCCTGATCAAGCAATATACCAAGCTTTTTGCGATGGATGAGGTAAGTTTTAGCATCAGCGACGACGCCTTAGATTTTATTGTTGATAAGGCATTGGATTACAAATTGGGTGCCCGTGGATTGCGTAGTTTGTGTGAAGCGATTCTTACAGATGCGATGTACGATTTACCGTCGTCGTCGGAGAATGTGTTGGAGGTCGATTTAGACTACGCGCGCGAGTCGCTGAGCAAGAATTTGCTGAAACGTTTAGAAATTGCTTCGTAGCGAATACTGTAGGTATGAAATAGAAAAAAGCCGACTTACGTCGGCTTTCCCAATCAACCACGACCCCAAAAAAGGAGTTGTTTTATGAAACGCTTTTCAAGATTGAGGAGCGTTTTTTCTTTTTTTAATGAATTCGGCGATCATTTTTTTACGTGTAACGACTATGAGTTCCATGGCGCGTTTTGCTTCTTTATCGCCACGTAGAAAGCGCATTTTAGCCGCTTCGGTATTAATCCGAAGCATTTCCCCGAGGATCGCATAGTCTCCATAGCGCATCAACTTTTTAATTTGTTCGAATGTCATAACATCGGAAAAATCTACTAACTTTATATGTCGCGTTTACAAATGTAAACAAAAATCTAAAAAAACAAACAACGTTCTAAAAAATTTAATTTTTAGATGAAAGAAAAGCCTATACAGCGTATAAAGAAAATAATTGAAGCCTATCGTTTATCGGTTAGTGCGTTTGAAAAGCGTTGTAAGATGAGCAACAACTCGATTCAGGTTGCTATTAAACGCAATGCGAATGTAAAAGACGAGACGTTGTTGAATATTTTAGAGGCATTTCCGGATATTTCGCCAACGTGGTTGTTAACGGGTACGGGTACTATGTACAAAGCAGAGGCGTCGGTTGTGGCGGAAGATCCCATTACTTTTCACGGTGTAGACCCGCAATACGTGATTCAAATTCAAAAAGATTATATCGATAAGTTGAAAGAGGAAATTCGCGAGTTGAAGAAGTGAGATGTAGTGTTAATGTCAAAAAACACACTGTTTTTCAATAGGGAATAGGTCGACCTTGTTTGTTAAAAATATTATGGTAAGCCTTTAAGCGGAATATAAAAATGCCAGCCGATAATTTTCGGCTGGCAACTAATTCAAATTGATATGTGAAACTAACTATTCGTTATCTCGAACACAACGAACGGAAAAACCGAAACGAAGAGAATTTGCAGCCGACGTGGTTGTAGATTGTATAGAGTTTATAGTTGCTGAGGATGAATTTCTATTAAGTTCTACAAAAGTTGCTACCGTAGGATTGTTCACCCAAAAAGCAGTAAACTCGCCAACTGATAATGTATTATTAGAAAGGTTATAAGAGCCTGAATTATTTCTATATCCCGCCGATATTGCAGAAAATCCACTGGAATTGTTTGAATTTGTACCGTCATTCCAATTTGATGATAATTTCATTGCCTTTCCAGCAATGCTG
The DNA here is from genome assembly GCF_027490375.1 of Flavobacterium sp. Taxonomy (GTDB): domain Bacteria; phylum Bacteroidota; class Bacteroidia; order Flavobacteriales; family Flavobacteriaceae; genus Flavobacterium. The sequence continues at coordinate 5,452 of NZ_JAIXYH010000087.1, forward strand.
GTTCCACCAAGGTAGTAAATTAATTCCTCCCAATCAGAACGATTGGGAATGCGCCATTGAGATACATTTAGAGCGTCCTGTTGAGGCAATAATTTGAGAGGACTAAAAGCTGCATAGGCATTATATAGATTTCCATACTCAAGTTGCGTGAAAGTACTTCCAGGTGTGCACCTTCTAGGTTGAGCAGTATTCCAAGATATATTTGTTTCGCCAGCTGTTACTGCTTGGGAATTTTCTATAAAAACATTAGTTTTCAAATTTCTAGCCATCCAGACTTTATCAGCTAAAATTACTGTAGGGTATGTGTTGCCGCTACCATCCGTACAATTTGGCCCCGCCATAGTAAAAGCAGTATTGTTCGTAAATTCCAGCGTTTCTCCGTAACCCACGTTTCCTTCCTGATTTATAGCGTACGCTCTGTATCGATACACTTTGCCTGGCATAATCCAGTGCGCGTTATTAGTTAGTCCTTTTAAGGTTACTATGAAAGTTCCAGCTGTTTCTGCAGCGGTAACTTTCCAATTGTTAATAGTTGGAGTAGGGTTGCTTCCTGTGTCTTCAACAAAACAAATTCCGAGTTCATTAATTGAAGAACCTCCAGCGTTTACGAGTTGCCCCGAAGCTTTTGCTGAGATTTGTTTAATGTCGGTAACCTGTAGCGTATTAACTGTGGGGAGTGCAGGGGCAGCAGTTGTTTGAAATTGCCTGTCTCCACTGTAGCTAATTCGTTCGTTGCCTGTTGCGGCGTCTATGTTTATAGCATAAGCTCTAACGTAGTACGTTGTGTTTGGCTGCAAACCGTCGAGCGTTGCGCTAAAAGTACCTGTGCCCGCGCCGTTTTCGGTTGCAAAATCATTGAGATTGGGTAGCGGTGACGTTCCGTACACAAAACCGCGAACTGTTACGGGTGTATCGCCCGCATCGGTAACTTGCGCTTGTACATCGGCGCTTGTGGCACGTGTTTCAACAACGGTAACGGCGGTTACGCTTGGACCACCCGCAGGTTGTTGGCCGCCGTTATTGTCTTCACTACTACTGCAACCTACCGCAGTGCTAAGAAAAATTGCGAATAAAATTTTTGAAATTTGCTTCATAGTAATAAATATTTAGAATGAAAAAATAGAGGAAACTGTTTGATTGTTTGTGTTATGATGTTGTAACAATATGTAAATCAATACTTTTTAGCTTATGCGACAAAACAAACATAAACAATATTCTACTTTAATTAGAATTTATTCTAACACAAAATAAAGGACAACGCGGCTTAAAATTGTAGTTTTTTTACTACGTAACAACAGTGCTATTATCCGTGATTTTTTGGCTGGTAATTGATATTGCTATCGGTACCTAAAACAAATGCTCGTACTCGGATTTGTTTGCCGACTTTAACTAGATTTCTCCTGTCGATGGAATACTTGCAATTAGGTATGGAAGCCTCTGATGTAACCCATACGCCGTAGCGCATTCAACATAGAAACCTCTGTTCGATTGCTTGCAGGGAATATTTTAGCTTAGACGTTGATGATTTTTGTACGCTATTCTATGGCGAATTATTTAAAGACTAATACCTAAACTAAAATCTAAATTCTTTTTGATCGAGATTATGTAATTTCTTAGCGTTGCATTTTCTCACGAAATCCTCAGAACCAACAAAATTTCGCCCTGAAAAAGACGAATTGGCTTTGCGAAAATTTAAACGTAATATTGCAATATTACCTCAAACAAAAAACTGTTAATCAGATTTTTGCTTAATTTGATCAGTAGTTAATTTAGTGGTTTTTACAAATCTAATTCTATAACGTTTCGGCACGATTTTGCGTTAGGGATGGCAGTGGAAATCCTGTTTTGCGCTTCCATTTATGGCGCAAAACAGATTGAAACGTACAGCCCGACGGCGGCTAAGAATTTCCACGAAACGTGCACCGCCGGAACGCCCAAAAAATAAAAAAGCCGCTCTGTGAAAAGCGGCTTAGTGGTGTCGACTAAACGTCGTCGTAATCGATTTTTAGGACTGCCGAGGTTGGGTGTGCCTGGCAGGTGAGGATGAGGCCATCGGCTATTTCGCCGTCGGTTAAAATGGTATTTTTTTTCATTTCGGCGGTTCCTTCGGTAATTCGGGCTAAACAGCTGCTGCAAATTCCGCCTTGGCAGGAATAGGGCGCGTCGAGTCCGTGTTTCAAAGCGGCATCGAGTACCGATTGCTTGCGCGACATTTCGAAGGTGCTCGTCTCGTCGTCTACGGTAACGGTAATTGTGGTGTGACCGTCGGCTATTTTAAGGTCGGTTTCCGAGCTCGAAGTGGAGAACAACTCAAACTTTATTTTGCTTTCGGGCACGTTGGCTTCTTTTAGTGCGCCGGAAACGGTGTTGATCATGCCTTCGGGACCGCATAGAAAGAACGAATCGAATGCAATGTCTTTGTATTTGTTTTTGAGGGTGTAGTTAACGATCGATCGATCGATACGTCCGAAAAGCGCACCGTCTTGTTTGGCTTCGCTAAAAACAAACAGTACGAGTAATCGGCCTACATACTGTTGCTGCAAATCGTGCAACTGCTGGTAAAAAATGGTTTGTTGCGGGCTTTTATTTCCGTACACCAATAAAAACGTGCTGTTTGGATCGGATGCTAAGACCGATTTTAGGATCGACATTACCGGCGTAATTCCGCTTCCCGCAGCAAAAGCCGCGATGTTGTGTGGAGGTTTTTCGGCGTCGACTATAAAACGGCCTTCGGGTGCACTTACCTCGATAACGCTACCCGCTTTGAGTTGTTGGTTGGCGAAATTCGAAAAAGCTCCGTGTTTAACGGCTTTTACGGCGATACGTAATTCGTTTTCGTTTGGTGACGAGCAAATGGAGTACGCGCGGCGAATTTCCTGACCGTCGAGTGTGAGTTTTAGATTTACGTATTGGCCAGAAACGTACTGGTAATGTTGTTGCAGCGGTTCTGGAATTGTAAAGACAATAGAAACGCAAGAATCGGTTTCGCGTTTCACTTCTTTTATATGGAGTTTAAAAAAGCTTGACATAAAAAAAATTTGCGCAAAGATAGCGGAACGGAGTATGGATTAAAAAAAATTGTACACTAGGCGGCGGCTTCTTTTTGTGTTAAGCGAAAAAATTCTACTTTTAGAATCGCCTTCTTGTAACAAAGTTTCGAGATTGCCATCTAACAACCAAATCAAGCGGTAAACTATGTATAAAAAGATTTTATGGCTGGAATGGAAAAGCTTTTTTCGTTCGGCAGCATTTACTCAGAAAATAGCAATTAAAATTTTAATTGGCCTTGCAGCCATATATTTTGGTGGTTGTTTCTTGATTTTGGGTATTGGTTCTTTCTTTATCATTAAAGACGTAACCAATCAAGATCCTGTTGTGGTTGTTTCTCAGTTTCTGATTTACTATTTCTTGATGGATTTAGTGTTTAGGCAAATGCTGCAGAAATTACCCGTTATGAACATTCGCCCCATGCTGATATTGCCCGTTACGCGTTCGTATGTGGTGCATTTTTCGCTGGCCAAAACTTCGATTTCGTACTTCAACGTGCTGCATTATTTCTTTTTCTTACCGTTTACCATAGTGTTATATGTGCAAGGATACGATCCGCTATCGGTTACGCTTTGGTTTGTGGCGATGACAGCGTTGATATACTTCAATAACTACCTAAACATTCTCATTGCTAATAAAGACGGATTGTTTTACACCTTTATCACGCTTTTAGGTGCAATTGCCGCTTCGCAGTATTTTGGGTTGTTTGATATTACCATTTACACCAAGCCTATCTTCTATGCTTTGTTCGACCAACCGCTTACGGTATTAGTTACTGTGGCCTTGGTTATTGGAGTGTATTACATGACCTATAAATATTTGCTTGGCCAATTGTATTTGGATGTTGGTTTAAAGAAAGAAATTGCGGTTGCACAAACGGAAAATTACACCTGGTTGAACAAATACGGAACCTTAGGCAGCTTTTTGAAGAACGACATTCGTATGATTCGCAGAAACAAGCGTTCAAAAACTACAGCAACCATGAGTATTTTGTTCTTGTTTTACGGTTTGCTGTTCTTTAATGGAGCGATTGACGCTTACGACAATCCGGCAATGCACATGTTTGCAGGAATATTTGTGAGTGGCGGATTCTTGATTTCGTTCGGACAGTTTGTTCCGAGTTGGGACAGCGCTTACTATCCGTTGATGATGACCCAAAACGTGCCGTATCGCGATTACATTAGCTCAAAATGGTGGCTTATGGTAATTGGTACGCTTGTGGCTACGGTTCTAGGTTCATTTTACTTGTTTTTTGGATTGGAAATTTATCTCATTGTAGTGGCGGCAGCTATTTACAATATTGGAGTAAACTCGTATTTGGTGCTTTGGGGCGGTGCATATACGAAGACACCAATCGACTTGACTTCGGCAAAAGGTGCTTTTGGAGACCGCAAAGCGTTTAATGTTAGAACCTTACTTATTTCGCTACCGCAGCTTTTACTTCCGATGGCTGTTTTCATGGCGGGAAAAGTTTTGCTAGGAACCTATGAAGGAATAGCACTTGTAGCGCTTTTAGGAGTCATTGGATTCCTGTTCCGCGACAAAATGTTCAACTTGATTGTAAAAACTTATAAAACAGAAAAATACGCTACGCTAGCTGCTTATAAAGAAAAAAACTAATACTATGATTTCAGTAAATAATCTTACCAAAAAATACGGAACAACAACGGTTTTAAACATTCCTTCACTTGAAATCCCGAGAGGCGAAAGCTTTGGCTTGGTCGGAAACAACGGTGCTGGAAAAACCACCTTCTTCAGTTTATTGCTCGATTTGATTCAGTCTACAACGGGTAGTGTATCTATAAAAGACATTCAAGTAAATGTTAGCGAGCAATGGAAAACCAAAACCGCTTCATTTCTCGACGAAAGCTTTTTGATTGGCTACTTAACACCCGAGGAATACTTTTACTTTATCGGAGAATTGCGCGGGCAGAATAAATCGGATGTCGACCAAACACTGGCAAAATACAGCGAGTTTTTCAACGACGAAATTTTGAACAGCAAGAAGTACATCCGCGATTTTAGCAAAGGAAATCAGAAAAAAGTCGGGATTATCGGAACCTTGATTGGAAATCCGGAAGTTGTGGTGCTCGACGAGCCGTTTGCAAATTTAGATCCAACAACGCAGTTTCGCTTGAAGAAAATCATTGGCGATTTAGCTGCCGATCCGAACATTACTGTTTTGGTTTCGAGTCACGATTTGAACCATACGGTAGAAGTTTCTAACCGTATTGTAGCTTTAAGCAAAGGAGAAATTGTAAAAGACATTCGCACCAGCGAAGAAACACTAAAAGAGCTTGAGGCATTCTTTGCCGTATAGCTTAAATACTCACGGCTAAGTGGATCTTTGAAAGCGAAAAAGGAATATCTAAAATAGGTTGCTCATCTACGGGCGAGATCTCGAAATATATTCGCCTACAATAAAGCAAGCGTTTTTTCAATTTTTAGAAACTTGCCGTTAAACCCAAATAAAAAGTGCGCCCTTCGCCAGGCAAAATACCCGGTCCTGGATAACCTCCTGCGCGACGGGTAGCATATGTTTCGTCGGTGAAATTCGAGGCACCTGCGGTAACCGTGTACTTCTTCAGGAAATTATACGCCAGAGACACATCGAAAACTTGGTATTTATCGAGTTTACCCACATTGCCATTTGCTGAAGGTGCAACCGTATTTTGTGCATCGGTGTACACTGCAGAGTTGAAACGGCCCGAAGTCGAGAAAGTAAAACCCGATTTGGTGTAAGTTAATCCGATGGTGTGAATGTATCTCGGTGCATTTTCTACGCGATTGCCCGACAAATTGGTTTCGGTAATCGTTACGTTTGGTGCTGTTCCTGTAGTTGAAGTTACTCGGAAATCGTTGTAACGTGCGCTGATCCACGAAAGTGTTCCAAAGATGTTTAGCGTTCCGAAACGTTCGGCAAGTTTGAATGCTTCGGTAACGTTAAGGTCTAAAGACGATTCTACCCCTTTGTGAATGCTCGAACCTAAATTAGTTCTGAACTGAAAGGTGCCGTTTGCTGGATTGTTGTCTACAAATTGTGATACTACACCAATACGATCGTTATAACGCATATAAAAATAGCTCACATCGGCAGTGAAGAACTTAAGGATTTTTCCACGAACACCCAGATCGATGTTGTAGCCCGAAGCATCTTTTAGATTTTCATCGACTACATCGGTTGTTGCCGGTGGGGTTAGATCGCCAAACAAAACCGGACGGTACGATTGCGAAATGTTTCCGTATGCTTGAATGCGCTTGGTAACGTCGTACTCTACTCCTACTCCAGCCAAGAAAAAGTTGCGGTTGTTTCGCTGTTCTGGCAAATAAACGCCATTGCCTTGATTTACGGCAAATAGTCCAACTGCCACGTTTTCCACATACTCCATACGTACGCCAGGCGTTACGCGAAGTTTTTCGGTGAACGAGAATGTGTTTTCGGCAAATAAAGCGATGTTATTGGTTTTAAAATGAAGGCGTCGGGTGTAATTGCCTACCTCGGTTAGATCGAAATCAAAGCCCGTTGTACCGCGTCCGTTTTGCTTGCGAACGGTGTTTGCGTTGTACACACGAGCGCCGAAAGCTAGATTTTGGGTGAGGTTAAAAAGTTGGTATTTGTACAAAGCGCGCGATTCAAGACCGATGTTTGCGTAATAATCGCGATCAAGACGACGATTTTTAAAATCGTTTGTAGCTGGATCGACTACATCAGGATTTGTTATTTGTTCGGTATTTCCTACGCTGTTACGCTCGCCAATCAAACCGAACAAGGTGTTATTAATGGAGAAAGACTCGTTTATAGCTACGTTGTATTTCAGCGCGAAAACATTCCACGGCACATTAAACCAGTTACGCTTGCGGGCACTTTGTTGCGCATCCGTGCGAAACTGCTCATCGGTTAAACCTCCTGGCTGTTGCACCACGTAATTCATGTTGGTATATTCGAAAAGTAGCTTGTGCTTGTCGTTAAACTCGTATCCCAGATTAATATGCGAATTGCGAACATTAAAACGGTTGTTGTCGCGCCAACCGTTCCCACTACGCGATTGGTTGTAGGCGCTGTACGTGAATTTGCCCACTTTTCCGCTGATCATGTTAAACGAACTCAACAAACCATATGAACCAACCGTGTTTGAAGTCGTAAATGAGAAAGGTTTGTCGTGATTCTTCTTCAAGATGTAATTCACAGTTCCTCCAAATTGAGGTCCGAATTGTAGAGAAGCACCACCACGCACGAACTCGATACGTTCAACAGCTTCGAGCGGCGGATTGTAATACGCTTCCGGATAACCGAAAACATCTGATGAAATATCGTAGCCATTCTGACGCACGTTGAATTCCCAACTGCGATTCGGACTCAAACCGCGTGCTCCGATATTTACTTGCACGCCACTGCCGTCGTTTTCCCAAATCTGCAAGCCTGGTGCTTTAATGAGCGATTGTCGAACATTGTTATTAGCCGTATTGGCCGTTAAATTAGAAACAACATATACTTCAGATTTCTTTCCGTTGTAGATGATGTTGTCCTTTGGTCCGATAATACGACCCGTATTTGTTGTGGATTCAATAATTACGTTATCGAGCTGCTTGATGGTATCATTTAAAGCGAGGTCAGCATCTTGACTAAATGCAGCGACAGAGAACAAAAAGGCGGAGAATACAGCGAGTGATTTCAATTTCATAGAATTTGAGTGCAAAAATAGCAGGCTAATTTATTTAGACAAAATAAAAATAAGCTTTTTGGCAAAATTTTTTCCGTTGTTAATCGACGGACGCCTTTACTTTGAGGATTACTTACGAGAAAAGCATGATTGAAGTTTTTGACGACGAACATTTTATGCGTCAGGCCTTATTTGAAGCACAACAAGCCTATGATCGCGACGAGATTCCGGTTGGTGCTGTCATTGTTGCTAAGAACACCATAATTGCCCGCGGACACAATTTAACCGAGCTGCTCCACGATGTTACCGCGCATGCCGAAATGCAGGCAATCACTGCTGCCGCTAATTATTTGGGTGGAAAATACCTGACGGGCTGTACGCTGTACGTAACCTTAGAACCCTGCCAAATGTGTGCAGGAGCGTTGTATTGGAGTCAGATTTCACGGATAGTTTATGCTGCAGAAGACAGCAAGCGGGGCTACCGAGCAATGGGAGCGCAGTTACATCCGAGAACAACAGTTTCGAGCGGACCGCTAGCATTTGAGGCATCGCAATTGCTACTCGATTTTTTTCGAAAAAAAAGAAATTAAATTCAATTCCCTAGAAATATTTTGGCGCGATGTTCGCTATACGTTACTAGAAAAATTAGCGTTATACTAACACCTAACCAAAACTTTATCAAATGGATAAACGAATTTTAAGTACGGCAATCATCGGTGTGGCCATGATTGCCACTGCTGCTATTTTAGGCAGTTCGTTCAGAAATCGAAATGCGAACGAAGACAGTATTTCTGTCATCGGATTGGGAGCAAAAGACTTTGTTTCTGATGAAATTTTGTGGTCGGCAAGTTTTACTACGAACTCGCCAGACATCAAAACAGCTTATAACAAAATTACAAGCGATCAGAAAACGGTTTCTAATTTCTTCATTGGAAAAGGATTCAAGAGTAATGAGTTTTCATTTGGAGCAATAAGCTTCGAAAAGAAATTTCGCGAAGTACGAATTGAAAATCCAAATAACACCTATCAAAATCAATACACTCAAGTTTTCGACGGTTACGAAGCGCGCCAAACAATTGTATTTTCGGCTAAAAACAACCCGGATTTAATGAAACGCATCGAACAGGTTTCCAACAAAACCTCGGAGCTAATTAATAGCGGCGTTGAATTAAGTTCGAACTCAGTTCAATACACCTACTCCAAACTTCCTGGACTAAAACAGAGCCTTATTGAAAGCGCAACGAAGGACGCCCGCGAACGTGCCGAAAAAATAGTTGAAACGGGTAATGGCGATCTTGGTAAAATGAAGCGGGCCACACTCGGCGTATTTCAAATTACGGGCCAAGGGAGCACCGAAGAAGATAGTTACGGTGGAATCAACGATACGTATTCAAAAAACAAAACGGCTCGTATAACCGTGCGTTTAGAATATGAACTCGACTAAATCAAAACAAAGAGATAAAAAATTGTAGATAAAAATCGGCACAAACTTTTTTACGATTTAACATTAGATTCATTATAAATTAATACATTTACCTCGGTTTTATCAGTTCCCAAAATTGATATCGCTACTACTTTTTAGTTTTAAATTTTTTAATAATGAAGACCTCTTTTCCACCGAAAAGGGGTTTTTTATTGTGTTTAAATTACGCTTATACTCCCGATTACCACTTCCGCTAAAAAGCTACTGTTCGAAAGAAAGAAATCAAAGCACATAGAATTACAACTTATTTGGGCGTATCCCCGTTTTTGCATCCTTACGCGTTTATATCACACTGCGGGGTCGCGCCGTTCGCTGCAAGTTGTCCAAAAAGAGCTAAGCGCTTGCAAGCTTAGCTCTTGGCTTCCTCCGGTCGCCAAGTCAAAGCGCAAGCTCTAAAGCTCCATTTGCACAAGCTTTCCGCTGCCGTCCCTTACGCAGAAAATCGTTCCCGCATTTCAACGTCATCTAAAAACTTTTCCAGAAAAACGTGCATAAAAAAAGCGCGGCCTTTCGACCGCGCTTCTTTGCTTTATCAGAACCTTGTCTTAGTAACC